>NZ_CP180537.1:2400000-2700000 GCF_047777955.1 Oleiharenicola sp. Vm1
TGATCCGGCGCGACGCCGGCGGCGGGCGCAACCGGTTCGCCGGAAAGCAGGTGGGCATAGCGCGATTCCTTCGTGCCGGGCGCGCGCGGGAGCAGCGCGACGAGGGCGGGCTGCTCCGGGTTTTCCCGCTGGGCGAGGCGGCCGAGCGTGGCCTGCACGTCGTTGAGATCGGCGAATTCGTGCATACGGCCGCTGCGGCCGCGGAGTTCGCCGACGGTCTGGGGGCCGCGGAGCAGGAGCAGGCAGAGCAGGGAGACTTCCGGGCGCGAGAGCTCGAAGACTTCCCGCGCCTTGTGCGCGAACTTCAGCACGCGGCTGTCGCCGCCGGTGATGACGACGGCGAGGCGCTTGTCGCGGAGCTTGTCCAGCGCGCGGGTGACGTCGGGCTCGCCGAGCGCCATCACCGGCTCGCGGTTGTTGATCTGGTTGCAGGCGTTGACCAGCGCGTTCAGCGACAGCGGATAGTAGTCCGGCGTCGTCAGGTCCTTCTCGATCAGGGCGCCGAGCACGCGGGCTTCGATGGCGTCGAGGGGCGGGAGTGGGTTCATCGACTGCGGTGTGACGACTAGGCGGGGCGCTTGCCCTCAAGCACCCTCGAAGGGCCGTTGGGGGCAACGGCCCCTGCCGAGGCGAGCGCTTACTTGGCCCAGGTGTCCTTGAGCGTGATCGTGCGGTTGAAGACGAGGTGGTCGGGACGCGAATCCTTCGCATCGAGCGTGAAGTAGCCGAGGCGCTCGAACTGGAAGTGCTCCGCCGGCGTGGCGGTGCCGAGGGAGACCTCGAGCTTGGCGGTGACGGTCTCGAGCGACTTCGGGTTCACGACCTTGAGGAAATCCTCCTCGGCCGCCGGCTCCGGCACGGTGAAGAGGCGGTCGTAGAGGCGAACCTCCGCGTCGACGCACTTCACGGCGCTGACCCAGTGGATGGTGCCCTTGACCTTCTTGTCGGCGTTGGGCTGGCCGGCGCGCGTGTCGAGCTGCGCGGTGCAACGGAGCTCGGTGATGGCGCCGGCGGCGTCCTTCACAATCTCGTCGAGCTTGATGATGCAGGCGTATTTCAGGCGCACCTCGCCGCCCGGCTTGAGGCGGAAATATTTCGGCGGCGGGACCTCGGCGAAGTCGTCGGACTCGATGTAGACCTCGCGCGTGAGTGAGATCTTGCGCGTCGTCGGCGTCTCGTCCTGCGGATTGTTGGTGGCGTCGCAGAGGACGACCTCGCCCGCGGGGATGTTGGTGAGGACGACCTTGATCGGCTTGAGGACGGCGAGGCGGCGGTGGGCGGTGCCGTTGAGGTAATTGCGGACGATGTTCTCGAAGACCGCGGCCTCGGTGAGGGAATCGGCCTTGGTGACGCCGACGCTGGTGACGAACTCGCGCAGCGCGGGCGCGGGGATGCCGCGGCGGCGGAGGCCGGAGATCGTGGGCATGCGCGGGTCGTCCCAGCCGGCGACGACCTTCTCGTTCACCAGGGTCAGGAGCTTGCGCTTGGAGACGAGCGTGTAGGCGAGGTTGAGTTTCGCGAACTCGTATTGGTGCGGGAGCGGACGCGGGAGCTCGAGCGACTCGAGGATCCAGTCGTAGAGCGGGCGGTGCACCTCGAACTCGAGCGTGCAGATGGAGTGCGTGATGCCTTCGAGGTAATCGCTGAGGCAGTGCGCGTAGTCGTAGAGCGGGTAGATGCACCAGCCGCTGCCGGCGTGGTGGTGCGCGACGTGGCGGATGCGGTAGAGCAGCGGGTCGCGCAACCAGACGTTGGGCGAGGCCATGTCGATCTTGGCGCGCAGCGTGCGGGCGCCGTCGGGGAATTCGCCGGCGCGCATGCGGGTGAAGAGATCGAGATTCTCGGCGATGCTGCGGTCGCGGTAGGGCGAATTGCGGCCGGGCTTGTCGGGCGCGCCGCGGTATTCGTCGGTCTCCTTCGGCGTCAGGTCGCAGACGTAGGCCTTGCCCCGCTTGATGAGTTCGACCGCGTAGTCGTAGAGCGGCTGGAAGTAGTCGGAGGCGAAGAACGGCTCGACCTTGTCGCCGGAGAGGTGGGATTTGATCTGCGCGGGATCGACGGCGGGCAGATGGAAATCGGTTTTGCCGTTCACGGTCTGCGGCGCGGGCGTGGTGCCCTTGGCCTTGAAGCCGAGGCAGTGGTCCGCCCAGCCGTCGATGAGCCACTTCACGTCGGTCGTGATGGATTCGACGTATTCGACGTCCTCCTTGACGGGATTGGTGTCGTCGAAGCGGAGATTGCACTGGCCGGCGTTTTCGCGGGCGAGGCCGAAGTTCAGGCAGATGGACTTGGCGTGGCCGATGTGGAGGTAGCCGTTGGGCTCGGGCGGGAAGCGCGTCACGATCTTCGCGTAACGCTGCTCGGCGACATGTTGCGCGACGATGTCGCGGATGAAGTCGCTCGGAGCGGGCGTGGGCGTGGCGGGTGACGTGTTCTCGGCGGACATAGGAGTCGCCACGTTGCGGAGGCGGCCGCCGGGATGCAATGGCGCAGTTTGGCGGCGATCCGCCGGTGCGTCGGCGCTAGCCCCGCATCTCCCGCAGCAGGCTCGTGAGGTAGGGGATGAGCTGCTTCTTGCGGGAGACGACGCCGGGGAGGTCGAAGATTTCGTCCTGCTCGACGTGGGCGTAGGAGATCTTGCGGATGAACTCGGGCTCGCCCTTCACGAGGAGGAGGGAGTTCTGCGTGTTGATGTCGGTGACGAGCAGCGCGGCGAAGCTGAGCTTCTCGGCGTCGCGGAGCTCGCCGAGGGCGGCGGAGATATCCTTCGCGTGGGCCCAGAAGTTGTCGAAGCCGAGCTCCTCGACCTGGGAGACGGAGAAGGTGGTGCCCTCCTCGTCGTAGATCTTGAAGTCGGAGCGCACGACCTTGGCGGGCGGGCTGGCGAGGATGACGGAGCCGGAGCTGAAGATGAGTTCGGCGAGGGCCTTGGCCTTGATGTCGGCGTGGGACTCGAGCCAGGCGAGGATGTCGGCGTCCTTGGCCGTGGAGGTCGGGCTCTGGAGCAGGAGGGTGTCGGAGATGAGGCCGGACATCATGAGGCCGGCGAGGTCCGCCGTGGGCTTGAGGCCGTAGCGGCGGAAGAGGTCGGCGACGATGGTGCAGGTGGAGCCGACGGGATCGTTGAGGAAGAAGATCGGCTGCGGCGTGGCCATCGGGGCGAGGCGGTGGTGGTCGATGATCTCGGTGATCGTGACTTCGTCCGCGCCGGGGACGGCCTGGGTGAGCTCGTTGTGGTCGACGAGCACGAGGCGCGTCGGCACGGGCTTGAGCATGTCGGTTTTGGTGAGGATGCCGGCGAGGCGGCCGTTGTCGCCCATGACCATGAAGGCGGGCGCGGCGGAGCCGCCGACCTTGCGGCGGACGTCGGCGAGGCGGCTGTCGGCGTTCACCGTGGCGAAGTTGCGGTCCACGATCGGCGCGAGGCGGCCGGCGGTGCGGATGAGCCAGGCGGTAGTGGCGGAGTCGTAGGGGCTGATGAACAGCGTGGTGCCCCGGGCCTGGGCGGCGTCGGCGATGGCGGGGTGCACGCGCTTGCCGCCGGTGATGACGAGGAGGCGGACGCCGAGTTCGATGGAGCGCTGCTGGATGTCGCTGCGGTCGCCGACCACGATGATGGATTTCTCGGCGGGGATGCCCTCGGCCTGGGAGAGGCGCCAGAAGGAGGCGATGTCCATGGCGCCGATGCGCACGTAGAGCTCCTCGACCTGCTCGGGCGTGGCGCCGAGATGCACGACCTCGGCGCGCAGGGTGCGGGCGATGGAGTGGAGGTCGGTGTTCACGAGCCGCATGCGCTTGGGCTCGGAGATCTGCGGGAGGAAGGCGTGGGCGAGGGCGGGCGTGCCGATGGTGCCGACGAGCTTCTGCGCGACGTCGACGACCGGGACGACGCGGTGGCTGTAGCGGTCGATGAACTCCAGAGCCTCGGCGCAGGTGGCGTTTTCCGCGAGGCTGTGGACGTCCTGGACCATGACGTCCTGGACGCGCGGGTGGACGTCGGCGAGGTAGAGCGGCAGCGGGGTGTGGAAGCGGGCGAGGATGGCGTCGATGCGGGCGTTGGAGTTGCCGCAGCGGGCGGCGACGTAGCCCTTTTCGCCGCGGGCCTCCTTGAAGGCGGCGTAGGCCACGGCCGAGCAGATGGAGTCGGCGTCGGGGTTCTTGTGGCCGACAACGAAGATCGGGGGGCGTCGGACGGGAAGGGCGGGACGGTCGGCACGGGGTGAAGTTGGCGGGAAAGGGAAGGGAGGGCGAGGCTGTCGCGTGGCATGGGGGAGGCCACATGCCGGGCGCAGCGCGCCGGGAAGCGGACGAACGTAGGCGCGGGCGGGCGCAGGAAAAGAAAAAAGCCCGGCCTGTGCGGGCCGGGCTTTTGTTTTTAGCCGAAAGCAATGGCGGGTCTGTGCTGACTAATCGCCTACGAGGCGCGCTCGGCGGGGGTGCCGGCTAGGGTGCCGACTCCGGCCGGGGGCGTCGCGTAGACTCTCGGATTGCCTGCTGCAGTGCTGTTGAAGGGCAGAGCCTGCAGCACGTTGCTGCCCTTCCGGCCGTTGTTCAGCGTGAGCTGATTGGCGGCCTCACTGGTGTTGGGGTAGAACTGGACGTTGCCGCCCAGAAAAGCGATGTGGCCGCCGGTGTCCTTATAGGCGCCGTTCTCGGCGCTCCACTGGCCGGTGGCGAGCAGGCCGCGGGTGAAGGCGACCGGGACCGTCGGGCCGTCGCCCATGCGCAGGCCGCCGACGAGTTCGAAGGAGAGCACGCGGTTGGTGGCGAAGGAGGCGTCGAGCGTGGTGTTGCTGGCGGCGCTGACGATGGCGGTCGGGTAGGTGCCGTTGAACTGCGGGTCGTTCTTGGCGAAGTAGAAGGTCGGGTCCTTCAGGATGCCGCGCTGGGCGAGGATGCCGGCCCAGGCGAACGGGCCCTGGCCGAGACCGGGGTATTGCGCGGCGATCGCCTGCGGCTCGGGCAGGCGGTCGTTGTTGTCGGCGGCGTAGAGCTGCGCGGCCTTCACGATCTCGCGGAGATTGTTGGCGTCGACCGTGCGCTGGGCGGTTTCGCGCACCTTGCCGACGGTGGGGAAAATCAGGGCGGCGAGGATACCGATGATGGCGATGACCGTGAGGAGCTCGATGAGCGTGAAGCCTGCGTTGCGGCGGTCGCCAAGAAGCATAGCAAGAGGACGCGAGTCGAGTCATAGGGAAAAATAACCGCAAGCCCATTCTCGCCTTTGTGACACGAGCGCGCTTGGGTGCGGGAATGATCGTTTATCTCGACGGCAAGTATGTGGACGCGGCGGACGCGAAGGTCTCAGTCTTCGATCACGGCCTTCTCTACGGCGACGGCATTTTCGAAGGCATCCGCCTCTACGAGGGCAACGTCTTCCGGCTCGTCGAGCATCTCGAGCGCCTCGAATACTCGGCCAAGGCCATCCTGCTGGACCTGCCCTTGACGCGCGCGCAGCTGATCGAGGCCACCTGCGAAACCTGCCGCCGGAACAATCTTCGCGACGGCTACATCCGGCTCGTGGTGACGCGCGGCGTGGGCGATCTGGGGCTGGCGCCGTGGCTGTGCGCGAAGCCGAGCCTGTTCATCATCGCGAGCACGATCCAGCTCTACCCGAAGGAGTATTACGACAACGGCCTGGCGATCGTGACCGTGCCCACGCGCCGCATCAACGCCGCGGCGCTGCCGCCGACGATCAAGTCGCTGAACTACCTCAACAACATCCTGGGCAAGATCGAAGCGCGGCAGGCCGGCGCGCTCGAGGCGATCATGCTCAACGACCAAGGCTATGTCGCCGAATGCACGGCCGACAACGTCTTCATCGTCCACAAGGGCACGATCTACACGCCGTCGGCGGCGCAGGGGGCGCTCAAGGGCATCACGCGCGACACGATCTTCGACATCGCCCGCACGCTCGGCCTGCCGATCGCCGAGCAGAACCTGACGCGCTATGATGTCTGGTGCGCGGACGAGTGCTTCCTCACCGGCTCGGGCGCCGAGGTGATTCCCGTCGTGAAGCTCGACGGTCGCGTCATCGGCCAGGGCAAGCCCGGCCCGGTCACGCACCGGCTCCTCGCGGAGTTCCGCCAGCGCGTCACCCGCGAAGGGGTGCGCCTCTGAGCGCCGCGGTCCGCGCGGCGCAGGACCGGCGCGGCGGGCTTGCGTCCCGGACGCGGTTGTCGGCGTCGTCGGCGGGGCCGAACGATGCCGCACGCGGAGAGGACTGCGCACTTGCTTCCCGAGTGAGTTTGGGCATTTTCACAATCGTCAAAGGACAGCGGTCCGGCGGGCCACCGGCGTTCAAACGACGGGCTTGCTGTTGACCGCGTCACCTCCACGAATTTACATGGCCAACTCTCTCAAATGCGACCTGTGTTCCAAGCCGGCCACGGTCCATCTCACCCAGATCGTCAACAACAAGATCCACAAGGTTGACCTGTGCGAGGCGTGCGCCCAGGCGAAGGGCGTGACCGATCCCAGCGGCTTCTCGCTGGCCGATCTCCTCGTGAAGGCCTCGCTCAATCCCGAGCCGCGCGGCGATTTGCGGTGCGAGGTCTGCGGTTTCACCCAGCAGGATTTCAAGAAGACCGGGCGCTTCGGCTGCCCGGCCTGCTACGAGGCCTTCGCCGCCACGCTCGAGCCGGTGCTGGACAGCATGCACAAGGGCACGGCGCACATCGGCAAGATCCCGCAGAAGGCGATCGAGCGGAAGTCGCTCTACGAGCGCCTCACGCAGCTCGAGAGCGAACTCGACCAGGCGATCAAGACCGAGCGTTACGAGGATGCCGCGCGCTACCGCGACGAGATCACGCAGGTCCGCCAGGCCGTCGGCAAGAAGACGCGCCAGCCCAGCTGACATGAAGATCAACGATCTCATCGCCGCCCCTTCCGAGCTGACCGACACCTCGGCCAGCAAGAGCGCGGTCGTGCTCATGACGCGCATCCGCCTCGCCCGCAACCTGGCCCGCCTGCCGTTTCCCGGCTGGGCGAAGGAGGCGCAGCGCCGCGAAGTCCTCGGCACCTGCCTGCAGGCCGTCTCGTCGCTCCCGCAGATGAAGCGCGGGCTCGCCGTCGCGGTCGAGGACCTCTCCGAGCTCGAGCGCCAGATCCTCGTCGAGCGCCACCTTATCAGCCGCGAGCTCAGTCACGCCAAGGCCGGGGCCGGCATGGTGATCAGCAAGGACCAGTCCTGCGTCGTGATGATCAACGAGGAGGATCACCTGCGCATCCAGGTCCTGCGGGCCGGCTTCCAGTTCAAGAAGGTCTGGAACACCATCGACGCGCTCGACACCGAGCTCGAGGAGCACCTCGACTACGCCTTCAACCCGCAGCTCGGCTACCTCACCGCCTGTCCGACCAACCTCGGCACCGCGATCCGCGCCTCGACCATGATGCACCTGCCGGCGCTCGTGATCTCCGGGCAGATGGAAAAGGTCGTCCGCGCCGTCAACCAGCTCGGCATGGCGGTGCGCGGCCTGTTCGGCGAGGGTTCGGACGCGAGCGGCTCGATCTTCCAGATCTCGAACCAGACCACGCTCGGCGAGACCGAGGAGGACATCATCAAGCACCTCACCGGCGTGCTGAACACGATCATCGAGCAGGAGCTGAACGCCCGCGAGAAGCTCCTCGAGGGCGAGCAGACCAAGCTCTTCGACAAGATCGGCCGCGCCTACGGCATCCTCCAGCACGGTTTCCTGCTCAATTCCGGCGAGGCGATGAACCTCCTCTCCCTCATCCGCCTCGGCATCGATCTCGGCATCTTCCCGGACACCCAGCGCGCGGTCATCGACCGCCTTTTCATCGAATGCCAGCCCGGGCACATCCAGCATTCCGTCAAGGAGTCCGTCGAGGCCGGCCAGCGCGACGTCATGCGCGGCCAGCTGCTCCGGGCGGAATTTGCCAAAGTGCCCGGTCCGGACTTCAGTAACGCCACCAAGTAACCGATTTTACTTTCGAAAGCCCACATGGAACCCATGAACAACTTCACGCCGCGCGCGCAGCAAGTGCTCGCGCTGGCTCGCAAGGAGGCCGACCGCTTCCACCACAATTACGTCGGCACGGAGCACCTGTTGTTGGGCTTGATCAAGCTCGGGCAGGGCGTGGCCGTCAGCGTGCTGCAGAAGATGGGCCTCGACCTGGAAACCGTCCGCGGGGAGGTCGAGAAGCAGGTCGGCACCGGCCAGGAGAGCAAGACGCCCGCCAGCAGCATCCCCTACACGCCGCGCGTGAAGAAGGTCCTCGCGCTCGCCGGCAAGGAGGCCAAGGCCCTCAACCATTCCTACGTCGGCACCGAGCACATCCTCCTCGGCCTCCTCCGCGAGGGCGAGGGCGTGGCCGCCCGCGTGCTGAAGTCGCTCGACATCGACATCGAGCGGACCCGGAACGAGATCCTCCGCGAACTCGACCCGCAGTTCTCCGCCGGCCAGGGCGGCGAGGGCGGGGCGGGAGGCGCCGGCGCGGCCGGGGCGGGTGGCGGCGGCGAGGAGCCGTCCTCCTCGCGCTCCAGCCCCGAGGACAAGAAAGAAGTCAAGACTCCGGCCCTGAAGGCCTTCGGCCGCGACCTCACCGAACTCGCCCGCAAGGGCGAGATGGACCCGGTCGTGGGCCGCAAGAACGAGATCCGCCGCGTCATCCAGATCCTCTGCCGTCGCACCAAGAACAACCCGGTGCTCGTCGGCGAGGCCGGCGTCGGCAAGACCGCGATCGTCGAGGGCCTGGCCCAGGAGATCGCCAAGGGCAACGTCCCCGAGATCCTGGCGGAGAAGCGCGTCATCACCCTTGACCTCGCCCTCATGGTCGCCGGCACGAAATACCGCGGCCAGTTCGAGGAGCGCATCAAGGCGGTGATGGACGAGATCAAGCGCGCCAAGAACGTCATCATCTTCATCGACGAGCTGCACACCATCGTCGGCGCCGGCGCCGCCGAGGGCGCGATGGACGCCTCGAACATCTTCAAGCCCGCGCTCTCGCGCGGCGAGCTGCAGTGCATCGGCGCGACCACCCTCAACGAGTATCGCAAATACATCGAGAAGGACTCCGCCCTCGACCGCCGCTTCCAGAGCGTGAAGGTCGAGCCGCCCTCCGTCGAGGACACCGTCATCATCCTCAAGGGCATCCGCGGCAAGTATGAGGAGCACCACAAGGCGACCTTCACCGACAAGGCCGTCGAGGCCGCCGCCAAGCTCTCGGATCGCTACATCACCGGCCGCTTCCTGCCCGACAAGGCGATCGACGTCCTCGACGAGGCCGGTTCGCGCGCGCGCATCAGCTCGCTCAACCGCCCGCCGGAAATCGAGGAGATGACCAAGGAGATCGACGAGGTCTGCGCCCAGAAGGAGCAGGCCATCGCCGCCCAGCACTTCGAGGAAGCCGCGAAATATCGCGACAAGGAGAAGCAGCTCCGCGCCAAGCAGGAGCAGATGATCGAGGAGTGGAAGAAGACCCGGGACGAGCATCGCGTCGTCATCGACGAGGAGATGATGGCCCAGGTCGTCTCCGACTGGACCGGCATCCCGCTCAGCCGCCTCGAGAAGAAGGAGAGCGAGAAGCTGCTCACCCTCGAACAGGAACTCCAGAAGGTCATCATCGGCCAGGATCCCGCCACCGTCGCGATCGCGCGCGCCCTGCGCCGCAGCCGCGCCGACCTCAAGGATCCGCGCCGCCCGATCGGCTCGTTCATGTTCCTCGGACCGACCGGCGTCGGCAAGACCGAGCTCGCCAAGCAGCTCGCCGCGCAGATCTTCGGCTCGCAGGACGCGATCGTGCAGATCGACATGTCCGAATACATGGAGAAGTTCTCCGTCTCGCGCCTCATCGGCTCGCCTCCGGGCTACGTCGGCTACGAGGAGGGCGGCCAGCTCACCGAGGCGGTTCGCCGCCGCCCGTATTCCGTCGTCCTCTTCGACGAGATCGAGAAGGCGCACCCGGATGTCGTGCAGCTCATGCTGCAAATCCTCGAGGACGGCCGCCTGACCGACTCGCTCGGCCGCACGGTCGACTTCCGCAACACGATCATCCTGATGACGACCAACGTCGGCGCGAAGTTGATCCAGAACCAGACCACCATGGGCTTCGCCGCCGCGGCGAAATCGGACTTCCACGACCAGGACAAGCTCAAGGAAAAGGTGCTCGAGGAGGCCAAGCGCGTCTTCAAGCCCGAGTTCCTCAACCGCATCAACGACCTCGTCGTCTTCAAGCCGCTCGGCAAGGAGGAGCTGATCAAGATCGTCGACATCGAGGTCACGAAGGTCAGCAAGCGCCTCGCCGCGCGCCACATCCTCCTCGAGTTCTCGCCCGAGTCGAAGCTCCTGCTCATCGAGAAGGGCTACGACGAGAAATACGGCGCGCGCCCGCTGCGCCGGGCCGTCGAGCACTACCTCGAGGACCCGCTCGCCGAGGCCATGCTCCGCGGCGACGTGAAGGAAGGCGACCCGATCGTTGTCGTGCGCAACGGCGACAAGCTCGAGTTCAAGCAGAAGACGCCCACCGCCGACACCGGCGTGTCGTCCTGAGCGCGTCCCCGCCTTGAGCGCTTTCAGCCCGCCGCACCCCGGCGGGCTTTTTGTTGTCGCGTCGCGCGCCGCCCGCTTTCCTGCCGGCGTGCGACTGCTCCCGATCCTCGCCCTCCTGTTCGTGCCGCTCGGCGCGCAGGAGGCGTCGATTCCGGCGGATGAACTCGCGCGTCCGCCGTCCGCCGCGCGGCTCGACGCGCTCGTGGCCGCGGCGGCGCGTGACGGGTGGGGGCGCGCGGTGCCGGCGCTTCGCGCCGCGGCGCTCGCCGCCTACGAGCGCGAGCCGGCCGGGGCCGCGCCATGGTATCTGCTTTACCGCTGGGCCCGGCTCCTGGGCACGCCGCGCCGGCAGGCGCTGGAGGATTGGATCAAGGCGGTCGAGACCGCCGGCGGCGCGCACGCCAACATGCCGCTGCAGTATGCGCTGCCGGCGGGCTCGCTGAGCGGATTGCTCAGCCCGGAACTCCAGCGCTGGCTCGTCGGCAGCCCGGCGTTTTCCCAGGAGTTCTTCGCGACGCTGTCGCCGCAGGACAACCCTTGCGAGGTGCTCGCGCTTCTCGCCCGGCTCCGAGCCGGGGCCGCGGCCGACTTCGCCGACTACGCCTCGCTCGCGCTCGCCATCGCCGTCGTCTACGACGTGCCGCCGCCGCCCGACTGGCCGCACGGCCAGGTGAGCGCGCGGCTGCTGCCGCGCCGCCTGCCGGACCCGCTCGCGGCCTTCAACTACTGGGTCAAGCTCGACCGCGCGAACATCGCCGCGCACCAGCTGAAGCATCTGCCCGCGGCCGAGCTGAAGTTCGTGGTCGATACGAGCACGCCGTTTTCCGAACTGGTCTGGGCGCGGCAGAACGTCACCCCTCCGCTGTCGGAACTGGCGAAGGCCTACGACATGGTCCGCTACCGCCAGGACCGGGTGGTGAAGAATCAGTTCACGTGGCCGGGTGCCGATTATTCGCTGCAATCGATCCTGCGCGAGGGAGGCATCTGCGTCGACCAAGCGTATTTCGCCGCCAACGCCGGCAAGGCCCGCGGCGTGCCCACGCTGCTTTTCCGCGGCGCCGGGCTCGACGGCCGGCACGCCTGGTTCGGCTTCCTGTCGCCCAACGGCTGGGTGATGGACGCCGGGCGCTACGCCGAGCAGAAGTTCGTGGCGGGCCTGGTGCGCGACCCGCAGACGTGGCGCGAGATGACCGACCACGAGCTCGCGTTCGTTTCCGAGCGCTTCCGGGCGCTGCCGCTCTACCAGCTCTCCGAGATCCACGCCGAGTTCGCCCAGGAGTATCTGCGCGCCGGCAACCCGGCGGCGGCCCTCCGCGCTGCGCGCGAGGCCGTCAACCGCGAGCGGCGCAATCTCCACGCCTGGCAGGTGCTCATCGCCGCCCAGCCGGCGGCGGCGGTCGACCGGCGCGAGCGCGAGGGCACGCTGCGCGAGGCGATGGCGGCGTTCGGACGCTATCCGGATCTCGAGCTGGCCTTCGGGCGGCAGCTCGTCGCCAGCCTGCGCGAGCGCGGCGAGGAGCCTGGCGGCGGCCGAGGAGCAGCGGCTGGTGCGGAAGTATCAGGGCAACCGGATCGACCTCAGCTACCAGCAGGCGGGGGAGATGCTCCAACGCAGCCTGCAGTCCGACGACATTTCCACCCAGTTTCGCACCTACCAGCGCCTGCTTGATACCTACGGCGGCGGCGCGGGCATCGATTTCTTCGACAAGGTGGTCCGGCCGTTCGTCGACCACCTGCGCCAGCGGGGCGAGGTGGCGAACGCCCTGAACGCGCTCGATCGCGCCCGCCGCACCCTGCGCGTGCCGAAGGGCAGCCAGATCGAGGGCGAGATCGACCGACTCGCCGCCGAGTTGCGGAAAGGATCCTGAACCCCCGCAACCGGCTGGCCGGGCGGAACGTCATAGGAAAATTCCGGACGGAAAGATGAACCTTTTCCTGCTTGTGCGAGTCTTACCGCCCGGTTCACTCCAAATCTTCCCATGTTTGACGTCTTCCGGGGCGCAGGCCTCCTGATCTATCCACTCGCTCTTTGCTCGATCGCCGCGGTGTTCATCATCTGCGAACGCATCTACGCCCTCCGCAAGGCGGCCGTGCTGCCCGACGACCTGGTCGACGCCGTCTTCCAGAACAAGCCCTTCGCCGGCGGCAAGCACTCCGTGCTGGCCCGGGTGCTCGATTACGCGGAGCAGCACAAGGACGACCCGGACGCCGTGAAGGCCTTCGCCCGCCTCGAGATCAACCGCATGGAGCGCGGCATCCCGTATCTCGACGTCATCTACGCCGCCGCGCCGCTCATCGGCCTCACCGGCACGGTCACGGGCCTCCTGCAGGTCTTCTCGCAGATCTCGCCCGAGACCGGCCTGCCGGACCCGGTGGCGTTCACCAAGGGCGTCGCCCTCGCGCTCTCCGCGACCGTCATCGGTCTCTGCATTGCCATCCCGTCGCTGGTCGGCGGCGGCTACCTGCAGCGCAAGGTCGAGAACTACGCCGTGCAGATCGACGTGCTCCTCGAGCGCGTGCTCAGCCGCAATCGCCAGTCATGAGCGGCCTCCATCAACGCCGCCGGAAGCGGCCCGAGATGAACCTCGTGCCGTTGATCGACGTGCTCGTGATGCTGATCTTCTTCGCGTTCGTCACGATGCAGTTCCGCTCGGTGGCGACCATGAACCTGACGCTCCCGAAGGTGGAGACGGCGGGCAAGAGCGAGCTCAAGGACTCCCTCACCATCACGATCACGAAGGAGGGCGAGTTCACCTTCCAGTCCGGCGCGCGCAGCCGCAAGGTGTCGCTCGACGAGCTGGAGAAGCTCATCCACGAGGTCGGCGGCATCAGCAAGGACATCACCGTCCTCATCCGCTCGGACGAGAACACGCCGCTGCGCCACATCACCGGCGCGATGGACATCTGCCGCAAGAACGGCCTGAACAAGATCCGGCTGCAGTCGCGCTGAGGCGCGCCAGTTTTGAGTTGAGAGTTGAGGGTTGAGAGAAGACGGATTGGGTCTCTCCACACTCAACCAGCGACCCTCAACTCCTCATGTTCATCGTCATCACCGGCTGCACCAAGGGACTCGGGCGCGCGCTCGCCGAGTGGTATATCGCCAACGGGCACACGGTGGCGGGTTGCGGACGCAGCGCGGAGATCCTCGACCTGCGCTTCTCGCATCCGGCGCCGCATGATTTCTCCGTCGTCGACGTGACCGACGAAACCAAGGTCTCGATTTGGGCCGCGAAGCTGTGCGGACCGGACGTTGCGCCCGACGTGCTCATCTGCAACGCGGCGGTGATGAACCAGCCGGCGCCGCTCTGGAAAGTGCCGGCGCAGGAGTTCAATCGACTGATCGACATCAACGTCAAAGGCGTCGCCACGGTCATCCGTCACTTTGCGCCGCACATGATCGCGCGCGGCACGGGCACGATCGTGACGCTCAGCTCCGGTTGGGGCCGCAGCACGTCGCCGGAGGTCGCGCCATATTGCGCATCGAAGTATGCGATCGAGGGGCTCACGCAGGCGCTCGCGCAGGAATTGCCGAAGGGCATGGCCGCCGTGCCGCTGAATCCGGGCGTGATCGACACGGACATGTTGCGCCAGGCGTGGTCCGACGGTGCGAGCAGCTACGTGAAGCCGACGGAGTGGGCGAAGACCGCCGCGCCGTTCATCCTCGAGCTCGGGCCCAAGGACAACGGCCGCCCCGCCACCGTGCCGCGCTACGCGCACGAGTGAGCGCGGCGCACGGCGGGCGCGCCTATTGCGCGCCCTTGAGGTTCAGGTTGAAGAACTCGATGACGCGCTGTTGCTGGCGCAGCTTCACCACCGGGTCGCTGACCATGTGCGTGCCGAGCATCGGCAGCAGCTCGTAGGGCCGGCCGGCCATGAACAGCGCGTCGGCGAGCTGCAGCGTGTGCTGGAAATACACGTTGTCGTCGGTGAGGCCGTGGATCAGCAGCAGCGGGCGGCGCAGCTCGTTCGCGTAGGTCGTGACGTCGCTGACGCGATACGCCTCGGGATGGGCCTGCGGCAGGCCGAGGTAGCGCTCGGTGTAGTGCGTGTCGTAGTTTTCCCACGTCACCACCGGGGCGCCCGCGACTCCGGCGCGGAAGAAGTCCGGACGACGGATCGTGGCCATGGCGCTGAAATAGCCGCCGAAGGACCAGCCGGTCACGCCGACGCGCGCGAGGTCGAGCTCGGGGTATTGCGCGGCGAGGGCGGTCAGGCCGGCGATCTGGTCGTTGAGCGCGATGTCGATGAAGTTGCCCTTGATCACGCGCTCCCAGTCGCGGCCCTTCCAGGGCGTGCCGCGGCCGTCGAGGCGGACGACGACATAGCCTTGATCCGCCATCCACTGGTCGGGCAGGTAGTCGCGGATCGTGGCGTTGACGCGCTTGGCCGTCGGGCCGGCGTAGACGGAGAGGATCACCGGATACTTCTTGCCGGCCTCGAACTTGCGCGGCCGCGTGATGGCGGCGTCGAAGGACGGGGCGCTCTTGGTCCGGGTCAGCTCCGTGGTCGGGCGCTGGGGCATCGGTTCCGCGACCGTGCGCAGCACGGCGAGCGGCCGACCGTTGCCGTCGATGACGTCGACGCCGTAGGTGCCGTTGAAGCGGTCGAAGGTGTGCACCAGCCGCTGGCCGTTCTCGCCGATGGTGGCTCCGTGGTGTCCGACGTCGCGCGTGAGCGGCGAACCGGGACCGCCGGTGAGTGGGAAACGCCACAGGTGCACCTCGCGGGCGTCGAGGCTGCCGCGGGCGAAAACCACGCCGGCGGTCTCGTCGATGCCGACCAGGCCGCGGAGGCTGAAGCTGGTGGGCGTGAGTTCGCGCAGGAGGCGCCCCGCGGCGTCGCGCAGCTCGATCTGCCAAGCGCCGCGGCGCTCGGTCGTCCAGAGGAAGCGTGAGCCGTCCTTCGTCCAGACCGGGGTCTCGCACTCGTAGTCGAGGTTGAGCCAGGCCGGGTCGGTTTCCTTGAGAATCTCGCTCGTGCCGCCGGTTCGCGGGTCGACGGCCAGCAGCACCTGCTCGGTCTGCTCGCGGTTCTGCACCAGGATTGTCAGCGGTGCGCGGGCGTTGGTCCAGTTGACTCGGGCCAGGTAGGGGTAGCGCGCGGCGTCCCACTGCACCCAGGTGGTTGCGCCGCCCGCGGCCGGCAGGAGACCGAGGCGCACGCGGGCGTTGGGCGAGCCGGCCTTCGGGTAGCCGAACGCGGCGGGTTTCTCCTCCGGGTGCAGCGCGTTGGCGATGTAGCGGGTCTCGACCTCGCTCTCGTCCGTTTCCTGGTAAAGCAGCGTGGCGGAATCGGGCGACCACCAGAAGCCCTCGTCGCGCTTCATCTCCTCCTGGGCGACGAACTCGGAAACGCCATGGCTGAGCGTGGCGGTCGCGCCGGTCGTGAGCGGCCGCGCGCGGTTGGTCGCGAGCTCGATGACGTGGAGCTCGCGATCCTTCGCCGCCGCGACGAAGCGACCGTCCGGCGAGAAGCGCGGATCGATCCAGTTCTGGCCGGGCAATTCGGTGAACTTCAGGTCGGCGCGGTTGACGAGGTAGAGCTTGCCCGAGAGCGAGACGAGCAGGCGTGTGCCGTCCTTGGTCAGCTGGAAGGCGGTGAAGCCGCGGAGGCTCTGCCGCTGGCGTTCGCGCCGGGACTTCTCCTCGGCGGTGAGCTGCTCTTCGCCGCCGGCGAGGATCTGCTCCGGCGACAGCAGCTCGCGCTCGCTGCCGTCGGCGATGGTGAATTCGTAGAGGCGCAGCGTGGGGTCGCGCGGCTGCGCGCGCAGGAAGATGACGTGCTCGCCGTCGGGGGTGAGCCGGGCCGACACCGGGCGTCCGAGGGTGTAGTTCCGCGTCTCCGCCAGGTCGCGAAAGTAGCGGAGACTGGGATCGTCGTCGGCGCGGAGGCCGACGGCCGCGGCAAGGGACATCGCCACCAGGGCGAGGGGGCACAGGAAACGCATGAGAAGAGGGAAGCCGTTCGCCTGCCAAATGTCGACGGAGCAAACGGCCCGGGCCGAGTGAAAATGCGCGGCGCTGTGTCGGTGCGGCGGCACTTCGCGCTCGTCTCCGGCCACGCGGAGGCGAAGAACGGGACCATGAACACTCGACTGGCTGACAAGGCGCGCGCGTTTCGCGATCTGCACGCCGCGGGCATCTTCGTCGTTCCGAATCCCTGGGATGCGACCTCGGCCCGCCTGCTCGAAGCCCGCGGGTTTCGCGCCCTGGCCACGTCGAGCGCGGCGGCCGCGGCGCTGCTCGGCCGGGCCGACAACGCCCTCACGCGCGACGAGGCGCTGGCGCACGCGCGGCTGATCGCGAACGCGGTCGAGATCCCCGTGTCGGCCGATCTGGAAAACGGCTTCGGCGCGGCGCCGGAGACGGTGGCCGAGACGATCCGCCTCGCGGCGGCCGCGGGCCTGGCGGGCGGTTCGATCGAGGATTTCACGGGCGACCTGCAGGCGCCGCTGTTCGAGATCGGCTTCGCCGCGGAGCGCGTGGCGGCGGCCGTCGCGGCGGCGCGCGCGCTCGCTTTCCCTTCGTCGTGACGGCGCGGGCGGAAAACCTGCTGCATGCCGGCGGCGGAGGCGTCGACGAGACGATCCGGCGGCTGCAGGCCTACGAGGCGGCCGGCGCCGACGTGCTGTTCGCGCCGGGCTTGCGCCAGCTCGACGACATCCGCCGGGTCTGCGCGGCGGTGCGCAAGCCGGTCAACCTCATGGCCAGCATCCCGGGCGCGGGTTTCACGCTGCGCGAGCTCGAGGCGGCCGGCGTGCGCCGCGTCAGCCTCGCGGCATCGCTCTATCGCGCCGCGCTCAGCGGGCTGGACGCGGCGGCGCGGGAGGTGCTCGAGCAGGGGACCTTCGGCTACACCGCCCGTATTCTCAAGAACGACGACGTGAAGCCGCTGCTGCGCGGCTGACGCTCACTCCCGGGCCTTCGAGTCGATGATGAGCGTGACGGGACCGTCGTTGACGAGGGCGACCTGCATCATCGCGCCGAATTCGCCGGTGGCGACCGGTCGCCCGAGGGCCGCGGCCAGCTGCTGCTGGAATTGCTCGTAGAGCGGGCGGGCGACCTCTGGCCGGGCCGTGGCGTTGAACGAGGGGCGCGTGCCCTTGGCCGTGCTGGCGTGCAGGGTGAACTGGCTCACGACCAGGATGCCGCCGGCGATGTCGGCGACGGACAGGTTCATCTTGCCCTCGGCGTCCTCGAAGATGCGCAGGCGGGCCAGTTTCTGCGCAAGCCACTCGCCGTCCGCCGCCGTGTCGTCGGGCACGATGCCCTGCAAAACGAGAAGGCCGCGACCGATTTCGCCGGTGACGCGGCCTTCGACAGTGACTCGGGCGTGGGCGACGCGCTGGACGACGACTCGCATGACGCGCCGCGGCGGCTCAGAGCATCGGCAGGTGCGGCTCGACGTCGGCGTCGTAGTTGATGCCGGGCAGGCCGAAGCCGAACATCTTGAGGAATTCCGTGCGGTAGCCCTCGATGTCGGTCAGCTGGGCGAGGTTTTCGGTCGTGACCTGCGGCCAGAGCTTGGAGACCTCGGCCTGGACGTCGTCGCGCATCTCCCAGTCGTCGATGCGGACGCGGCCCTCGCTGTCGAACTTCGGCTGGTTGCCGTTGTAGAGGTGCGTGGCGAAGAGGCGCTGCATCTGCTCGACCGTGGCCTCGTGGAGGCCCTTGGCCTTCATGACGCGGTAGAGGATGGAAATGTAGAGCGGCACCACGGGAATGGCCGAGCTGGCCTGGGTGACGAGCGCCTTGTTGACGGAGATGAAGGCGCGGCCGCCGACTGCGGCCTTGAGCTGGGCGTCGATCGCCTTGGCGGCGCGCTCGAGGTCGATCTTGGCGCGGCCGATGGTGCCGTCCTTGTAGATCGGCCAGGTGTGGACCGGTCCGATGTAGGAGTAGGAGATCGCGGTGGCGCCGGGAGCGAGGAGCTTCGCGTCGAGCAGCGCCTGCATCCACATCTCCCAGTCCTCGCCGCCCATGACGGCGACGGTGTCGGCCACGCCGGCCTCGTCGGCGGGCGGGATGGTGACTTCGCTGACGATGCCCTTGTCGGTGTCGACGGTCTTGTTGGTGTAGGGCGCGCCGAGCGGCTGGAGAGTGGACTTGTGCACGACGCCGGTGCGCGGGTGCTGGCGGCGCGGCGAGGCGAGCGAGTAGACGACGAGGTCGACCTGGCCGAGGTCGCGGGCGATCGTCTCGATGACCTGTTTCTTGATCTCGTCGGAGAAGGCGTCGCCGTTGACGTTTGCGGCGTAGAGGCCGGCGGCGCGGGCGGCCTGGGTGAAGGCGATCGTGTTATACCAGCCCGGCGTGGCCGGGCGGCCCTCCTCGGAGGGGCGCTCGAAGAACACGCCGAGGGTGGCGGCGCCGGAGCCGAAGGCGGCGGTGATGCGCGAGCCGAGGCCGAAACCGGTGGAGGCACCGATGACGAGGACCTTCTTGGGGCCGTTCTTGATCGGGCCCTTGGACTTCACGTAATCAATCTGCTGCTGGATGTGAGCAGCACAGCCAGCGGGGTGCGCAGTCACGCAGACGAAGCCGCGAACCTTCGGTTTGATGATCATACGCGCGCGAGTCTCTGGGCGGTCCGCCGAGTGACAAGAGCCAACTTTCCCGGGGCGAAATTATGCTCGCCAGCCCGCGCGGCGTTCCGCAACGCGTTACTGTTTGCCGAGCAGGACGAGCGGTCCCTCGGCCTTGGGCACGCCACCTTTTTTCTCGAGGCTGATGGCGAACGCCGCCGCCTGTTTCACCGGCTTGTCGGCCTTGAAGGTGAGCACGGCGTGACCGGTGGAGTCCGGCTTGAACACGCCGCCGTCGACGGGGATCGGATACTGCGGGTCGATGACCCAGATCTGGTAGTCCTGCTCGGCGGCGATGGCGGGCAGCTTCTCGACGGTGAGCAGGCCGCTTTGCTGCTCGGGGTCCCAGACGGCGATCGCTTTCGCCTCCGGGGTGTTGCCGAGGAGCGAGGCGAGGGCGGTGATCTTGAGGCGGCTGAGGTCCTCGGTGTGCTTCAGGCGGGCGCCGAGGTCGGCGATCACCTTCTCGGCGAGGACGGTGCGTTCGCCGAGCTGCGTCTGCGCCATCTTGTAGGCGACTTCGGCGAGCTCGCGTTCCGTGCGCAGGGCGGCGTTCTCCGCGCGCAGCGAAACCAGGCGCAGGCCGAGGAAGCCGGCGGTCAGCGCCAGGCAGGCGGCCAGGCCCCACGGGGCGAGCCGCGCGAGGGAAAAGGGGACGACGTTGTCCGGCTGCGCCGCGGCGGACGCTACGGTGCGGGACGGAGCGTCGATCGCGCCCAAGATGCGCGCCTTCAGCGCGGGGGCGGGGCGACCTGGCGCGTCGTGAGTGCGAGCGCGGTGTTGGCCTCGCGCAGTTCGGCGACGAGGACGCCCAGCTCGCGGCGATGGGCGATCTCGGCCTCGAACGCGGCCTTCGCCGTGCCGTCGAGCAGGTCGGCGGAGTAGAGCGCGGCGAGTTCCTCTTGGCGTTCGTCGATCATAGCCGGGAGGAAAGGGATTCGCGCAGCCGGAGCAGGCCGCGGCGGATGCGGGCTTTGACGGTGCCGAGCGGCTCGCCCAGCTTCTGGGCGATTTCCTGCTGGGTGAGCCCGTTGAAGAAGGCGAGTTCGATGGCGCCCTTTTGCTCGGCGGGCAGCGCCCCGAGCGCGGAGCGGACGGCGGTGGCCTTCTCGCGCAGCCACAGGCTGTCGCTCGAATCGAGGTCGGCGTTGTCGGCGGGCAGGATGTCCGGCGCCGAGGCCTGGACGATCTCCTGGCGCCGCGCCCGCATGCGCACGCGGTCGAGGGCGCGGTTGCGAGTGAGGGTGGCGGCCCAGGAAAAATAATTGCCGCGGCTCGGCTCGTAGTCGGCGGCCTTGTTCCAGAGCTGGAGAAACACGTCCTGGACCACGTCCTGCGCCTCGGCCGGGTCGTTGGTGACGCGCA
Organism: Oleiharenicola sp. Vm1; assembly: GCF_047777955.1. Classification (GTDB taxonomy): domain Bacteria; phylum Verrucomicrobiota; class Verrucomicrobiia; order Opitutales; family Opitutaceae; genus Didemnitutus. The sequence continues at coordinate 2,420,461 of NZ_CP180537.1, forward strand.
AGGCCAGCGAGTAGAGCGGCTTGGCCAGCAGGTCGTAAAGCCGGCCCAGCGCCGCTTTGTCGCCTCGGGCGAGGGCGGCGGCGAGGGCGCGATGCTCGGCGGCCGGATCACCGGCGGCCTCAGTTGGGGCGGCGGGCGTCATGCGGACAGGCGCGCCGGCCTGGCGGATTTGCCAGTGGGGCGGTGGTGCGCAGAGATCGGCCGTGCACATTTCATCGGTTTACGCGCCGGGGGCGCAGGCGGATGCAGCCTTGGTCGTGCGACACGGTTGGCAACTGGTTTCTTCCCGCCTTACAGCAGCCACAGCCCGACGAGTCCCAGGGCGAGGAGCAACGCGATGTAGCCGAGGATCCGGCGTTCCTGGCGGGTGGTGGAGAAAATCATGGCGAAAGCCCGATGGTGGCCAGGCGGGTGAAAATCTCCTGCACGAGCGGCTCCTGCGCGATCTTTTCCCACGGCTGGTTGCTGGAGAAGCGGACGAAATACTGGTTCCCGTCGCGACGAAAGCCGTAGCGCCACGCGATCTCGAAAAGTGCGGACACGGAGTAGGGGTCGCGGTAGTTGATCACCCGGTCGTTGTAGACGTGCCAGAACCAGACGTGCTGCGGCAGCTGGCCCTGCATGAAAAAACGGTGCTCGGCGACGGCGAGCGTGCGGCCCGCGACTTGCAGGCGGGTCTGCGGGTCCGGGACGCGCCCCGGGACCCAGCCGCCACCCGGCCAGCAGGCGTCGGGCGTGTGCGAGGCGACGGAGCTGACCGACGCGTCGCCCGGCGCCCAGTGGGCGATATAAAGCGTGATCTGCACGACGCCGTCGGGGTGCGGCGGAAGTAGGAGCGCTCCGCCAGCTCGCGCGTGCGGAGCAGGCCCGAGAAGCGGTAGAGGTCGCGCGCCGTCTCCACGTGCCAGCCCGCGGCGGACGCGGGGATGAGCGCCTCCGAGGCGATCGCGGCGACGGCCGGAGCGGTCCGCGCGCCGCTGCGATGGAACGAGGCGAAAAGCACGCCCAGGCCGAGCGCCAGGCACGCGACCGCGGCGAATCCGCCGAGCAGGAAACGGGGCGGGGCCGGGCGCGCCATGGCCGGTTCACCGGCTTTCTCCGGAGCCGGCGGCGGCGAACCGAGCAGGCTCGCGAGTCCGGCGAGGACGAGCGCGGTGAGGCCCAGGATGGCGTAGCCGGTGGCATCGTGCCAGAAGCCGGTGATGTCGGTTCCGGCGTTGGCCATGAGCGTGAGGGTCAGGGAACGGATGAAGTTCATCACGATCGCCAGCACCGGCGCGATCACGATCAGGACCGCGCGACGGCCGGTTCCGCGCACCAGCCACGCGGCGAAGAAGAACCCCGCGTAGAGGCACGAGATGAGCGAGCGGATCCCGCTGCACGCTTCCTCCACGCCGACGCTGGTCGTGGCGAGCTCGATGACGTTGCCCATCTGCCGGGCCGGGACGCCCAGGATGTGCAGCGATTCCAGCACGCCGGTGGTGACCGAATGCTGGAGGGTCAGCATGACGCGCCGGTAGGTGCCCTCGGGCAGGGGCGCGGCGAGCAGCCACAGGCCGAGGGCGGTGAGGATCGTCCAATTGAACGGCAGCGCGCGCACGCGGTCGCTCGACAGCAGGAGCAGCGCGCCGCCCCACAGGACGACCAGCGCCATCGCCAGCACGAAGCCCACCAGCGCATGCGCCCAGCCGACCGTGGCCGCCAGCAGCCCGGCGGCGCCGAAAAGCGCCACGCCCAGCAAGGCGACGGTCAGGGCCGCGCCGCCAAGCCAGGGCGAGTGCGGCAGCCAGCGCGGCGTGCCGTGGCGCGTGCCTTCCCAGAGGAGAAGGCCGAAAACGAGCGGGGCGAAAATCCCGTGCGACAGATCGGGGTTGGTCGTCCACTCGCCCCAGAGCCGGCCGATGAACGCGACTGTGAACACGGCCAGGGGCGCACTCACCCACACCAGCGGCGGCATGATCCAGTCGCGGACGGAGCGTGGGAGGGGGGGCGCAGGAGGCGGCATCGTCGCGCGTCCGACCGTAGGACGCCCGCGGGATCGGGCAAGGCGCATTCTCCGGGTGGAAACGCCACCGGTCCGTTCCACCGGGCGGAGCTTTGACGCCGCGCGGAACTTGGGTTTGGTAGGCCGCATTCCCATGAACCGACTTGCCTCCCTCCTCAGTCTCGTGGCGGCCCTGTCCGCCGCCGCCGTCGCCCACGCTGCGCTCGAAGTCGGCCAACCGGCGCCCGACTTCACCCTCACCGACCTGAACGGCCAATCGCACTCGCTCTCTTCCTTCAAGGGCAAGATCGTCGTGCTCGAATGGGTCAATCCCGAGTGCCCGTTCGTGATCAAACATTACGAGAAATCGACCAACATGCAGGACACGCAGAAGGCCGCGGCCGCGGACGGTGCAGTCTGGCTGCAGATCAACTCGGCGGCCGCCGGCAAGCAGGGCGACTTCGATGCGGCCCGCGCGAAAGCCTGGCAGCAGCGCGTCGGTGCGACCGCCACGGGCTACTTCCGCGACCAGGACGGCAAGGTGGGCAAGCTCTACGATGCGCGCACGACGCCGCACCTCTTCATCATCTCGCCTGAGGGGACGCTGCTTTACCAAGGTGGCATCGACAGCATCCGCTCGGCGAATCCCGACGACATCGCCAAGGCGACCAACTACGTGAAGGCCGCGCTGGCCGAGATCAAGGCCGGCAAGCCGGTCACGCACGCCTCGACGGCGCCCTACGGCTGCTCGGTGAAATACTGAGCCCGCCGCCGCGCGAATCCGATTGTGATCCGAAGCCGGAGCCTGGCGCTCCGGCTTTTTCGTTGTGTCGTGAGATGCGCGCGTCGTGCGCGCGGGCGGATCAGACCTGGGTGGTGAAAAGCTCCGCGTGGAGCTCGCCCTCGGCGACGCGGGTCACCGGGCCCGTCATCCGGATCGCGCATCCGTCACCGATCTCGATGCCGATGCGTCCGCCCGGCATGTGGACGGTCACGTGGCGATCGACCAGCCCGAGACGGTGGGCGGCGGCGGCGGCGGCGCTGGAGCTGCTGCCGGAGGCGAGGGTGTAGCCCGCGCCGCGCTCCCAGATCTCGATCTGGATGTTGGCGCGGTCGATCACGCGCAGGAACTGGACGTTGGTGCGCTTGGGAAAGTCCGGATGCACCTCGATGTCCGGGCCGTAGCGCCGGGCGAGCGACTCGGAGATCTCGTCGAGCGGGATGACGCAGTGCGGGTTGCCGATGGTGGCGGCGGTGAAGGTGAACTCGCGGTCCTGGATGCGCAGCTTCTCACCGACGACCTCGCGCGGCGGACCGGCGACCGGGATTTTTTCGCTGCGGAAGGAAACGCCGCCCATGTCGATGGTGACGAGCGCGCCGTTGTCGCGCACGTGCGCGCTCACGATGCCGCCCGGCGTCTCGATCGTGAAGGGGGCGGCGTCGACCTTCCGGCAATCGAAGAGGTAGCGGGCGAAGATGCGCAGGCCGTTGCCGGATTTTTCCGCTTCGGAACCGTCGGGATTGAAGATGCGCAGGCCGAACGCGGCGCGCGTCGAGCGGAGCGGCCCCCAGAGAATCCCGTCGGAGCCGGCGCCGTAGTTGCGGTGGCAGATCACGCGAATCTGGTCGGGCGTCGGCGCGGTCCAGCCGGGGTAGGCGGCGGGATCGAGCACGAGGTAATCGTTGCCGAGGGCGTGATACTTGGAGAAGCGCATCCGGGCCTTGTGTAGCGGCGTCCCCGGCGCGGGCGCAACGATGCAGTGCGTCCAGCGCGCTCAGTGCCGGCTGCGCGAGTAGAGGTAGAGTCCGTAGACGCCCAGAGCGAGGACGCCGAACGCGAGGGCAAAGGCGACGAAGCATCCGCGCTTCACGGCGGCGGCGGATTTGGCCGGCTCCGCCTGCTGCGCCGCGACCAGCAGATCGAGGCCGGCATCCGCCGACGAGGAGCGCAGCGGAGTGGCCGTCTCGGCCGGGGCGTCCGCGGTTTCCGCGGCGCGGATCTCCGCATCGAGCCAGACGAGGTGCTCCTGCAGGAGCGCACGCTGGCGGCGAAGTTGGTCGAGCCGGTCGGACACGACGGGAAGGTGGGCAAAGGGCGCGGGCGCGGCAAGCCCGGCCAAACAAAGGCGCACCCGCGGGTGCGCCTTGAAATTTAACGAGCGAAGTCGCGGTTCAGACCACGCTCACCGTGCGGTGAGCCTTGTCGAACTGGACGGTGCCGTCGCGGAGGGCGAACAGCGTCCAATCGCGGCCCGTGCCGACGCCGGCGCCGGCGTGGTGCTTGGAGCCGCGCTGGCGGACGATGATGCCGCCGGCGAGGATCTTCTGGCCGCCAAACGCTTTCACACCAAGACGCTTGGAGTGGCTGTCGCGGCCGTTGCTGGATGTTCCCTGACCTTTCTTGTGTGCCATGGCAGTGTTTCCTTAGGCGCTGATGGATTCGATTTTGATGACGGAAAGCTCCTGGCGGTGGCCGCGCTTCTTCTCGTGGCCCTTGCGCTTCTTCTTTTTGAAGACGACGACCTTCTTGCCGCGCTTGTTCTCAAGGACCTTGGCCTTGACGGACGCGCCCGAGAGGAACGGCGTGCCGACCTTGAAGTTGTCACCTTCGCCAGCGGCGAGGACCTCGGTGATTTCCACCGTGGAGCCGGCTTCGGTCTTCGGGTAGCGGTTCACCACGAGGATGTCGCCCTCGCTGACGGAGAACTGTTTGCCCTGTGTCTTGATAGTGGCTTTCATAAATTCAAAGGGCCGAAATAAGGGGAGCGGCCGGAGGGTGTGCAAGGATTTATTTTCGCTTCGCGCTTTCCCGAGTGAAAATGGGCTTCGCGCTGGCGAGGCGCAGCTTGCGGAACGCCCCGGGGCGCGTCAAATCACGAAGATGGCGCGTGTGATTTCGCCCGAAAAATGGCAGGCCCGCGGCACCGTCGCGCTGGCGCGGGCGCTGCTCGGCAAGGTCCTCGTCCGCACGACCGCGGCGGGGCGGGCGGAGCGGGTAATCGTTGAGACGGAGGCCTATGTGGGAGTGCGCGACCTCGCCTGCCACGCGAGCAAGGGCTGCACGCCGCGCACGCAGGTGATGTTCGGCCCGGGCGGGGTCTGGTATGTTTACCTCTGCTACGGCATCCACGAGATGCTCAATCTCGTGACCGGCCCCGCGGGGCGTCCGGAGGCGATTTTGATCCGCGGCGTCGAGGGGGCGGTCGGACCGGGGCGTGTCACGAAACAACTCGGTATCGACCGCGCGCTGAACGCCGCCTGGGCCGCGCCGGAGAGCGGCCTGCATCTCGAGGATCACGGGATCGTGGCGCCGCGGCGCCACGTGATTTCCGGCCCGCGCGTAGGCGTCGACTACGCGGGGCCGATCTGGGCGGCCAAGCCGTGGCGGTTTCGCATCGCGCCGGAGCGATTGGTGCGACCGAGGGGCTGACGGCCACGGCGTGCGTCGGCCGCGATCGATCCGTCACTTGGCCGGCGGCTCGTATTTCGTCATCAGCAGGGAAGCGGTGCCGAATTTCAGCTTCAGTTGCATCCGCACCGGCAGCCGCGAGCCGTCCTGGGCGATCCAGACCTTGATCTCGCCGCCGCGCTTGAAGAGTCCCTTCGGGTCCTTCTCCATGCGGGGAACGAGCACGAGGGTCTTGAATTTGCCGAGGGGAGTGCGGACTTCCTCGTAGCCTTCGGCGTAGATCGAGAGCGCGTAGAGATCGCGCCCGAAGTGCATCAACACGTCGCGCTTTTCGCCGGGCTTCAGGTTCCAGTCGCGCGTCTGGACGAGAGCGCTGATGAGATCGATCGGGTCGCCCTCGGGGATCGGGATGTCCGTGCTGCGCTCGGGGCGGCCGCGGTCGACGTAGTGCGCGATGCGCTTCTCGTAGTCGAAGATCGTCTCGGAGTCGGTCTTGCGCTTGGGATCCTCGCCCGTCTCGTGAACCGACAGCGCCCGGCCGGAGGCGACGTCGATGAGCACGTTGGCGACGTTGTCGAACTCGTAGAGGCCGCGCACGAGGCCGCGCGAGGCGGTGACGGTCGTGACCCGCATCAGCGCGCGGCCCTCGGGCGACTTTTCCGCCTGGGCGGAGATCACGATGTCCCCGGCGTGCGGGAAGATGGCGAAGCCGACCTTGTAGGTGAAACGCTCGCCGTCGACCATCCCGGTGAACGGGGCGGCGCCGAGGGAAAGCGACGAGAGCAGGAGCACGAGGAGGAGGCGGAAGCGCACGGGGCGAACGTGGAGTCTGAGTCCGGAGGCTACAAGGAAAGTTCCAATTGGTTGCCGCGGCCCAGCGCCCAAGCCTCCCGTCCACGCTGCCGGAGCGTGGCGGCGAATTCGCGGGCGAAGCCGTGGACGGTGTAGACCGTGCGCGGCTGCACGGCTTCGACGAAGGCGAGCAGCTCGTCGAAATCGGAATGGTCCGACAGCGGGAACGCCGCGTCGCAGCCGAGCTGGTAGCGCGTGCGCGCGTCGAGCGCCCAGCCGGTGACGGCGGCGGTGCGACGGGGATGGATGAAGTTCAGGCTCGCGTCGCCCGCTGGGGCGATGACGACGTGTCCGCGATGGCCCTGGGTGTCGAGCGTGCGGTGGCCGGGCATCGCCGTGCCGAGCTCGCGGTAGAGCCGCGCAAAACGGGCGGCGTGCGGGTGCAGCGAGACCGGCAGTCCGGCGGCGTCGAGCAGGCGGAGCAATTCCTGCGACTTGCCCAGGGCGTAGGCGAACAGCACCGGCGTGGCGCCCTCGGCGAGCGCGGTCCGGCAAAATTCCAGGATCGCGGCCTCGGTGTGCTCGACCGGCGGCATCACGTAGCGCGGCAGGCCGAAGGTCGTTTCGGTGATCAACACGTCCGCGCGCGCCGTGGCGCAGGGCTCGGCGGCGCGGCCTCCGCGGAGCTTGAAGTCGCCGGTGTAGAGCAGCCGGCCGTGCGTGGCGTGTTCCAGCAGGACGAGCGCGGAGCCGAGGATGTGGCCGGCGGGCAGCAGCGTGACCGTGCAGTCGAGCGTCAGCTGCTCCGTGTGTCCATAGGGCAGCACGTGGAACTCGCGGCGGCCGGGGAGGCGCTCCTGGATGAAGCGCGCGGTCGGGCGCGTGCACACGATCTCGCGGTGCCGGGCGATGTGGTCGGAGTGCCCGTGGGTGACGATGGCGCGCGGCGTGGATTTCTGGGCGTCAAGCCACCAGCCGATTTGCGGCAGCCAGATTCCGTGATCGAAACGCACCTCCCAGGGCATGGGCGGACGGTAGGAAGCGGCCGGCCGCCGTCAAATGTCCGCCCGCGGTGCGGCCGCCTGGAGGTATTTCCGGCGGACGAGCCGCCAGGCGATGACGAAGAACGCCGTGAGCGGCACGGCGAGCAGCATGCCGAGGATGCCGCCGAGCGCCTCGCCCCAGAAGAAGACCGCGAAGATGATGGCGACGGGGTGGAGGCCGGTTTGCTGGCCCATGATGCGCGGGGTGAGGAACCAGCCCTCGATGGCCTGCACCGCGACGAACACGCCCAGACAGGCGCCCACCAGCCACAGGCCGCCACCGGCCTGGAGCAGGGCGAGCGGCAGCACGACGCTGAGGCCGAGGATCGAGCCGAGGTAGGGGACGATGTTGAGCAGCCCGATGATCACGCCGAGGGCCAGCCCGAAGCGCAGCCCCGCGATCGAGAAGCCGGTGGCCAGCAGCGCACCCATGATCAGGCCGATGAGCAGCTGCCCGCGGAAGAACGCGACAATGATCCCGACGAACTCCCGCACCAGGAAGACGACGTCGTCGCGGTGGTCCGGCTGGAGGAACACCAAGTGGTCCGCGAGCCGGCGCGTCGGGTCGCGGCTGTCCGCCATGAGGAAAAAGAACAGGTAGACCGGGATGATGGCGAGGGACGCCACGACCCCGAAGAGGCCGAAGATGCCGGCGCCTGCCTGCTTGAGCGACGGCACGATCTGGGTCGCCAGATCCTGCGCCTGCGCGGCCAGCGCCCCGAGGGCGTTCTTGATCGCGGGGTTCTCCGCGTAGCGGCGCACGAGCGCGAGCCAGTCCGGGAAGTGGGATTCCGCCCAGGCTACGACATGCGGCCAGAGCGTGGGCACGTAGTTGAAGAAATCGATGATCTGCCCGATCACGGCCGGCGCGATCGCGAGCAGGAGGCCGGCGGCGACGAGCACGGCGGCGCCGTAGAGCACGATCACCGCGGAGAGCCGCCGCAGCTTCAGGCGCCGCTCGAGCAACGCGACGAACGGCTGGAGGATCAGCGCGACGATGCCGGCGGTCGCGATCGGCCAGATGACGCCCGAGAACTGCTGCACGACCAGGCCGACCATGCGCAGGCTGAAGACGAGCAGCGCGAGGATCCCGACGATCGCAGCGAAGGTGAGGGCGGTGCCGACGAGACGACGCTGGTTCGGAGTGAGGAGCGGAGTGTCGCCGGACGCGGGCATGCCGGCAGCAAAGCGAGCCGGGAGCGCGAGGCCAGTGGAAAGCGTGGGGGACGACGGCCACCGTTTCTTTCCCCTTGACTGTCTAGGGGAGAGCCGTTCTTCTCCTAGACAATCTAGGAGAAACCGCCATGCCCAAGGATGAGAAACAGGAACTGCTGCAGGGGACGCTCGATATGCTGATCCTGAAATCGCTGCAGCTCGAGCCGATGCACGGCTTCGGGATTTCACTGCGCATCGCGCAGATGTCGAAGGAGGTCCTGCTCGTCGAGCAGGGTTCGCTTTACCCGGCGCTCTACCGGCTCGAGGAGCAGGGCTGGATCAAGTCGGAGTGGGGCGTCTCGGAAAACAACCGCAAGGCGAAGTTCTATTCGCTGACGACCGCCGGTCGGAAGCAGCTGGCCGAGGAGACGGAGAACTGGGAGCGCGTGTCCGCCGCCATCAATCTCGTGCTCGGCAAAGCCTGAGCCGATCCCGTCCGCTGTCGCCTCAAACCCCCATCGCGATCCCCATGAATCCCCTTCGTCGCCTCGTCTCGTTCCTGCGCCAAGATCGCCTTCATGCCGAAATGGCCGACGAGATGCGGCTGCATCTGGATCTGCAGACGGAGCGCAACCGCGCCGCCGGCATGGGCGACCGTGAGGCGCGCGAGGCGGCGGAGCGGGCTTTCGGCAACGTTGCGGCGATTCAGCAGCGGGCGCGCGAGGTGCGCGGTTGGCGCGCCGGCGACGAATTGCTGGCTGACCTTCGTTTCGCCGCGCGCATGCTCCGCAAGCACCCGGGCTTCACGGCCGCGGCCGGGCTGACGCTGGCGCTGGGCATCGGCTTCGTGACGACGCTCTACACGATGATCAACGGCGTCGCGTTCGCGCAATTGCCCTTCGAGGATCCGGCGCGAATCGTGAGCGTCAGCCTCCCGGCGACCCAGTTCGACGACTACGCGCGACGCCAGGACAGCTGCGAGGCGATCGCGCTGGTGCAGCCGAACTCCGCCAATCTTCGCGCCGGCGCGTTCGTCAGTCGCTATGCGGCCGCGACCGTGACGCCCAACTTTCTCGACGTGCTGCGCGTGCGCCCGGCGATCGGGCGTGGTTTCTCGCCCGAGGACGGACGCGCGGGCGCGCCGCGCACGGTGCTGCTCGGCCACGAGCTGTGGGTGCGGGAGTTTGGACAGGCGGAATCGATCGCCGGACAGGAAATCCAGGTGAACGGCGAGATGTGCACGATCGTCGGCGTGATGGGCGAAGGCTTCGGATTTCCGTTCAACCAGGAAGTCTGGCTCGCCCGCCGGGCGGATGAACCGATCACGGGCGGTCTCGTCTTCGGTCGCCTGCGGCGCGAGATCACCGCGGCGCAGGCGTCCGAGCAACTCACCGCGCTCGCGCGGAGCCTCACGCCCGCGGGCGCGCGCGACGGCTTCGTCTGGGATGCGGACACGCAGGACGGCCGCGAGAAGCGCACCGGCCCGACGAAGATCGAAGTGGTGCCGTTCGCCGAGCGCACAGTGAAGCAGGCCCTGCGCATCATGCTGTCTTCGATCCTCGGGGCCACGTTCCTGGTCCTGCTGCTCGCGTGCGCAAACGTCGCCAATCTCGTGCTGGCCCGCGCGGTGGATCGGAAGAAGGAGCTCGCGCTCCGCGCCGCGCTCGGCGCCAGCCGCGCGCGCTTGATCCGGCAGATGGTGACGGAGAGCGTGATCGTGGCGGTGCTCGGCGCGGCCGGCGGCCTGCTGGTGGCCACGTGGACGACGCGGGCGCTCTGGGACTACATCATGACCGAGCGCCCCTGACGGGCGGCGCGCCGTTTTGGATGAGCTTCAACGTCGATGGACGCGTGTTCGCGTTCGTGTCCGCCGTCACGGTGCTGGCGAGCATCGTCACCGGCCTGATGCCGGCGCTGCGGGCATCGCGCGTCGACCTGAACGACACGCTGAAGGAGGGCGCGGGCGGCAGCCTGCGCGTGTCGAAGCTCAGCCGGGCTCTGGTCAACGTGCAGATGGCATTCTCCGTGTGCCTGGTGACCGTCGCCGGACTTTTCGTGACGGTGATGATGGCGTTCAACCACAAGGAACTGCCCTATGAGGCGAAGGCAGTGCTCACCGCGCAGGTGAGTCTCGACGGGAAGCGCTACGACGACGCCGGTCTGCGCCGCCGGTTTTTCGAGCAGCTGGTCGAGCGCTTGAAGGCCGCACCCGGCGTCGAAGCGGCGGCGTTGACGTCGGCCGTTTCGCTGCGCGAATCGGAGAACACGCGCATCGAAATCGAAGGAGCGGTCTACGCGCGCGAGGGCGACCGGCCCGCGTGCTGGCTCGACGGCGTTTCCGCGGACTACTTCGACACACTCGGAGTCGGACTGCGCGCGGGTCGAACCTTCACTTCGGTCGACACCACGGGCATTCCGGTCGCGGTGGTGAACACGGAATTCGTGCAGCGCTTCGGCGCGGATCGCGAGTGGGTGGGGCGGCGCTTCCGGATCGTGAACCGCGGCGGGCCGCCGTCGCCGTGGATCACCATCGTGGGTGTCGCGCCCGATCTCGGCAGCGTGAAGGCAGGCGACAAGTCGCGCGGGGCGGTGATCTATCGCCCGACGGCGCAACGCGCCGATCGCGCCCTGACCGTGCTCGTGCGCACCAGCGGCGACGCCTCGCGCCTCGCCCTCGCGGTGCGCCAGGCCGTGGCGGCGCTGGATCCGGAATTGGCGGTGGCTCGGTTGCAAACGGTGCAGGAGATCGTCGAGTTGGAGCGCATCGGGATGAACGTGTTCGCCGGACTCTTCATCGCTTGCGGTGTCGGCGCGCTGCTGCTCGCCTGCATCGGCATCTACGGCGTGGTCTCGTTCGGCGTCCGGTTGCGCACGCGTGAATTTGGCGTGCGGCTGGCGCTCGGGGCGACGCGCGCAACGATCACGCGGCTGGTGCTGCGCGACGGCGTGCGGCAACTGCGCGTGGGCCTCGTGGCCGGCGTCCTGCTCGCCGTGGCCGCCGCGACCGTGCTGACATCGATGTTCTTCGGCTTCGGGCAGACCGGCAACGAGTGGTGGGTCTACGTCGGCGTGTTGACCGTGCTCGCGGGCGTGGCGGCCGCCGCCCTCCTCCTCCCGGCCCGGCGCGCGGCGCAGGTCGATCCCCTGGTCGCGCTGCGGACCGAGTGAACCCGCGCGAGGCCGGAACCCGCTCCCCCATGAAAATGCTCCGTCGATTCCTTGCCCTCTTCCGCCGCCCCAAACTCGAGGCCGACATGGCGGAGGAGATGCGCATCCATCTCGAGATGCAGACGGAGCGGCTCCGGGCGAGCGGCGTGGCGCCCGACGAGGCGCGCTACGCGGCCCAGCGGCAATTCGGCAACGTGGCCAGCCTGCAGGAGCGCGTGCGCGCGCAACGCGGCGGGCTCTGGCTCGACCACCTCGGGAAAGACTTGCGGCAGGCGCTGCGCGGCCTGGGCCGGAGTCCGGGCTTTGCCGTGACGGCGGTGCTGACGCTCGGCATCTGCCTCGGGGCCAACATCGCGATTTTCGCGGTCGTCGATGCGGTGCTGCTGCGCCCGCTGCCGTTTCCCAATGCCGACCGGCTCGTGACAATGTTCAACAGCTACCCGAAAGCCGGGGTCGACCGCGACGGTTCGTCGATCACCAACTACTACGAGCGGCGTGGTCAGATCGAGGCGTTCGCCAGTCTGGCGCTTTACCGCGCAGGCTCGGCGATCGTCGGCCAGAACGGCGCGACGCAGCACGAGCAGGTCCTGTTCGTGACGCCGGAATTTTTCTCCACCCTCGGGAGCGAGCCCGTGCGCGGGCGCACGTTCACGGAGGCGGAGACGACGCCCGACGCCGACGACGTCGTGATCCTCACCGACGCCTACTGGCGGCAGCGCTGCAACGCCGATCCGGCGGTGTTGGGCCGGGAGCTCCGGGTCGACGGCCGCGCGCGCAAGATCGTGGGCGTGCTGGCACCGGGCTTCCGCTTCCTGTCGTCCGAAGCGCGGCTGTATTTTCCTTACGCGTCGAGTCTCGAGCAGCGGGGCCGGCGGCGCGGCATTCGGGCGGCGGGGCGACGAACCTCGTTGCGCGACTCAATCCCGGCTTCACCGTGGCCGACGCGCAGCGCCAGGTCGACCGGCACAACGCACGTGTCGGCCAGGGCGCGCCCGATGAGAGGCTGATGGCGGACGCCGGATTCCACACCGTGGTAGTGCCGTTGCGCGGGGATCATGTGGCGCCGATCCGGCCCGTGTTGCTGCTCCTGCAGGCCGGCGGCCTGCTCCTGCTTGTCATCGGCGTGGTCAACCTGGTGAACCTGCTGCTGATTCGCGCCAGCGGTCGTGCCAAGGAAATCGCCGTGCGCCAGGCGCTCGGCGCCACGCAGCGCCACGTGTTCAGTGCGGTGCTGACGGACACGGCGCTCCTCGCGCTGCTTGGCGGCGGGCTCGGTCTCGGCGGCGGAGCGGCCGGCCTCCGATTGATCTCGGTCGTCGGCGCCGATCAGTTGCCGCTCGGTGCCACCATCGCGTTCGATCGCCGCCTGGTGCTGACCGCTTTCGCCGCGACGATCGTGTTGGGCGTCGTCATGGCGCTTCCGGTCGCGTGGTTCAACCTGCGCACGCACCTGACGAGTGCGATGCAGACCGAGTCGCGCGGCAGCACCAGCAATCGGGCGGCGCAACGCCTGCGCCACGGGTTTATCATCCTGCAACTCTCACTCGCGTTCGTGCTGCTCGCGGGCGCGGGCCTGCTCGGCCTCAGCCTGCAAAACGCCCTCCGCGCGACGCCAGGTTTCCGTCCCGAGAGCATCCTGACGGCGCGAATCACCCTGCCGGCGAAAAGCTACCCGACCGAGTCCGCGCAGCTCGGCTTCATGGAGCGTCTGCTCGCCGCGACAGGCCGGCAGCCCGGCGTGCTGGCGGCCGGGGTGAGCACGCGCATTCCGCTGGACGGCAACGACGGCAAGAGCGCGGCGACGGTGAAAGGTCATGTGCGCGCGGCCGGTGAATCCCCCGCGGCTACTATGCCTACAGCGTCACGGGCGACTACTTCGCCGCGCTCGGCGTTCCGCTGCGCGCAGGCCGATTCCTCACGGCGGACGACTCGCGTCGGATGGAGCGCGCGTGCGTGGTCGACGAGGATTTCGCGCGCCGGAATTGGCCGCGGGGCGACGCGCTCGGGCAGAAGCTGTTTTTCGGTGGCGAGGAGGGGCCCGAGAGCGAGGCGTTCACGGTCGTCGGCATCGTGGGGACGGTGAAGCAGGCCGACGTCACCGAGGAACAAGCGATCGGTGCCGTCTACTACCCATTCGGACTTCGGGCGGACCAGCGCGCGTTCATCGTTGTTCGGACCAGCCTGGCGCCGGAGTCATTTGCACCGACGTTGCGGCGGGCCGTGCGGCTCGTGGACGCGGACCTGCCAATCGAGGACGTGCGGCCGATGGAAACGCGCCTCGCCGACAGCCTCGTGGCGCGCCGCTCTCCGGCGTTGCTCACGGCGATCTTCGCGTTCACGGCCCTCCTCCTGACCGCCATCGGGACCTATGGAGCGCTGAGCTACGCGGTCGCGCAGCGTCACCGCGAGATCAGCGTGCGGTTGGCGGTCGGTGCTCGGCCGGAACAAATCCGCGGGCAGTTCCTCGCGTTCGGGCTGCGTCTGCTCGCCCTCGGTGTGGGCCTGGGCTGGTGCGGAGCGATGCTCGCCGGCGGGACGATGCGGGCTCTGTTGTTCGGGGTGCCGGCGCTGCACTTGCCCACGCTGGCGGCCACCGCGGGCGTGCTCACGCTGGTGGCGCTGGCGGCGTGCGTGTTCCCGGCGCACCGGGCGACAAAGATAGATCCGGCACTCGCGTTGCGGAGCGAGTGAGCGGCGCGCGATGCGCGTCACTTCGTCATCGGGAAGGGCGGGCGGGTCGCCGTGTGCAGGGCGCCGCGCTTCGCCCGGAACAGCCACGTGGCAAGGGCAGGCATGAGCAGCATCGCGCCGAGCATGTTCACGAGGAACATGAAGGCGAGGAGCACGCCCATGTCGGCCTGGAACTTGAGCGCGGAGACCGCCCAGGTGCCGACGCCAATGGAGAGGGCGAGGCCGGTGAAGACGACCGACGTGCCCATGGTCGCGTAGGCGAAGCAGATCGCGTCCTCGAGGGAGTCGCCCTTCTCGTTCATCCGCTCCATGAGCGCGGAGCAGAGGTAGATGCCGTAGTCGACACCGATGCCGACGCCGAGGGCGACGACGGGGAGCGTCGAGGTCTTGAGGCCGATCTCGAGAAAGACCATCAGCGCGTAGGCCAGGTCGGAGACGATGATGAGTGGGAGCACGACGCAGAGCGTGGCCTTCCAGGAGCGGAACGAGATGAGGCAGAGCACGACGATCGCGACGTAGAGCCACATCACCATGGGGAACTGGGCGGCGACGACGACCTCGTTGGTGGCGGCCATGACGCCGACGTTGCCGGTGGCGAGCTGGAACTTCACCCGGTCGCTCTGGTGGGCGGCGCGGAAATCCTTCACCGCGGCGATGACGCGCTGGATCGTCTCGGCCTTGTGGTCCTTCAGGTAGATCATCACCGGGATGACGCTGCCGTCGTTGTTGAGCAGGCCGGTGGAAGTCTCGACCGGGGACACGGACTGGGCCAGCGCGTCCTTGTTGCGGGCGATGACGCGCCATTTGAGGGAGCCCTCGTTCCAGCCGGCGTTGATCGTGCGGGCCAGATCGGTGATGGCCATGGTGGATTGCACGCCCTCGACGTTGCGCATGTGCCAGGCGAAGTGGTCGATCAGCGCCATCACGTCGTGCTCGATCACGCCGTTGGGGACGGTTTCGACGATGATGGTGATGACGTCGACGCCGATGCTGAATTTTTTGGTGATGGCGGCCGTGTCCTGGTTGTAGCGCGAGCTCTGGCGCAGCTCCGGCACGCCGGCGTGCATGTCGCCGATGCGGATGTGCTTGGCCTGGTAGAGGCCGAAGGCCCAGAGCGCGCCCGCGACGCCGATGATGGCGAGGGAGGACTTCGGGCTGCAGGTGAAGTTGACGAGCTTGCGCCAGACCGGCTGGAGCGCGAAGCGACGGAAGTTCACGCGCCGGCGGAAGTCCGGCGACATTTTCGTGTAGGAGAGCAGCACCGGCAGCATGAAGCGGTCGGTGAGGATGATGAGCGTGACGCCGATCGAGGCGGTGATGGCGAGCTCCTGGATGATCGGCACCTTCACCAGCCAGATGGTGAGGAAGCCGACGGTGTCGGTGAGGATCGCGACGGTGCCGGGGATGAAGAGGTTCGCGAACGAGGCCCGTGCCGCGTGCATCTCGGTGCCGCCGACGTTGTATTCGTAGCGGAACGACCGGAGCATCTGCGTGGCGTGGCTCAGCGCGATGGCGAAGACCAGGAACGGCACGAGGATCGAGAGCGGGTCGATGCCGAAGCCGAGCAGGTTGAGGATGCCCAGTTGCCAGATGACGGCGCAGAAGGAGGTCAGCAGCGGCAGGAGCGTGAGCGCGAGCGACTGGGAGAAGTAATAGAGCAGGAAGGCCGAGATGACGATGGCGACGCCGAAGAAGACGAGCACGCCGCGGGCGCCGTCGGTGATGTCGCCGATGACCTTGGCGAAGCCGATGATGTGGACGCCGACGGTGTCGGACTCGAACTTCTGCCGGATCTTCTGCTCCAGGGCGTCGGCGACCTCGGCGTAGACGAGCTTCTTGCCGGTCTGCGGATCGACCTCGAGGAGCTGGATGATGATGGCGGCGCCGGTGAAGTCGTTCGAGACGAGCATGCCGACGCGGCCGGACTTGATGACGTTCTGCCGCACGCGCTCGAGGCCGGCCGGGGTCGGCACGAAATCGGCCGGGATGACGTTGCCGCCGGTGAGGCCCTCCTCGACCACCTCGATGTAGCGGACGTTGGGCGTGAAGATCGAGGTGACCTGGGCGCGGTCGACGCCGGGGAGGTAATAGGCCTCGTTGGTGGCGGCCTTGAGGGTCTGGAAGAACTCGGGCGTGAAGATGTCGCCCTTCTTCGCGATCAGGGCGATGACGACGCGATTGGCGCCGCCGAACTGCTCCTGGTATTTCTTGAAGTTCTGGATGTATTCGTGGTCGCTCGGCAGCTGCTTGTTGAAGCTGGCGTCGACGTGCGTCCGCGCGGCGAACCAGCCGAGCACGAGAGTGGCGAGGGCAAAGACCGCGACGGTGAGGTGGCGGTGGCGGAAGATCAGTTCCTCAACGCGGGCGAGCATAGTCAGGGAATCTTGATGCGGACCGCGCCGGCCTCGCCGACGGTGATGAGCGCGCCGTCGGCGGCGACGGCCATGTCCGCGACGCCGGTGCCGAAGTCGTCGGGTTTCCAGGAGTGGAACGAGTGGCAGCCGTCGCGGCTGATGAAGAAGTTGCCGCCCTGGCCGGCAAGCACGACGACGCCTTCGCGCAGGCGCGTGCCGGTCATGATCAGGACCTTGGTGTCGGTGTCGCGTGGCTGCCAGGAGGCGCCGTCGTCCGTCGAGACGAAGATGCGGCCGCGCAGGCCGTAGGCGACGAGCAGGCCGCCGCTGAGCGGGCGGACGCCGTAGAGCGAGCCCTCGTATTCGATCGGCGAACGCATCCAGGTGCGGCAGAGATCGCGCGAGATGAGCACGGTGCCGCTCTCGCCGGCGAGGTAGATGGCGGCGCTGCCGTCGTGCGAGATGCGGTTGAAATGCACGTCCTCGTCGGCGACCTTGCGCGCGGTCCAGGTCTTGCCGCCGTCGGTGGTCTCGAGGAATTTGCCGTAGGCGCCGACGACGAAGCCGTGATTCGCGTCGAGGAAGAGGATGTCGAGGTAAACGGTGTCGAGATCGTGGCCGTCGTCCTGCCGCGTCCAGGTGCGGCCGCCGTCGGCGGTGGCGATGATGACGCCGTCGTGGCCGGCGGCCCAGCCATGCTGGGCGTCGGCGAAGCTCACGCAGGTGAGCATGGCGCGCGTGGGCGTGATGCTTTGGGTCCAGCTCTTGCCGTCGTCGGCGGAGAGGAGCACGTGGCCGCGATCGCCGACGGCGACGAAGCGATCGCCCGCCTTCGTGAGGTCGAGCAGCAGGGACTTAGCGGCGAGGGGGCGGGTTCGGACACCTCGACCGCGGGGGCGGCGCGGAGGGCTGGCAGGACGCAACCGGCGAGGGCCGCGAACGGTGCGGCGAGCGCCAGCCGCCTGACGGCGGCTGCTGCGGAGAGCAGTGACATGGCGTGATGATTTGCCGCGGAGCGCGGCGGGCAAGCAAAAGGGCGGCCCACTTCGTGGCCGCCCTTGCGCAATTCTTGGCGGTTAGCGGACGCCTTCCATGCGGAGGCGCGCGGGCGTGTAGTCGGCCGGCGTGCGCTTCAGCGTGAAGTCATACATCTTGTTCTGGTTGTCCAAGCCGATCGCGAGGTAGCGGCCCGCGATCAGGTCGGTGTGGACCTCGAGCGTGCTCCAGAAGGTGAGCGCATCGTAGTAGTTGATGCAGTGCGCCTCGGAGACGCGCCAGAGCTGGCCGCGGCTGTCGTATTGGTCGACGGCGAGGATCTGCCAGCTGTCCTCGTCGATGTAGAACGTGCGGCGGGCGTAGACGTGGCCGATGCCGGGCTTGAGCGTGGCGTCGACGACCCAGACGCGGTGCAGCTCGTAGCGGGTGAGGTCCTGGTTGATGTGCAGCGGCTTCAGGATGTCGTCGTATTTGAGCGTGTCGCTGTGGAGCTTGTAGGAGTTGTAGGGGACATACATTTCCTTTTTGCCCACGAGCTTCCACTCGTAGCGGTCGGGCGCGCCGTTGAACATGTCGAACTGGTCGGAGGTGCGCATGTTGTCGGCGGCGGTGCCGGGATTGTCGTATTCGATCGAGGGGGCGAGGCGGACGCGGCGCTGACCGGCGTTGTAGAGCCAGGCGCGGCGCTTTTCCTTCACCTGGTCCATCGTCTCGTGGACGAGCAAAATGGAGCCGGCGAGACGGGCCGGGGCGGTGACGGCCTGCTTGAAGTAGATCAGCACGTTGTCGGACTGGATCTGCTTCGCGAGGTCGGCCTCGGAGATGTCGTCGCGAACGTAGTTGAACAGGAACTCGTCGTCGAAATCGACGAGGGTGTAGCTGCCGTTGCGCTGCGGGGCGGCCTGGCTGATGGTGCGCGAGGCGGCGATGCCGCGGTAGCGCGTGAGGTGGTTCCAGATGACCTCGAGGCCGTTTTGCGGGATGGGGAACGGAATGCCGACGACGCAGCCGGTGATGCCGTTGCCGCCCTCGGTGAGGCTGGCGGTGGTGGCGTAGCGCTTGGTGGCGTCGTAGATCCGCTGCGGGTTCGAGGCCGTGCGGTGGGAGGCGTAGACCGGGAGCTTGTAGTCCGGGTAGGCCTTCAGCAGGGCGAGGTGGCCGGCGGTGAGCTTGGCGGCGTATTGCTCGGCGTTCGCGGCGGTGATGGTGAAGAGCGGCTGCTCGCCCGCGAACGGATCGGGGTGATGCATGCCGGGCTTGTAGCCGGCCGGCGGGGTGGTGATGCCGCCGTCCCAGGCGGGGATGGTGCCGTCGGCGTTGGCGGCCTTCTCGCCGCCGAGCGGGGTGAGGTCGGCGCCGAGGCGGGCGGCCTGTTCGGGCGAGACGGCGGCGTGGGCCGCGACCGCGCTCAGGCAGCAGAGGACGGAGAAGAGGGTAGACTTGGTCTTCATGGTTACTGGGGGCGCGGGGTTAGAACGAATACTTCAGCGTGGCGGAAACGTAGTCGCGGTCGCCGAGGAGATTGTAGCGGCCCGCGCCGAAGAAGTTCACGTAGCGCAGCTCGAGCGCCCAGGCGTTCTGGAAGCTGAAGTCGGCACCGACGGTGACCGTCTTGCGGCCCTCGCGGAAGTTGCCCATCGGGAGCGGCGTGTTGCCGCTGACGTCGTGCGAGAAGAGCACGAGCGGGGAGACGTTCACGCCGGCGAAGGCGTTGTTGTAGTCGAGGCGGCCGACGAGCTGGTAGCCCCAGGAGAACTTCGTGGCGAACGCGCTGGCGGGCTCGTAGAGCGGCTCGACGCCCGAGGCGTTGCTGCCGGAGGCGTTCATGTAGTTGATGTCGCCGCCGACGAAGGTGCCGGGACCGTCGTAGCGGAGCGTGCCGGGGTTGGGGATGTCGGCGTGGACGTAGCCGACCTCGGCGATCATCGTGGTCTGGTCGGCGCCGAAGATGCCGCGCGCGACCTTCGTGGCGGTCATCTGGCCGGTCCAGACCTTGTGGCGCCGGTAACCGGGGATGTAGGTGTTGAGCGCGTAGCTGCCGAGCTGGTTGTAGGAGAAGCGCGAGCTGAGCGGCGAGAGCGCGGCGAAGAGCAGCTCCACGTCGTCGACCTGGAACGGCTGGTTGTTGCGGTAGCTGAGCTCGCCCTGGAGGGCGACGCCGGCGAGGTTGGTGTTGAAGCTCGCGCCGAAGAGGTGGATGTCCTCGGGGAACTCGATCAGGTAGTTGCCGGTGGCGGCGGACTTGAGGAGCTCGCGCTGGGCGAGCTGGCCGGTGACGGAGGCGACGGTGGCGTAGAACGGCTGGAGCGTGGCGGGCAGGGCGCTGGCGGGCACGCCGGTGAGCGTGGCGCCGATGAGCGTGCTGAGCGAACTGGCGACGTTGGTCGGGCCCACCGCCGTGACGAGGCCGGTCATGAACGCCGTGTTGGCCTGGAGCAGGGCGGCGGAGTCCGAGGCCGCGAGCGCGCCGTTGACCGGCACCGTCGGCGTGCGGGCCGAGATCACCGGGAGGCGGCTGTGGTAGTTCATGTAGTAGACCGCGAACTCGGTGTTGTTGAGGTTCTCGGCGAGGTAGCGGAACGCGAGGCCCCACTGGCCGGAGGCGCCGGGCTCGTTGTCGGTGCCGCGCATGATCGCGCCGAGCGAGGAGCCGTCGTTGATGGCGCCGAAGCCGAGGTAGACCTTGGTGCCGCCCCGGGCGACGAAGTCATTGGTCGAGAAATACGTGCCCGGCGGATCGACGCGCGTGCGCTCCCAGTCGAGGAGGTAGAAGGCCTCGGCCGTGAGCTTGTCGGTGAGGCCGAGCGAGGCGGACACCATGTTGAGCGGACGGAGGGCTTCCTTCAGCTCGGAGCCCGGCGTGCGGAGCTTGGCGACGTCGATCGGGTTGACCGAGTTGATGCCGTTCGGGATGAACGTGCTCTCGCCCCAGCTCAGCACCTGTTTGCCGATCGCGAGACGCGCGGGCATCGTGCCGAGGGTGGGCTTGAAGTAGACGTAGGCATCGAGGAGCTCGCCGCCCTCGCCGACGATGCGCTGCGCCTCGTTGGAGAGCGCGGCCTTCTTGCGCTGGCCGTTGGTGTTGACGAAGTCGGTGAAGTAGAAGCCGCGGACGAACAGGCCGCTGTTCTTGTAGTTCAGCTCGAGATCGTGGCTGGCCTTGAGCAGCGCGGAAACGAGGGAGCTGCCGTAGTTCAGGTCGCCGTCGTCGGCGTTCACCGAGCGCTGTTTGCCGGCGACGCCGTTGTAGGTGTTGCTGATGCCGTAGAGGTCGGGGCTGGGCGGGTTGAGGCGGTAGAGCCCGCCGACGGACAGCGTGGTATCGAAGTGCCCCTTGACCTCGCCGAAATCCAGCACGATGGCCCGCGAGAGGGGCGCAACGCACAGGGCGGCGGTCAGGGCGGCAATCGTCTGCACGCGCAGACGACGATGCATAGGTTTGCTTGGGTTCATTGCGATGGGAGTCACCGCCGCCCTTACACTGGGCGGCTGGAGGGACGGTTTCTTGGGGGAGTGCAGCGCAAGCGAACGGCTTGCTTGGGTTGCGGCGGATGAAGCGGCGTTTCGTTTATGACTTCAAGACTTAATCCACGGAGGGGCAGGAGTTTGGTTTCGCCATTAGCGTTTTGACCTCGACCGCGAAACGGCAACGGTGGGCGCATGGACGCCGCTGCGCACATCCACATCAAGGGAGCCCGGGAGCACAACCTCCGGAATCTCGAGGTGCGCATCCCCCGGGGAAAGCTGGTGGTCATCACCGGGCCCAGCGGCTCCGGCAAGAGCTCGCTGGCGTTCGACACGCTCTACGCCGAGGGCTACCGGAAATACATGGAGAGCCTGTCGGCGCAGGCGCGGCAGATCCTCGAGCAGCTGAAGAAGCCCGACGTCGATTTCATCCACGGTCTTTCGCCGGTCCTCGCGATCGAGCAGCGCACCGGCACCGGCTCGCCGCGCAGCACGGTCGCGACCGTGACCGAAGTGGCGGACTACGCGCGCCTGCTCTGGTCGCTCTGCGGCGAGCAGCGCTGCCCGAAGGACGGCGGTCGCGTCGTGAAGCGCTCGCTCGACGACTGCATCGACCAGCTTTTCCGCGATGCGCCCGCCGAACGCGCGCTCATCCTCGCGCCGTTCATGAAGGCGAAGCCGTCCGTCCTGCGCGACGAGCTGCCCCGCCTGCGCCAGCGCGGCTTCCAGCGCGTGCGCATCGCCGGCGAGGTGAAGTCGCTCGAGGAAACGCGGCTGATCCCGACCGGCACGACCGAGATCGCGGTCGAGCTCGTGCTGGATCGCGTCGTGCTCAACGCCGACCAGCGCAGCCGTGTCGCCGATTCGCTCGAGCTCGCCTTCCGCGAGGGCCAGAGCCGCGCGCTCGTGCTCGTGCAGCGGACGGCCGAGGCGCCGTGGCGCGAGATCCCGCTGAGCCAGAACCTGGCCTGCGAAGTTTGCGGCGATGTCTTCGAGCCGCTGACGCCGCGGCACTTTTCCTTCAACCACAAGGAGGGCGCCTGCCCCGACTGCAGCGGCCTCGGCCGGCAGCTGACGTTCAGCGACGAGCTGATCATTCCCGATCCCGAAAAATCCGTCCGCGAGGGCGCGATCAAGCCGTGGCGCATCGGCGGAAAAAATCTCATCATCAAGCACAACGCCCTGCTCAAGCAGCTGGCCGAGCAGCTGCCGTTCGACCCGGACGTGCCGTGGAAGCAGCTTCCGGAGGAGACGCGCGCGCTGATCCTGCACGGGGCGGGGGAGCGCCTGTTCAGCTTCAAGCTCCGCCGCATGCGCGAGCCGAAGGCCATGCCGTTCCCGGGCGTCGTGGCCGACCTGATGGAAAGCTTCCGCGAGACCGACAGCGACGGCTTCCGCGCGCGCCTAACGACGTTCATGGTCAGCGGCGAGTGCCCGTTGTGCCGCGGCTCGCGGCTCAACCCCCGCAGCGCCGCCGTCCGCCTGACCGGCGTGGCCTATCCGGAGTTCAGCGCGATGGACATCACGCACGCGCTGGCCTTCCTCCGCGAGGTGCCAGGCAAGCTCGGCTCGATCGAGGCCGTGGCCGAGGTGGTCGAAGGCGTGGAGCAGCGGCTGCATTTTCTCCGCGAGACCGGCCTCGGCTACCTCACGCTCGACCGCGAATACAGCACGCTCTCGGGCGGCGAGTCGCAGCGCGTGCGACTGGCGACGCAGCTCGGCATGGGCCTCGTCGGCGTCATCTACGTGCTCGACGAGCCGAGCATCGGGCTGCACGCCCGCGACAACCAGAAGCTCCTCGCGACGCTCCGCGACCTGCGCGACCGCGGCAACACCGTCGTGGTCGTCGAGCACGACGAGGACACGATGCGCATCGCCGACCAACTCATCGAACTTGGCCCCGGCGCCGGGCGCGAGGGCGGCGAGATTCTTTTCCAAGGCACGCCGGCCGACTGCGCGCAGTTGCCCGCCTCCGCCTCGCGCACGGGCCCGTATCTCGCGCGAAAGATGGGCGTGATGAAGGACGCCAAGACGCTCGCGCCGGACGGCCGCTGGCTGACCGTGCGCGGCGCCAGCGAGCACAACCTCCAGCAGGTCGACGCCGCCTTTCCGGTCGGCTTGCTCACGTGCGTCACCGGCGTTTCCGGCTCGGGCAAGAGCTCGCTCGTGAACGACATCCTCGCCACCGCCACGGCGCGCAAGCTGAACGGCGCGAAGACCCTGCCGGGAAAGCACAAGGGTCTCACCGGCCTCGAGCACTTCGAGAAGACCGTGCAGGTCGACCAGGAGCCGATCGGCCGCAGCCCGCGCTCGAATCCCGCGAGCTACGTCGGCCTGCTCGACCTCCTGCGCGATCTCTTCGCCCAGCTGCCGCTGGCCAAGGTGCGCGGCTACAAGGCCAGCCGCTTCTCGTTCAACGTCCGCGGCGGCCGCTGCGAACGCTGTCAGGGCGACGGCCAGATCCGCCTCGACATGCAGTTCATGGCCGACGCCTTCGCGCCGTGCCCGAGCTGCGACGGTCGCCGCTTCAACCGCGAGACGCTCGAGGTGCGCTACCACGGCAAGAACATCGCCGACGTGCTCGACCTCACCGTGCGCGAGGCGATGGAGCTGTTCCGCGCCATCCCCCGCATCACCGAAAAGCTCGCGACGCTCGACGCCGTCGGCCTCGGCTACCTCTCGCTCGGCCAGTCCGCCACGACACTCAGCGGCGGCGAGGCCCAGCGCCTCAAGCTCTCCCTCGAACTCAGCAAGCGCGAGCAGGGCCGCACGCTCTACATCCTCGACGAGCCCACCACCGGACTGCACTGGACGGACATCCAGCGTCTGATGGACCTGCTCTTCAAGCTGCGCGACGCCGGCAACACCGTCGTCATCATCGAGCACAATCTCGACGTCATCCACCTCGCCGACTGGCTGATCGACCTCGGCCCCGGCGGCGGCCCGGAGGGGGGCGAGATCGTCTACGCCGGCCCGCGCCCGGGCATCGAACGGGAGCCGCGGTCGCTCACCGGCGAGGCGTTGCGGCAGTGGCGGGCGGCGGTCCCGGCGAAGTAGGCCGGAGCCGCGGGGACGGGGCGGGCAGGGGAGCGCGCGGAATTTCCGCAACTTTGCGGAGGCCTCCGGGGTGTTGGGAGCATCCGACCCACCAACCTCCCGTTACCTAAACCCATGAAAAACTCCCTCCGCTCCCTCCTCGCCGCCGCGACCGTGTCGCTGGCGCTCACCGCCACCGCCGCCTTCGCCGCTGACGAAGACGCCGGCTTCGTCGACATCGGCCAGCTGCTGCCGTCCGCCAAGGGCCAGTTCGTCGAGGTCAATCTCTCGCCCGCGCTGCTCAAGTTCGCGGCGCGCATCGCCAAGCATCAGGACGAGGACGCCGCCGACATCGTCGGCGACATCCAGCGCATCCGCGTCAACGTCGTCGGCCTCGACGACGCCAATCGCGCCGCCAACGTCGAGAAGATCGAGGCGGTCCGCGCCAAGCTCGAGAAGGCCGGCTGGCACCGCATGGTCACCGTCCGCGAAGCGAACAAGGGCGATGACGTCGCCATCTTCGCCAAGCTGAAGGGCGAGGACGTCATCGAAGGACTCGTGGTCACCGTCATCGACCACAAGGGCGAGGCCGTCTTCGTGAACGTGGTCGGCAGCATCAACGCCGACAAGATCGGCGCGCTGGCCGAGAAATACGACATCGAGCCGCTGCGCGGCATGAAGCTCAAGGTGAAGGCCAAGGCCTGATCCCGCACCGCCGCCTCCGCCACTTCCAGCCCGCACCGCCATGAACCCGACGAATCCGCCCGCTCCTGTCGCCCCGCGCCGCCGCCTCTGGCCCTGGGTGCTCGGTCTCTGCCTCGCGCCCTTTGTCATCCTGGCGGTTGCGGTCGCGAGCTACGTCACCCTCGACAGCGATGCCGCGGCGCTCCGCCGCCAGGTGATGGCCGCCACCAACGCCGACTGGCACACTAAGGTCCAGTGCAGCGTCGGCCGCATCACCATTGGCGCCGTGCGCGGCGGACTGCTCTTCGTGCGCAAGCCCGAGGTGGCCGACGCCCGCCTCGCGCTCGCCGCGGTCAAGCACGCCAGCGTCGGCGTCTACCAGCGCGGGAGCGGCCGCAGCGAGTGGTCGCGCGAACAGCTTTTCGTCGAGACCGACCGGGTGATGAAGCGCCGCGGCTGGACGCGCCTGGTCGGCGTGTCCGAGCGCAACGGCGCCGAGGCCGTCCTGGTCTACACCTCCGACGATCTCGACGCGGGCGATCCGCTCGACATCTGCGTCGCGGTGGTCAACGACCGCGAGCTCGTCATCGCCTCGACCACGGTCGATCCGGAGACGCTCGGCGAACTCGTCGAGCGGCACACCCCGGAGCAGGTCAAAAAGCTCGTCGCGCGCCACCAGCTGACCCTCTGAACGCCGCCCGCATCCCGCGCGCCCGCCATCCCTCCGCCCGCGTCGTCCGACGCGGGCTTTTCTTGCCCGTGTCGACGCGGGGTTGCGCGCGGGCGATTTGCGCCAAGACTGCCGGCGTGACCCGTGCCCTGCCGACCATCGTCCACCTCGACGCCGACGCGTTCTTCGTGTCGTGCGAGCTGGCGTTGCGCCCGGACCTGCGCGGCCAGAAGACCGCCGTCGGCGGCCGCGAGCGCGGCATCATTTCCTCCGCCAGCTACGAGGCGCGCGCGGCGGGCGTCTACACGCCAATGCCGACCAAGCTCGCGCTGCGCGTCTGCCCGGACCTGATCCTGCTGCCGCACACCTCCGGGCTCTACGGCAAGAAATCGCGCGAGATGTTCGACCGGTGCGAGGCGCTCACGCCCATCGTGCAGCGCAACTCCATCGACGAAGGCTACCTCGACCTTGCCATGTGCGGGTTCAAGACCGCCGCCGAGATCGAGGCGCGCGTGCGCGCGCTCCAGCAGCGCATCTGGGACGAGCTGCAGATCCCGACCTCGTTCGGCATCGCCGCCAACAAGCTCGTCGCCGCCATCGCCAGCAAGGCCCGCAAGCCGCGCGGCTTCACCGTGGTGCCGCCGGGACAGGAGGCGGAGTTCCTCGCCCCGCTGCCGATCGGCGTCCTGCCCGGCATCGGCCGGAAAACCGAGGAGCGCCTGAAAGCCGCCGGGCTGCAGCTCGTGCGCGACGTGCTGGCGCTGACCGAGCGCCAGCTCGAGGACACGTTCGGCAATTTCGCCGACGAGGTCCGGCGCATGGCGCGCGGGGAGGACGACCGCGTGGTCCACGTCGATCACGAGGACGCGAAGTCGTATTCGCAGCAGGAGACGTTCGGCGAGGACATCTGGGATTTCGCCACCATCGAGCGCATC
The DNA here is from genome assembly GCF_047777955.1 of Oleiharenicola sp. Vm1. Lineage (GTDB taxonomy): Bacteria > Verrucomicrobiota > Verrucomicrobiia > Opitutales > Opitutaceae > Didemnitutus. The sequence goes on from NZ_CP180537.1 coordinate 2,446,843, forward strand.
GCCAAGCGCATGATCGACGACCTCATGCCCTCGATCCGCGCCGACGGCAAACGCGCGCGCACGCTGACGGTGAAGGTGCGCTATCCCGGCATGGAGGACAGCTCCAGCGGGCGCAGCCTCAGCGAGTCGTCGGACCTCGAGGCGCCCTTTTACCCACTCGTGGCTCCGTTGCTCAAGGCGGCCTGGACGAAGCGCCGGCCCTTGCGGCTCGTGAGCGTGCGCTTCTCCGGCATCGAGGAGCCCGCGGCCCAGCTCGAGATGTTCGGCCAGACCGACGAGAAGAAACGCCGGCTCGCGGCGGTGCTCGACAAACTGAACACGGGCAAGAACCCGACCGTGAAGCGCGGGCACCAGCTCGGCGGCGAGCGCGGCTAATTTCGGTTTGAAACCGAGCTTCGGCGCGCAATCGGTGGAGCCGTCACGCCATGCCCATCTACGAGTATTACAGCCCCGACACGCACAAGATCTACTCGTTCTTCGCCAAGACGCTCGCGCAGGGGAAACGCACGCCGCGCTGTCCTGACGATCCCCAGGCGCGCATGGTGAAGATGGTCTCGGGCTTTGCCATCGGCGGCGCCCGCCAGGAGGAGACCGCCGCTCCGGCGCCTGCGGCGTCGGGCGACGCGGCCGAAGACGCACGGATGGAGGCGGCGATGGGCGCGATGGAGCGCGAGTTTTCCAATGTCGACGAGAACGACCCGCGCGCCATGGCGCGCCTGATGCGGCGCATGGCCGAGCTGAGCGGCGAGAAGCTCGACGAGCCGATGGAGGAGGCCGTCCGCAAGCTCGAGGAGGGCGCCGACCCCGACGCGCTCGAGGCGCAGATGGGCGAGGGCTTCGGGCCGGAGCCTGGTGCCGATGCCTCCCTGGGCGGCGATCCGCTGGCGGGCGCCGGCAAGCCGCCGGAGCCGCGGGAAGGACGCGCCCGGTTCAAGCGGCGCCGGCCGCCGCCGGTGCGCGACCCGAAGCTCTACGACTACGACTGAGCCGCGGGGCGCGAGCGGCCCGCGGACACTCTGCGCTTGGTTCTTGGCCGTTCTCGTGTTCCTTTGCGCGGAATGTCCTCCGCCATCGATTCCCGCATCGAAGCCGCCAAAGCCGCCGTCCTGGCCGAGACCGGCCGGCTCCACGCCGAGTTCGGCCGCACGAAGGCACAGATCAAATACGACGGCACCCGCGTCACGCCCGTCGACATCGCGATCTCCGAGGCGATCATGGCGTCGATCACGAAGCAGTTCCCGGAGGACCAGTTCTTCAGCGAGGAGCTGGCGGTCACGGACCACCCGGTGCCGGTCACGGCGCGCTACTGCTGGATTCTCGATCCGATCGACGGCACGAACAACTACGCCAACGGCATCATCTACGTCTCGATCTCGCTCGCGCTGCTCGAGGACGGCGTGCCGGTCTACGGCGTGATCTACGACATGGCCCGCCGGGTCCTGATGCACGGCGGTCGCGATCGCGGCGTGTGGGACGACGGCAAGCCCGCGCGCGTGGCGCCTGAGGCGCCGCACGGCCACAGCCTGATCGGTTTCCACTCGCCGGTGGAGAAGAGCTACGCCGCCGAGGGCAAGCGCCTCATCGAGACCTTCAAGATCCGCGGCCTCGGCAGCAGCGCGCTGCACCTGGCGTATTGCGCCACCGGGCATCTCGACGGCGTCGTCGAGCACAACAACAAGCTCTGGGACATCGCCGCGGCCGCCGCGATGATCGAGGAGGGCGGCGGCAAGCTGGATTACCTCACGCCGACGCCGTTTCCGCTGAAGGAATTCTGGCTGAAGAGCCCGCGCGTCCAATACCTCGCCGGCAACGCCGCCATGGTGGCGAAGCTGCACGAGGTGCTCGGCCGCTGATCAGACGCGATATTCCTGCAGCGGCACCGGATCGAGGAGCTTGGTGTGCGGGAGCTGCTCGGCGAGCTGCTGCATGAACCACGCCCGGGCGGGCGGGTCGCCGTGGGTGACGACGAGGGAGCGCGGCTTGGTCGTGACGGCGAAGTCGAGCAGCTCCTCGCGGTCGGCGTGGCCGGAGAGATCGAAGCGCTCGATGTGGCAGCGGATCTTCGTCTTCACGTTCGCCGCATCGAAGAGGAAATCGTCGCCCTTCTTCGCCGCCAGCAGGCGGCCGCCGGCGGTGTCGGGATCGCAGTAGCCGACGAAGCAGATCGAGTTCTTCGCGTTGCCGGCGAGGGCGGAGGCGAGGACGTAGGACGGCGTGTTCTCCACCACCATGCCGGAGCTGACGACATAGATGCCCTGCTGCGGCGGCTGCTTGCCGGGCTGGAGGTCGCGCGGGGTCTTGCGGATGCCGAGGTCCTTCAGGATCGTGCGCGTGAAGTGCACCTGGCCGGTCTTCTTCGCGATCTCGTCGAAGTAGTCGCACAGGTCCATGCCGAGGCCGGAGGCGAAGATGGGCGACTCGACCAGCTTGCCGAACTTCTTCGCGTCGTGGAGCACGGCGAGGATTTCCTGCATGCGGCCAAGAGCGAAGACGGGGATGAGCACGGAGCCGTCGCGCTGGAGCGTCTCGTTGATCGTGTCGACCAGTCGCGTGACCTCGCGGAGGCGCGAGTGATCGGCGGGGCGCTCGGTGGCGCCGCGCGTGGTCTCCATCACGAGGGTGTCGTAGTGGGCGTGGGGGAACTTCGCGGGGTTCAGCGTGCGCTGCGCCTCGAAGAGGACGTCGCCGGTGAAGAAGATGCGGCGGTGCTTGTGCACGATCTCCACGCCGGCGGCGCCGACGATGTGGCCGGCGGGGAAGAAGGTGAACTCGATCTCGTCGCGCCGGCCCGAGAATTTCTTCGGGTTGTTGAAGCCGTGGGCGTGCAGCCGGGGCATCAGGCGGTCGATCTCGTCGTGGGTGAAGAGCGGGTAGTCCATCACGCCCTTCTCCTCGCGCTCGCGCACCATGACGTTGGCGGAGTTGTGCAGCATGCGGTCGATGATCATGCGGCTGGGCTGCGTCATGACCACGGGCACGCCGGGGTGCTCGCGCATCAGGATCGGCAGCGAGCCGATGTGGTCGAGGTGGCAGTGCGTGATGATGATCAGGTCGAGCTCGACGCCCCGCAGCGGCGTCAGGTCGGGGGCGGCCTGGCGTCCGACCTGTTTCGGATGCAGGCCGCTATCGATGACGAAGTGGAAATCGCCGAGCTGGCAGTAGAGGGAGTTGGCGCCGATGCCGCCGTCGCGATTGAGATCGATGAGCTTCATTGCGGGCCTGCCAAGGAGGCGCACGCGCCGGGCGAGCGCAAGTTAAAGCGCAGCACGCAGGGGCGGGGCGCGGGGCGGCTCACACCGGGGGATCTCGAGCGCGAAGGACGGGATGCGCACGAAGACGTGCGCGCCGAACTCGTCGACACCGTGGAAACTCCCGTGCACGCGCGCGTCGGTGGCGGTGACGTGGTAGCTGTTGTAGGAAAAATGCTCGCCCGGCGCCAGGCGCGGGGTCTCGCCCACGATGCGGTCGCCCTCGATCACCAGGCGCGTGCCGTCGTCGTGCTCGACGACCCATTTCCGGCCGAGCAGGGTGACGGTCCGGTCGGCGTCGTTGTGGATCGTGAGGTAGTAGATGAACGCGTGCGGACGGTCGGGCGGCAGCTCGTCGCCGCCGTGCCGGTAGACGAGTTTATCTAATTCGACGCGAAGTCCGGGTAATTCCAGCGGGGCGGCGGGCATTAGGCGTTGAGCGAAATTTCGCAGCGAGGTTGAATCGTTTTACCGGAGGAACCCATGAAGAATATCGCGGAGCTCGCGAGGGAGATTGGGATCGCGGAAAAGCATCTCCTGCTTTTCGGCCATGACAAGGCGAAGGTGGCGCTGGCGGCGCTCGCCGACCAGCCGCCGCGCGGGAAACTGATCCTGGTGTCGGCCATCACGCCGACGCCGGCGGGCGAGGGGAAGACCGTGACGTCGATCGGTCTCGCCCAGGGCATCGCCAAGCTCGGCAAGCGCGCCGCGCTCGCCCTGCGCCAGCCCTCGATGGGGCCGGTCTTCGGCCGCAAGGGCGGGGCCACGGGCGGCGGGCGCAGCACGGTGCAGCCGGCGACGGACATCAACCTGCACTTCACGGGCGATTTCCACGCCATCACCTCCGCGCACAACCTGCTGGCCTCGATCATCGACAACCAGCTCTACCTGCGGCAGACGCGGCTCACCCCGACGCAGGTGCTGTGGAAGCGCGTGCTCGACGTGAACGACCGCGCCCTGCGCAACATCATCGTCAACCTCGAGGCCAAGGCCGGCGAGCGCCGCAGCGGCTTCGACATCACGGCGGCGTCGGAGATCATGGCGATCCTCTGCCTGAGCGAATCGATGGCCGACCTGCGCGAGCGCCTCGACCGCATCGTGATCGGCTTCACCACCGAGGGCGTGCCGGTGCGCGCCGCGGAGTTTCGGGCGACGGGCGCGCTGCTCGCGCTGCTGCGCGACGCCATCAAGCCCAATCTCGTGCAGACGGTCGAGGGCGTGCCGGCCTTCGTGCACGGCGGGCCGTTCGGCAACATCGCGCACGGCTGCAACTCCGTGCTCGCGACCCGCATGGCCCTCGCGCACGCCGATTTCGTCGTCACGGAGGCGGGTTTCGCCTTCGACCTGGGCGGCGAGAAGTTCATCGACATCAAGTGCCGGCAGAGCGGTCTCAACCCCGACGCGATCGTGATCGTGGCGACGGTGCGCGCGCTGAAGCTCCACGGCGGCGCGCCGGCCACGGAGCTCGCGCGGCCGGATTTCGCCGCCCTCGAGCGCGGCCTGGCCAACCTCGAGGCGCACGTGACCGCAGCGCGGAATTTCGCCCGCCCGGTCACCGTCGCGCTGAACCGGTTCCCGACCGACGCCGAGGACGAGCTCGTGCGCGTGCGCGCGTTCTGTCACGCGCTGGGCGTCGAATGCGAGATTTCGGAGGTGTTCGAGAAGGGCGGCGAGGGCGGCCTGGCGCTCGCCGAGACGGTGCTGCACTCGATCCTGTCGAGCACGCCGCCGCTGCAGTTCACCTACCGCGACGAGCAGCCGATCCGGGAGAAGATGGAGGCGATTGCCAGCCGGTTCTACGCCGCCGACGGCGTCGAGATCCTGCCCGCGGCCGAGATCAAGCTGGGGCTGCTCGAGATCGCGGGCTTCGGCAAGCTGCCGGTCTGCATGGCCAAGACCCAGAACTCGCTCTCCGACGACCCCGAGAAGCTCGGCCGGCCGCGCGGCTTCAAGATCACCGTCCGCGACTTCGAGCTGGCGGCCGGCGCCGGCTTCGTGGTGGCGCTGACCGGCCAGATGATGCGCATGCCGGCGCTGCCGAAGGTCCCGGCCGCGGAGCGCATCGACGTGGACGCGAACGGGGAGATCGTGGGAATTTCGGGCACCTAGCCCGACGCCTACCCCGGCCGCCGGACCGCCACCGATGCCGGTGGGCCGCCCGGCGGCTGCGCCGGCGCGTCACGGGAGGTTTTCCCGCTTGCCAGCCTCCGTGCCGCCCGAGTCTCTAGATTAATGGCTAAGCTCGCGCTCCTTTCCGTCTCCGACAAACGCGGCCTGGTGGACTTCGCCACGGCTCTCGTCCGTTCCCACGGCTACCAGCTGCTGTCGACCGGCGGCACCGCCAAACTGCTCGCGGAGGCGGGGCTGCCCGTCACCGAGGTGAGCGCGCACACGGGCTTCCCCGAGATGATGGAGGGCCGCGTGAAGACGCTGCACCCGAAAATCCACGGCGGCCTGCTGTGCCGGCGCGACAAGCCGGACCACCTCGCGGCGGCGAAGGAGCACGGGATCGGCCTCATCGATCTCGTGGTCGTGAACCTCTATCCGTTCGAGCAGACGGTGGCGAAGCCGCACGTGGAATTCGAGGAGGCGATCGAGAACATCGACATCGGCGGCCCGTCGATGCTGCGCAGCGCGGCGAAGAACCACGAGAGCGTCACCGTCGTCTGCGACCCCGCCGACTACACCGGCGTGCTCGCGGCGCTGGCGGCGGGCGAGGGGAGCGCGGAGCTCAAGGCGCTCCGGCGCAAGCTCGCGCTCAAGGTCTTCCAGCGCACCGGCGCCTACGACACCGCGATCGCCAAGTATCTCGAGACGCAGCAGGACGAGCCGGACCTCGAGGCGCTGAGCGGCTTCCCGGCGACGTTCACGCTCTCGCTCAAGAAGGCACAGAGCCTGCGCTACGGCGAGAATCCGCACCAGAAGGCCGCGCTCTACGGCACGTTCCACGAGCACTTCCAGCAGCTGCAGGGCAAGGAGCTCAGCTATAACAACATTTTGGACATCACCTCGGCGACCTACCTGATCGGCGAGTTCGAGAAACCGACCGTCGCGATCCTCAAGCACACGAACCCGTGCGGCGTCGCGAGCGCGGACACGCTGCTCGGCGCATGGGAGAAGGCCTACGCGACGGACCGCCAGGCGCCCTTCGGCGGCATCATCGTCGTCAACCAGACCCTCGGCCAGGACGTGGCGGAGCAGATCAAGGACATCTTCACCGAGGTGATCATCGCACCGCGCTTCAGCGACGAGGCGCTGGCGATCTTCGCCAAGAAAAAGAACCTCCGCCTCATGATCGCCAAGGGCGGCATCGGCGCCGACGCGCTGCAGGAGGTGCGCTCGGTCGTCGGCGGCGTGCTCGTGCAGGACCGCGACCGCTCGATGGAGCGGATCACTGGCTGCAAGGTCGTGACGAAGCGCCAGCCGACCGCGGAGGAGTGGGACGCGCTGCTCTTCGGCTGGAAGGTCTGCAAGCACGTCAAGTCGAACGCCATCGTCTACTGCCGCGGCGAGCAGACGCTCGGCGTCGGCGCCGGGCAGATGGCGCGCGTCGACAGCTCGCGCATCGCGGTCTGGAAGGCGGGCGAGGCGAAGCTCGACCTGAAGGGCTCGGTCGTCGCCAGCGAGGCGCTGTTTCCGTTCCCCGACGGCCTGCTGGCCGCCGCCGATGCCGGCGCCACGGCCGCGATCCAGCCGGGCGGCGCGATCCGCGACGAGGAGGTCATCAAGGCCGCCGACGAGCGCGGCATGGCGATGGTCTTCACCGGCGTCCGCCACTTCAAACACTGAGCGGCGCGCGCCGTGCGGAGGCGGGCGAGGGCGGCGGGCGCATGAGCGCGCCGCAGCTCCCGTGAAGCGCCTCTACCAACGGCCAAGCCGGCCGCTTTCGGCTGGCGAGCGCCTCCGGGCTGGGCCAAGTTGCGGACATGTTCGACCCCGTTGAAAAACTGAAGGAATACGTCCGTCACGCCAGCGTCTCCGCCGATCCGAAGTTCAAGGACGGCATGGTGGGCGCGCAGGAGTTTCTGATTTCGTTGTTCAAGGAGATCGGCTTCAGCGTCGAAGCCGTCCCGACGCAGCTGCACCCGGTCATCGTCGCCAAGCGCATCGTCAACACGACGTCGCCGCACGTGATCATCTACGGCCACTACGACGTGCAGCCGCCCGATCCGCTCGCCAAGTGGGACACGCCGCCGTTCGAGGCCACGATCAAGGGCAACCGTATCTACGGCCGTGGCACCGCCGACAACAAGGGCCCGCTGTTGGTGCACGTGACCGCCGTCGGCCGCCTGCTGGAGGAACAACCCGATCTGCCGCTCAACATCACCTTCGTGGTCGAGGGCGAGGAGGAGATCGGCTCGAAGAACTTCAAGAGCTTCCTCCGCGCGAACAAGCACCGCCTGGACGCGGACTTCATTTTCATGTCGGACAACGGCATCCCGTCGCCCGACCAGATGGTCGTGACCGTCGGCCTGCGCGGCATGCTCGCGTTCGAGATCGAGCTGACCGGTCCGAAGTCGGACCTGCACTCCGGCATGCACGGCGGCGTGCTGCTCAATCCGCTGCAGGCGCTCGCCGAGCTGTGCGCGTCGCTGCACACGCCGGACGGCCGCGTGAACATCCCGGGCTTCTACAACAAGGTCGTCGAGCCCGAGGGCTGGGAGCGCGCGCAGCTCAAGAAGGCGGGCATGAAGAAGGACGCCTACCAGAAATTCCTCGGCGTGCCGAAATTCCACACGCCGCCCGGCTACACGCCGTTCGAGGCCATCCGTTTCCTGCCCACGCTCGAGTTCAACGGCTTCAGCGGCGGCTACCAGGGCGAGGGCACGAAGACCGTTATCCCGAGCAAGGCCTCGGCGAAGGTCACCTGCCGTCTGGTGCCGAATCAGACGCCGGAGAACATGAAGAAGCTGATCTTCGACACGGTGAAGAAGCGCTGCCCGAAGGGCGTGACGATCAAGATCACCGAGCAGCACGTCGCGACGCCCTACGTCGTCATCCCGCCGGATCGCTCGAACACGCCGAAGAACCAGTCGCCGAAGCTCGCCGCGTGCTTCCGCGCGCTCGACAAGGCGACAAAGGAAGTCTGGGGCAAGGAGCCGCTCTACCTCCGCGAGGGCGGCAGCGTCGGCCTGATCGCCGACATCAAGACCGTGCTCGGCCTCGATGCGGTCATGATGGGTCTGTTCCTGCCCGAGGACAACCTGCACGCGCCGAACGAGGGGTTCGACCTCCGCGTGATGAAGAAGGGCATCGAGACGAGCCAGCGCGTGCTGCGCGAACTTGCCAAGGGCTGACGGTTCCCGCGATCCCGGTTGCGATTTTCCAGCGGCGCCTCGCGGCGCCGCTTTTCTTTGGGGTCGGCGAGGGGAGCCGGCGCGAAAACAAAAAAGCCGCGGCGAACCGCGGCTTGGGAAGCGGGAGGCGCGGGACGCGCTTACTTCGTCAGCTCGATGAAGTCGACGCGGCGGTCCTTGGCCCACTCGGCGTCGGTGCCGCCCTGCTTGGCCTCGGTCGAGCCCTTGGAGAGGATCTCGAGGCGCTTCGGGTCGATGCCGAGGTGCTCGAGGTAGCGGCGGACGGCGTTCGCACGGCGATCGCCGAGGCCGAGGTTGTATTCGGCGGTGCCGCGCCAGTCGCAGTGACCTTCGAGGACGAGGCGCTTGTCGGCGTTGTCCTTGAGCCACTTGACGGCGCCCTCGATCTTCGCGCGTTCCTTCTCCGGAACGGCCGAGCGGTCGAATTCGAAATAGACGGGCTCCACGACGCTCTTGCCGAAGGGGGTTTCAGTCGTGCGGGGAACGAGATCGGTGTTCGGCGCTTGATCCTGCGGGATGGCAACCGAGTTCGGATCGATGGTGTTGCCCATCTGATTCGCGCCCGCGTTAGGGTCGCGCACGGGTTTCTTGGAGCAGGCCGCGAGCAGCAGCACGGAGCCGGCGAGCGCGACGCTGAGGAGCTTCTTGAGATGCTTCATGGAAAGGGAGACGAGGATGGCGGAGTTAACGATTAACCGCCGGGACGCGGCAAGAATTAAAACCCCGCGCGTGCCGTCATCACACCCACGCCTGGGTGCGGTGGTCGATGAGACCGATCTCGAGGGCGTAACGGGTGAGGCTGGCGACGTCGTGCAGGTTGAGCTTCCGCATCAGGTTGGTGCGGTGGTTGTCGACCGTCTTGACGCTGATGCCGAGCTTCTGGGCGATTTCCTTGGTGCTGTGGCTCTCCGCCACGAGCTTGAGGATCTCGCGTTCGCGATCCGTCAGCAGATCGGCGCCGGAAGTGGGGGAGTTGTTCGCGACGACGTTGCGCAGCAGGGCGGCGACGCCGGGGCCGAAATACGTGCCGCCGTTCGCGACGGTCTCGAGGCCCTTCTTGAACTCGGTCAGGCCGGCCGTCTTCTCGACGAACCCGTGCGCGCCGGCCTCGAGCATCTCGCGCACGAGCGCGGGACTCTCGTAACCGGAGAAGACCATCACGCGCGTCGTCTTCAGCTGCTTGGCGATGCGGCGCAGGATGTCGACCCCGCTCAGGCCGGGCAGGCGCGCGTCGAGGACGATGACGTCCGGCTTCAGCTCGAGGCAGAGGTTGCAGGCGGCCTGGCCATCGCCGGTTTCGCCGACGATCTTGTAACTCGGGTCGATCCGAAGAATTTCCGCGAGCATCTCGCGAATGGCGGTTTGGTCTTCGACGATGACGATGCGTTTGACTTGGGGAGGCGTAGCCACGTGCGGGTGAGAGAAATGCCTGAGGCTTAGTTAGGTAAAACTTTGCGGAGGTAAGACAAACAGACCTAAAAACACAACCCGGATGTTTTCCGAGGCTGGGTTCACAAGTTTTTCAAAAGGTGGTGGGTCGACTGGGATTCGAACCCAGAACCAACGACTTAAAAGGACGCTGCTCTACCATTGAGCTATCGACCCGTTACCCGAGGAAGGCGGCAGTTTATTTTTTCAGTTGGGGGCCAACGCAAGAATTATTTGGCAACGGACGCGCGGCTGCTCACCGTAGCGCGCATCAGTCGGCTGCCGTGGATTTAGCACCGCGGCGCCCGGGAGCAAAAACTGTGGGAACAATTCACAACTTTCCTGATCCAAACGAGCCTGAGCACATGACAGCCAAGGCCCAAGAAGTCGCATTGGATCGCATGCTGGTGGAACGCTTCAAAGGCGGGGATTCCGCCGCGTTCGACCAGCTCGTTTCGCGTTATTGGGATCGCATCTACGCGATGGTCAATCAGCTCCTGCGCAACCAGCAGGATGCCGAGGAGGTCACCCAAGACGCCTTCATCCGCGCCCACCGCGGGCTCACGAATTTCCGCGGCGAGTCGGCGTTCTCCACGTGGCTCTACCAGATCGCCACGAACCTCGCCCGCAACCGCTACTGGTATTGGTGGCGGCGCAAGCGCGACCAATCCATCTCGTTCGACGCCCCGCTGGGCGCCGACAACGACACCACCATCGCCGAGCTCATCCCGGCCGAGCAGGAGACGCCCGAGGATGCCACTGTCACGCAGGAGTTCGTCAGCCGCGTGGCCGAGTGCATGGAGGAGCTGAACGAGAAGCACCGGGAGATCCTGATCCTGCGCAACGTCCGGAATCTTTCTTACGAGGAAATCGCCGAGATTCTCGGCATCAGCGTCGGCACGGTCAAAAGCCGCATCGCCCGCGCCCGCGAAAGCCTGCGCGAAAAACTAGGGGAGGAATTTCAGCAATGAAGGACACACGTTTCACGGAACTGGTTAACCTCTACATCGACCGGCAAGCTTCGCCGGCAGAGGTCGCCGAGCTGGAGTTGGAGATTCAATCCAACCCGCGGCGCCGCCAGGTTTACCTGCAATACTGCCGGATGCACCGCGCCACCAAGCTCGTCTACGAGAGCTTCCGCGCGCAGTCCGAGCAGGCCGGCCAGCCGGTCCACGCGCCCGCCAGCATCGAGCACATCCGCGGCCGCGTCCGCCAGCGCCGCCTGCGCTGGGCCTACGCGGCCAGCGGTCTCGCTGCCGCGGCGTGCGTGGCCTTCGTGGTCATGCGCTCGAACCTGACCGGCACCGATGCCACCGTGTCGCCGGCCCTCGCGGCCGCGCCATCCGCCCCCGCGGCGGCGGTCGCCGTCGCCCAGCCCGCGCCGGCGCCGGCCGCGACGGAAACGCCGCGCAAGGTGGAGCTCCCGAGCGCCACCATCCCGTCCCGCGACTACACGGCGCTCTTCGCGTCGCTGCGCCAGGAGGAGGAGCGGCTGCTCTCCCTGCAGAACGGCACCAGCGCGCCGCGACTGAACTCGCTTTTTGACGACGGCGTCTTCGACGAGCGCAACGCGCTGCCCAACCGCGCCAACACGCTCCCGAACCGCAAGAACCCGCGCCTGCAGACGGAGTTCACGGCGTTCCAGTTCCAGCGCTGAGCATCCGCCAGTCCGCAGACTGCCAGCCCGCGTCGACCGACGCGGGCTTTGTTTTAGCCGAGCGCCTTCTTGATCAGCGCCTCGGTCGTCGCCGTCGGGCCGAGTGCGACCCACGCCTGCCGCACCGACTTGTCGGCATCCGCCGCCTTGTAGCCGAGGGCGACGAGGGCCATGACCGCATCGCGAACCTTGTTGTCCGCGGGCGCCGGGGACTCGCCCGCGCCGGCGGGCGCCGCGACCGCCACGGTCGCACCCAGCTTGTCGCGCAGTTCAATCACCAGGCGTTCGGCCGTCTTCTTGCCGATGCCGGGGCACTTGGCGAGGAGGGCGACGTCGCCCGAGGCGATCGCTCCCTGCAGCACGGGCAGCGACAACTTGCTGAAGATGCTCAGCGCCGTCTTCGGGCCGATGCCGGAGACCTTCTCGACCAGCAGGCGGAAGAAGTCGCGCTCCGCCTCGCTGGCAAAGCCATACATCGTCTGCGAATCCTCGCGGTAGACGACGAGCGTGTGCAGGCGCGCCTGCTGGCCGGCCGGGGGCAGGCGCTCGGCGGTCGTGACCGGGATGAGCACCTCGTAGGCGAGCCCGCCGGTCTCGATCACGGCTTGAAGGGGAGAGGCGCTGACGAGCGTGCCGGTGATGCGCGTGATCATCTCAATCCTTGAGGCCGAGCACGTCCTGCATGTCGTAGACGCCGGGCTTCTGGCCGACGATCCACTGCGCGGCGCGCAGGGCGCCGCGGGCGAAAATCTGGCGGTCGCTCGCCTTGTGCGTGAGTTCGACGCGCTCGCCGAGGGCGGCGTAGATGACGGTGTGGTCGCCGACGACGTCGCCGCCGCGGAGGGCGTGCACGCCCACCTCGGTCGGCTGGCGTTCGCCGGTGATGCCGGAGCGGCCGTGCCGCAGCGCGTCGGCCGCGGCGAGCTTGCGCTCCTCGAGGATGATCTCGAGCAGCCGCGCCGCGGTGCCGCTGGGGGCGTCCTTCTTGAAGCGGTGGTGCATCTCCACGACCTCGGTGTCGTAGTCGGCGCCGAGGATGCGGGTCGCGCGGCGGGTGAGGGCGAAGAGCAGGTTCACGCCGACGGAAAAGTTGCCCGCCCAGACGGTCGGGATCTGCGCGGCGAGGGCGGCGAGTTTCCGCTTCTCGTCGGCCGGATGTCCGGTCGTGCCGATGACGAGGGCCTTCCGCTGCGCGACGGCGAGCTCGATCACGCGGTGGGTCGCGCTGTGCACGCTGAAGTCGACCACGACGTCGCCCTGGGCCATCGCGGCCGCGAGATCGTCGCCCGCGTCGACGGCGGCGGCGACCGGGAGCTTGAGGTCGGCGGCGGCGGCGAGGAGCGCGTGGCCCATGCGGCCCTTGGCGCCGTTGATGATGAGGCGGGGCGTGCTCACTTCTTGGCGGCGAGCGTGTCGAGCACGCCGAAGAGGGTGGAGCGGCTGGCTTCGAGCAACGGGCAGAGCGGCGAGCGCACTTCGTCCGAGGCGATGTGGCCGGCGCGGGCGAGGGCGGCCTTGATCGGGACGGGGTTGGCCTCGATGAAGATTGCCTTGAACATCGGGTAGAGCTTCCGGTGCAGCGCACGGGCCTTGGCGTAGTCGCCGGCGAGCGCGAGCCGGACCATCCTGCCCGTCTCCTTCGGGTAGAGGTTCGAGGCGACGGAGATCACGCCCTTGGCGCCGACGGACATGAAGGGCAGGGTGAGGGAGTCGTCGCCGCTGAGCACCGTGACGGAGTCGCCGCAGGCCTGGAGGATCTGGTCGACGCGGTCGACGGAGCCGCCGGCCTCCTTGACCCAGGCGACGTGGCGGTAGCGGGCGCGGAGCTTTTCGATCACGCCGACGCTGATCTCGACGCCGCAGCGGCCCGGGATGGAGTAGAGGATGATCGGCTTGTCGGTCGCATCGGCGACGGCGCAGAAATACTCGAAGATGCCCTGCTGCGTCGGCTTGTTGTAGTAGGGGGCGACGACGAGCATGGCGTCGGCGCCGGCGCGATCGGATTCCTTGGTCAGGTGGATGGCTTCCTTGGTGGAGTTCGAGCCGGTGCCCGCGATGACCGGCGTCCGGCCGCGCGCGACCTCGATCGTCGCGCGGATGACATCGAGATGCTCCTCGTGATCGAGCGTCGGCGACTCGCCGGTGGTGCCGACCGAGACGATGCCGTCGATGCCGGATTTTATCTGGAAATTAACGAGCGCGCGCAGGTCGTCGTAGGCGACCGCGCCATTCTTGAACGGCGTGACGAGGGCGGTGATGGTCCCGGTGAAGGGGCGGCTGGACTTCATGGAAAGTTGTCTCAACGATTCGGAAGTCCGTAGGCAAAACAAGCTTCGCTGCCGGTTCACGCCCAAAATTCCCCATGAGCACAACGGTCCACACGGAAATCATGAACGATCTGCTGAAGCTCGCCGTCGAGAGCGGCGCGAGCGACATTGTGATCAAGTCCAACAAACCTGGCTACCTGCGCATGGGCGGGCGCCTGCGGGCGGTCGAGATGGATCCGATTACCCACGAGCAGGCCGATGCTTGGGTGACCGAGCACGTGCCGCAGGTGTTCCGGCCGAACTGGGAACGGGACGGGCAGGTGGACTTCGCCTACGCCGCGGCCGACGTCGGGCGCTTCCGCGTCAACGGGTTTCACCAGCGCGGGACGGTGTCGATCGTGTTGCGTCATATCAAGAGCCGTCCGCCGACTTTCGAGGAGTTGAAGATCGAGGGCGAGACGCTGATCAAGCTGGCGCAGGCCAAGGACGGCATCCTGCTCGTGTGCGGCGCCACCGGCTCGGGCAAGAGCTCGACGATGGCCGCGATGCTGAACTGGATTAACCAGAATCTCGACAAGCACATCGTCTCGATCGAGGACCCAATCGAATACACCTTCAGCGACGACAAGTCCGTCTTCCAGCAGCGCGAGATCGGCATCGACGTGCCGAACTTCGAAATGGCGATCAAATCCGTGCTGCGCCAAAATCCCGACATCATTCTCATCGGCGAAATGCGCGACAAGGAGACGTTCGAGACCGCGATCTCCGCCGCCGAGACGGGCCACTTGGTGTTCTCGACGATGCACGCCGCCACCGTCGCCCAGTCGCTGACGCGCCTCTTCGAGTTCTTCCCGCCCGAGCAGATCGCGCAGGCGCGCCGCCAGATCGCCGGCTCGCTGCGGGGCTTCATCTGCCAGAAGCTCATCCCCGCGCTCGAGGGGGGCGGCCGTTTCGCCGCGCACGAGATCATGGTCGCCGACGCGACGATGCGAAACCTCATCCTCGAGGGCCAGAACGACAAGATCCAGCAGCTCCTCGACTCGGGCGCCGACGGCATGTCGAAGTCCTTCAACAAGGACCTCTACCGTCTCATCAAGGAGGGCAAAATCAGCAAGGCCGACGGCCTGCGTTTCTCGCCCAATCCGCAGGCGCTGGAGATGAACCTCAAGGGCATCTTCTTCAAGACGTGAGGCGCTGGATCGCATGGGCCGCGCTCGGCGCCGCCGCGCTCGCCGCCGCGGCGGACGATCCCGACGCGCCGCTCGCGCGCACCAAGGAGCAGCTCCAGTCGCTGAAGAAGGACGAGGCCGCGCAGAAGGCCGGCACCGCCGGCAGTCGGAAGCTCGATTTGCCCCGGTTGGCGACGCCTGGACAGGACCTCGGTCTGCCGCCACCGCGGCGCCCCGACGAAGGCACGAAGGATCGATCGAATCCGGAGACGAGGCAGTGGCTGCTCGAGGGGGTCGAGAAGCTCGATCGCAAGAGCACGTCTGCCAACGGGCGGGACGCCGACAAGCGCGAGCGTGCCGGGGAGCCGCCGCTCGATCCCTCTTCGCCGGATTACTTCCTGCGGCTCTACGAGCGCCAGCGGACCGACACCGAGGCGAAGCGATTGGAGGCGAGCGCGCCGGACCCGGCCGACCTGCAGCGCGCCGCGGCGGACCCGTTTGCTCCGTTCATGAAGGAATGGCTGGCGAACTCGCCCGTGCGCGACGTGCTCAAGGACGCGCTTGGCGGCGCGACACGCGAAGCCGGTCTTCCCGCCGAGGCGGCGCCCGGTGCCACGCCGCCTGCCGGCAGTTCGCCGCTGCCGTCCTTGGACGCCCCGCGCGGCACGGGCGGCAATCCCTTCGTGCAGGCGCTCGGGCTGCCGCCGGCCGACCAGCCGGTTCAACGGGGCGAGTTGCGCCCCCGGTGGCGGAGGTGGCGCCGGTCGCGGCTGCGCCCGCGCCCGGGCCGGCGACGGACACGATTTATAGCCTGCCGGAACGCGCGAAAGTGGACCTGAAGCACGCGCTCCCGCCGCCGCCCGCCGAGGACAAGAAATTCTTCCCCCAGTTGAAGAAATTTTAGGGCTTGGATTCGGCGCGGCGGACCGGTTTAACCGGCCCCTTTCATCTATGTCACTGGCACTTCTTTTCGCAGGGCAGGGCGCCCAAAAGGTCGGCATGGGCAAGTCGCTTTACGACGGCTCGGCCGCCGCGCGGGCGCTTTACGACCAAGCCAACCAGGTGCTCGGCTGGGACTTGAAGCGCCTGAGCTTCGAGGGTCCGGAGGCCGATCTCACGCAGACGAAGGTGTGTCAGCCGGCGTTGTTCGTGCACGGCCTCGCAGTCGTGGCCGCGCTGAAGGAGCGCGGCAAGCTGCCGGACGTGAAATTCGCCCTCGGCCTCAGTCTCGGCGAGGTCACGGCGCTGACCGCGGCGGGCGTTTTTGACTTCGCCACGGGACTCAAGGTCGTCGCGCGACGCGGCGAGCTCATGCAGCAGGCCTGCGAGAAGAGCGTCGGCGGCATGGCCGCGATCATCGGCGAGGAGCGCGCGAAGGTTTACGAACTGTGCCGCGAGTTCGACATCGAGGCGGCCAACTTCAACGCCCCGGGCCAGATCATCGTTTCCGGCGAGAAGGCCAAGGTCGACGCCCTCGTCGCGGCGGCGAAGGACAAGGGCCTCAAGCGCGTGATGCCCCTCAACGTCGCCGGCGCCTACCACAGCCGCCTGATGGAGCCGGCGCGCGCGGAGTTCGCGGCCTTCCTCGAGGGCGTCGCGTTTCACCGGCCCGCGTTCACCGTCTTCACCAACACCACCGGCCAGGCGGTCAGCGAGCCCGCCGACATCCGCGCCGCGCTGGTCAAGCAGGTCGTCTCCAGCGTGCTCTGGGAGGACTGCATGCGCAGCGCCGTCGCGGCGGGCGCGACCGAATTCTGGGAATGCGGCCCGGGCGGCGTCCTCGCCGGCCTCGCGCGCCGCACCGAGAAGGCGTGGGTCGTGAAGTCCTTCAACGAACTCTCCGAACTCCCTGCCTGATGCCCGACCTGCTGACCCGAAATTTCTGCATCATCGCGCACGTCGATCACGGCAAGACGACGCTGTCCGACCGCCTGCTCGAATACACCAACACCGTGTCGCAGCGCGTGCTGACCGATCAGCACCTCGACGCGATGGACCTCGAAAAGGAGCGCGGCATCACCATCAAGATGCATCCGGTGGTGATGCACTACAAGGCCAAGGACGGTAAGACCTACAAGCTGCACCTCACCGACACGCCGGGACACGTCGACTTCTCCTACGAAGTCTCGCGTTCGCTCGCCGCGTGTGAAGGCGCGCTGCTGCTCATCGACGCCGCGCAGGGCGTTGAGGCGCAGACCGTGGCGAACGCGCACCTCGCGTTCAACCAGGGCCTCAAGGTCATCCCGGTCATTAACAAGATCGACCTGCCGAGCGCCAACCTCGAGCTGTGCACCAAGCAGCTGGAGGACATCCTCACGATCCCCGGCGAGGAGGCGATCCTCGCCAGCGGCAAGGCCGGCATCGGCATCGAGGACATCCTCGAGGCCGTCGTGACGCGCATCCCGCCGCCGCGCTGGACGGATTACCCGACGCTACGTGCGCTGGTCTTCGACTCGAAATACGACTCCTACCGCGGCGTCATCTCCTACGCCCGCGTCTTCTCCGGCACGATCAAGGCCGGGGAGATGATGATGCTGATGAGCACCGGCCAGCGCTCCGAAGTGAAGGAGGTCGGCGTGTTCCGCCCGGCGATGGAGAAGATCGGCGAACTCGGCCCCGGCGACGTCGGCTACATCGTCTCGAACATCAAGAGCACCGACGAGATCAAGATCGGCGACACGATCACGCACGCCAACAAGCCCGCCACCGAGATGCTGCCGGGCTACAAGGAAGTGCGCCCGATGGTCTACTGCGGCCTCTATCCGCTCGAGTCGGACGACTACGAGAAGCTCAAGGTCGCCCTCGGCAAGCTCCGCCTCAACGACTCGGCCCTCATCTACGCCACCGAGTCGTCCGTCGCGCTCGGTTTCGGATTCCGCTGCGGCTTCCTCGGTCTCCTGCACATGGAAGTCATCCAGGAGCGCATCCGTCGCGAATACGACGTCGACATCATCTCCACCTATCCGAGCGTCGTCTACCGGGTGAAGACCCACGGCAAGGACGAGATCGAGATCGACAACCCGGTCAACTTGCCCGATCCCGCCTCGATCGAGACCATCTCCGAGCCGACGATCAAGGCCTCCATCCACATCCCGAACGAGTTCATGGGCGACATCCTGAACCTCATCATGGAGAAGCGCGGCACCGTCGACCACACCGACACGCTCGACTCGAACCGCGTCATGCTGACGTGCACGCTCCCGCTCAACGAAATCCTCGTCGATTTCAACGACCGCCTGAAGAGCATCACCCGCGGCTACGGCTCGATGGACTACGAGCTGGGCGAGTATCGCCCCTCCGACCTCGTGAAGATGGAGATCCTCGTGAACCAGGATCCCGTCGACGCCTTCGCCAGCATCGTGCACCGCTCGAAGGCCGAGACCCAGGGCCGCGCCCTCTGCGAGAAGCTGGCCGACATCATCCCGCCGCAGATGTTCAAGATCGCCGTCCAGGCCGCCATCGGCGGCAAGATCATCGCCCGCGACAACGTCCGCGAGATGCGCAAGGACGTCACCGCGAAATGCTACGGCGGCGACATCACCCGCAAGCGCAAGCTCCTCGACAAGCAGAAGGAAGGTAAGAAGAAGATGAAGCAGATCGGCAAGGTCTCCATCCCGCCGGACGCTTTCATCCAGGTCCTGAAAACCAACAACTGAGTTCGCTGTCTCACCCCGCCGTGTTCGACTTTCTCCTCTCCGAAGAAAAAAAGATGCGGCGCCACGCCGCGAACTGGCTCGAGGTCGCCGAGCGCGTCTACAACTTCCGCCGCGACCAGCTCCCCGCTGCCCAGGTGCAGCAGCTCGTTGCCGCCACCGGCGACCTCAAGCTGCGCCTCAAGGACAAGGCCGACGCCTCGAAGCTCAAGATGGCGATCGAGAAGCTCGAGGACGTCCTCCGCCAGACCGGCGGGCGCATCTACCCGACTTCCTCGCTGGTCGAGAACGTGGAGTTTTTCCTCGTCGCGGCGATCGTGATCCTCGGCCTGCGCGCGTATTTCGTGCAGCCGTTCAAGATCCCGACCAACTCGATGTGGCCGACCTACTACGGCATGACGCACGAGCTGTTCAAGGCCGGCGAGGAACCCGGCGCGCTCGCCCGGGCCGGCCGCTTTCTCGCCTTCGGCGCCACGCACTACGAGGTGAAGGCGCCCGCCGACGGCGAGGTGATGGTGCCGGTCGTGCAATACGTGAACGGCGAATTCGGCATGCCTTACTCGCTGCGGCCGGGTCGCCTCTTCGGCGTGATTCCGACGACGCGGCGCGAATACACTTTCGCCGTGGACAACACGCCGGTGACGCTCGAGACGCCCGGCGACTTCGGTTTCGAGCGCGTGCTCGACGAGGCCTTCGGCACCGGCCGACCGGCGCGTTTCACCGCCACCCTGCGCGAGCAGCTGCGCCGCCATCCGGCGCCCGACTCGTCGAGTCTCTACCTCTCCGCCGGCGGTCGCGAGGTCGAGCGCCGCGTCTTCTGGTTGCCCATCGGCAAGCGCGTCCGCAAGGGCGAGGCGATCGTCTCCTTCGACATCCTGACCGGCGACCTGCTCTTCGTCGACCGCGTCACCTACAATTTCTTCCCGCCCAAGGTCGGGCAGGGCTTCGTCTTCAAGACCGAGAACATCGATTCGCCGGACATGAAGGACCGGAACACCGGCGAGCAGATCCGCCAATACTACATCAAGCGCCTCGTCGGCACGCCCGGCGACAAGCTGGAGATCCGCACTCCGCGCTCCGTCCGCGATGGCGGCGACGCGCTCGCCGACTCCGGCGGCCAGCTCGTGCGCAACGGCGCCCCCATCAGCGGCGCCGACGCCTTCGTCGCCAATTCCGAGAAGCGCGGCCTCTACCGCGGCTACACGAACATCGGCCTGCTCGGCGTGGGTAAGGTGGCCGAGGTGCCGGCGAATTCCTTCATGGCGCTGGGCGACAATTCGCCCGACAGCGCCGATAGCCGCTACTGGGGCTTCGTTCCCGACAAGGACGTCGTCGGCAAGCCGCTCTTCATCTACTACCCGCTGACGCGCCGCTGGGGCCTGGCCAAGTAGGGCCGCGGCGGCGCGCGCGAAGTCAGCGGAAACCGGCCAGCGCGGCTCGCGGGCGGGCCGGCTTGGACGTCCGCGCCGGGCGCGGCGCGATCGGCACGACCAGCACGGGGCAGGGGCCTTGCGCATCAGGCCGTGGGTCACGCTGCCAACCAGCATCTCGTAGGCGGCGGTGTGGCCGTGGGAGCCGACGACGATGTAGTCCGGTCGCGCCAGCTTTGCCACGCGCAGGATCGTCGGCACGGCGGCGCCCGTGTGCAGGATAATCTTCGTGTCCGGGACGCGCTTCTGAAACCAGTGTCCGAGCGCCTTCATGCGCTCGGCGGTGCGGCGCCGGGTGTTGCCCGCCAGCGTCGCGACCTCGAAGGTCGACAGCGCGTAGTAGGAGTTCACCAGCGGGTCGGTCTCGACGGCGTGCAGGAGCAGCAGGCGGGCATCGAGCGCGAGGGCAAGGTCGCGCGCGGCGTTGCAGACTTGGACGGTGGCATTGGAAAGGTCCACCGGGACCAGGATCTTCTTTTTCATGTCGGTTCCTCCTCGATGTGACCGTGGCCGAAGGGCTGGGCCCGGAGCAGGGCCAGCACCGCGTCGTCGGTCGTCGGCGAAAAATCCTGATAGAAGCTTCCGACGGCGAACAAGTGGTCCGGTTCGAGCACGACCACCACGTCGTCCGCCTCGCACCGCAGCAGCGCGAGGGATTCCCGGGCGGCGACCGGGGCGGCCACCACCACGCGCGCTGCTCCGCGCCAGCGCGCGGCCTGGACCGCGGCCCGCATCGTCGCGCCGGTGGCGATGCCGTCGTCGACGATGATCACGTTCGCGTCGCGGAGGGAGAGCAGGGGCGCGCCCAGCGGATCATGTGCTCGCGGTGCGCGAGCTCGACGCGCTCGCGCGCCACCACGTGCCCGATGCTGCTGGGCGAGAGGTCGAAGGATCGGATCACGTCCGCGTTGTGGATCTCCACGCCGCCGCTGGCCAAGGCGCCGAAGGCGATTTCTTCGTCGCCGGGAACACCCAGCTTGCGGACGACGAGCACGTCGAGCGGACACTGCAGTTTCTCCGCGATGACGACAGCGACCGGCACGCCGCCCCGAGGGAGACCCAACACTATCGCCGAACTTGGCGGCGTTGTCGCACGCAGGCGGCTGGCAAGAAGCTCGCCGGCGTGGTGCCGGTCGCGAAAGACCTGAGTGGAAAGAGTGCCCTTCATGGCAGGGGGGCGGCGGAGAAGACGGCGCGCGTCCGCCGCGGTTGCTGCGCTCTCGGGTTGACCCGGACCCAGAGCCAGTGGGGCTGGCCGGCGTGGTGGAAGCGCACGAGCGAGAAACATCCGCGTAGCTTCGCCCCGTGCAGGACGGCCACGATCTGGCGCGACGTCCATTTGCGGATCTCGGCCGGTCCGGCGTCCCAGCAGTCGGCGAAGCTCTCGGGCGCCTCGATGCCGTTTACCAGCTCGATGGCCAGGTGGCGTTCATGCGGATGCAGGAGCGGACCGTGTGGGATGCTCCAGATCTTGCGCTGGTCATCGAGCGACAGCTCCAGCGTCCACGCCGGACGCGGACGGATGCGATGCAGGAGGCGAAAATGCGGGTAGAGATTCATGAGGCGGAGGAAAGGGCGGCGACAGCCGGCGGCGTGGCGGCGCGCAGGCCGGAGGTCGGTGGCAGGGACGGAACGAGGTGGGTCTGGAACCAGCCGGCGGCCAGGTCCGCCACGCGCGGTATCGCACCGGGTTCCTCGAAGCGGTGGGTCGCGTGCGGGATGACTTCGAGGTGCTTCTCGCACTGCATGGCGGCGAAGGCGGCGCGGTTGCCCTGCAGGCCCGCATCGTCCCAGCCCCCGACGAGCAGCAGCGTGGGCGCGAGGGTCCGGCGCAGGGCGTCGCCCGTGAGATCAGGGCGTCCGCCGCGGGAGACCACCGCATCGATGACTTCCGGCAGTTCGGCGGCGACGTGGATGGCCGCGGTGGCGCCGGTGCTGGCGCCGAAGAGGCCGAGGCGCAGGCCGCGCGTTTCCGGTCGTTGCTGCAGCCAGCGGATGGTTGCAATCAGGCGGCGCGCGAGGAACGGCACGTCGTGGCGGAGTCGCGGCTCGATGCATTCCTGCGCTTCCTCGGCGCGCGTGAGCAGGTTGAAGAGGAAAGTGGCGAAGCCGACGGCCTGGAGGTGCGCGGCGACATCGCAATTGCGATAGGTGTGCCGCGTGCTGCCGCTGCCGTGCGCGAAAATCACCAGACCACGGGCCGCGGCCGGGATGGTCAGTTCGGCTTCGAGCCGGACTCCGCGCAAATCGAGTTCCAGCTCCGTGCCGGGGCCAAGATCGGTTTTCATGGGCGGTTGAGGGTTGCAGGCCGCGGGGCGCATCAGACCGGGGACCGGAGCGAGGTGAGGCCGGACGGATGACAAGCGGACGCGGGCTGCAGGTTCATGAATGACGGAGGGTTTTCCGCCAACCGCGCGGGCGCGACGAGGCGACCCGTGCGGTCGCTGGGGGAATTATCGTCCTCGCAACGAGCGAACGCTGCGCAGGAATTGGGAAATCTCGCTGCGCATTCCTTGAAGTTCCCAGGACCAGCTCAGGCGATCAGTGGGGCTAGCATGACCACGGATTTCCCTGTGATATAACGCACAATAAGCAAAGACCCTGGTAATACTTTACGGGCCTTCCATCGGGCTAGTTTCTGAGGAACTGGGCCGAAAAGGTCCGAAAATGGCCCGTAGGTCAATCCAAATATTCTGATAGCGTCCCCCCGTCTAAAAACGCACCCGATGAAAAAGAAACAAATGAAGGTTCAGGTTGATGACGCCGTAGAGGCCAAGCTCCACTCATCAGCCGGGCGCTACGGCCTTACCGGAAATTCAATCCTCGCCGCCGCCGCCTACGAACTGGCGCGCGTGCGACCAGAGAACCTTTTCCACGCGCTTGGGCGCATCGCTCAAGGCGAGGGCGTGGAACTGATGCCCCCGGACACCGAAGCTATCCCAGCGCCACGGAAACCGCAGCGCCGGGCGCTTCCGGCGACTACCTGACCCAGCGCAGCGAGAGCAGCGTTTGCAGCTCCTCCCACGCGTGGCGGTGTTTCCAAGCGTTCGTCGGCAGCGTGCGCCGGAACGCCGTGAGGCCCTTGCCGTGCCGCAGATAGAGCCCCAGCGCGCGCACTGACTCGGTAGAGAGCACACAGCGCGGGCGCACAACAGAGCGTAGCGCGATTCCCTCGCGCCCGATCCAATCGAGCGTCTTTAGCAAGCGCCCGGCGTGGTTGTGTTCATCCGCGTGCAGCCGACGCATGTTGCCGTAGATCAGAACGACGGGCTCGATCAGCTGATATCGCTGGAAGTGCTCATTCGGAGCGTAGGGCGCGATTGGTTGGTTTGCGTGGTAATGCATACGTCCGGCCAGCCGGCGCGCCGTCTAGCCCGTGCGGCGTTGTGCCGTCCTATCAGTCCGGCGCATTATCCCGTCAATGCCGGACCAGCGAAGGTGATTTTCGGCGTGCCTCATGCCTAGCCGAAGTTACTCACA
The DNA here is from genome assembly GCF_047777955.1 of Oleiharenicola sp. Vm1. Classification (GTDB taxonomy): domain Bacteria; phylum Verrucomicrobiota; class Verrucomicrobiia; order Opitutales; family Opitutaceae; genus Didemnitutus. The sequence continues at coordinate 2,470,493 of NZ_CP180537.1, forward strand.
GAGGCATGAAATTCCTTCCCCTGTTTTTCGTGCTCTGCGTGGTCGCGTCCGCTACGGATTTGCGCGACGTGCGTTTCCCGTTCGGCGATGAGAAAGAGCTGTCGGCGTTCATTACCGCGACGGAGCCGCGACTGGACACCGAACAACAGCGGCGCGTCTGGCGCAACGGACTGGCGTGGATGCGTGAGCATGCGAACGAAAAAAAGGTTTCGTTCTGGCAGTGGCTGCGCGGCATGCGTGCCGACGAGGCGGTGATGTTGGGCTACATCACGCACATCAAAAAGCTGTCTGACGTAATCGAATCGCTCGCAAAAGAGGCGCGCGAGAAGGGCGGGGAAGAGGCGGCGCGGCTGAAAGCGCGCGCCGCCGAACTGAGCAAGGCTGCTGATGCACTAATGCAGGAGGTCAACGAAGTGGCATTGCCCGCGCACAAGCACGAAAGCAGCGGCACCGCGTTGAAGCCCGGCGCTTAGTATTGCTCCTGATTACCGCCGCCGCCTTCGCCACGCGGAGGCGGCGTGAGCGTCGCCGGAGGAAGCGTCCCGATTTGCCAGTCCTGAATGAAGTCCGGCGTGAACCACCAGAAGCCATCCGAGCGATGCTCCCAGTATTTCCCGTCGGCGAGGATGAACTGCTTTGAGAATGCGAAGCTCCCGTCGTCATACAAGAATTCCACCGTGACGAGCAAACGCCCGTCGATGAGGTTGCGCGCCGAGTAGATTTCGCGGTAATCCGTAATCGGTCTGGTCGGCGGCTGCGGAGGCGGTGGCGGCTTGATGTCCCCCACGTCACGGATGACGACATTGCCGCCGTCTGATGACACGTCGTAAGTCCCGGTGCCGGGATTCCAGTTCATGGTGTAGCCGATCAGCGTCAGCTCCATCTGGATATCATTGACGCGACGAGCGACCACCGGGAACGCAGGGAGCTTCACTACCTTTTCGTCATCATTTTCGACAACTACGCACATATTTTTATCTTTCGTTTTTGGGTTATTTCGCTGCGTGGATGCAGCAAATCAGGGAAGCGGGCGAAGTAGCCCGAGCTTCTGCGCGGCGTAGAATGCGAGAGGTAGACCGAGGATAAGGAGCCAGAGCGGATTATCTCCGACAAGCACCAAGAACACTCCGCACCCGGCGACTTTGAGGAACACGAGCGGATATCCGGTTTCCTTGTGCGTGACGCCGTAGAGCCAGCCGCCCGCGCCGACGACGATGCAGATCCAGCCGAGCCAGCGCGTCGCGGGCCACCCAGACGCGGCGGAAGCGGCGCGAATGAGCGGCGCTGCGTCTTGATGCTGGCCAATCGTCGTCGTCACTTTCTCGTGAACGTAGCGCGGGCGCGGCGGCGTGACGCCTCGATCGCCAGCGGGCCGCGGCACGTCACGTGACGCCACGTCGGAACGCGGAGCCTGGTCAGTCACCCGTGACGCACCTGGCGTGACAGGACCTGGCTCGGTCACGCCGGCGATGTCACGTGACCCGCCGGCGGGCTCGCTCGGCCGCTGAGTCACGTCGTCGAAATACTCAATCGTGCGCTCGCTCTGTTGCGTGCTCGGCGCGGCTGAGTTGCCGGGACCAACGAGACTCGCGCCCGCACCTGACGCGCGCCCGGGCGTCTGCGCTTCGACGACGCGGCCCGGATTCGTGCACGAGGAAAACGCGGCAACGAACAGCGCGGCTACGATGAAAAGCACGCGGCTCATTTCCGTTTGTCCCTCCGAAAGTGCACATGCTGGCGCACGAGATAGGCGACGGTGAGCACGCCAGCGACGACGCCGATTGCGTCATTGAGCTGGGAAAGGGTGAACGTGGAGAGCGTGCCGAGGAAGCCCAGCAGTGGCGTTTTCGGATCGGTGGGCATTAGTCGGCTTGGCGCGGACGGTTGGCGCTCGCGAGGAACGTGAAGTAGAGCACGGCGACGACGGCGAGAATGCCGAACGTGAAACCGAGCACGGGCTTCGCGTTGTTCGCGGTCTCAGTGACGAAATCGCCCCACGCGAAATCGGTGTTGTCGAGCGCGGCGTAGTTCTTGGCGGCGGTTTGCGCGGCGCGGTTCAGCGTCTCTTGCGTGAAGCTCTGCGGATACTTCAACACTTCCGCCGCGAGTTCCTTCACGTAGTTGGTGCGCTGTTCGTAGCTCATTTGGTTCGTCTCGGGCAGTCCGAGACGGGCGCGAACGTTGCGCGCGGCGGTGCGCAGATTCAGCGCGTTGTTTGCTTCGGTGACCATGACGTCAGGTGTTGGAGAGGACGCGGCCCCACGTGAGGCGGAAAACGAGTTCCAGCGTGTGCGCCGAGTCCTTGGTTTCGGCTGCGTTGAGAAGGACGCGGAAAATGCGGTCGATGACCCCCGCGCCACCCGTCACGACCAGCGAGCGAATCGCGTTGGAGTTTCCCTCAGCGATGGCGAACGTGCCGCGAAAGGTGCGCGTAAACGTGCCGGTGACGTAGGTGTCAGGGTTGAGCGTCTTGTTTCCGACTGAGCCACTGAACGTGAGTGTCGTGCTCGTCTGCGCGACAAGCGCCGTGGTGTCCGTCGACAGGTTGATGGTTTTCGCCAATGACGGCTCGAACACCTGTTGCCCCTGCACCGCCGTGGAGCCGTCGCCGTTCACAAATGAGATCGCGCGCGCGAAGTTCGTTGAGATGCTTTCCGCGTTGTAGTTCCCGTCCTGACTCCACCCGGCAACGACGTTGGTGTAGGCCGTAGACGCTTGCGGCGTGACCGTGAGAGTGAGTGTGACGATGACCTTGAGCTGTTGCCCGGCGGCGAGCGAGATGCCGCCCGAGATGATGTCGCGGCCGAAGAGGTTGGCCCCCGGGGTGGCGGTGTAGCTCCAGCCGATTTCATTGTAGACGATGGGCGACGCCTCGGCGGAAAAGATGATCGTCCGCTTGTTGACCATGCTCCCGAGGGAGTAGGTGAGTCCGTTGTCGCCCGAGTCCACGCCATAGGAGTTACTGCGCTTCACCTCGGCGGCGTGCGCCGTCTGGTTGACATACCAGACCGTGCCCTCGCTGGCGGCGACAGTGCCGGCGACGGACACCGTGACATTCTGCGTGTCCGTGAATGCCGTGATGTAGCACTCCTCTCCGGAATCGAACTTGAACAGACGGCCAACGTCGTCGGCCGCGAAAAAGCCGGCGCTGGCCGTGACAGTCGAGCCCGCGCGCGTGAACGTGATGGCGCCGCTGTCGCGCTTCACCGGCGTTGTGCCGGTGCCGACGACGGCGTAGCTGAACAGATCGCACCAGCGCTGCGATGCGACGAGGTTCAGCCCTTGGTCGAGAATCAGGTTCCGCTTTCGCGCGCGGCGCTCAACGACGCGGCCGCGCTCTAACACGGCCAGCTCGTAATGGACGCACGCGCCGATGCCGACGCCTGGCACGTCACGCATACGTGCCGGAGTCGAGACCAGCGGCGACGGTGACCGCTTCTGGGTAAGAGCCGATTGAAACGACGACGAGGACATAGGAGCCAGATTCGAGGATGGAAGAGATGGAGGCCGTGCCCGTGTAGGTTTCACCCGTGGGCACAAGAACGAGGTTGTAGGAGCCCGCCGTGAGCGACGCCGCGACTTGCCCCAAGTCGCCGAGCCCAGCCAGCGGGACGAGAACCGACGCGTAGTTTCCGGACTCGAGCGCGGCAGCGATTTGCGCAGCTGAGTTTCCGGCGTCGAACGGAACGAGAACCGGCATGTAGTCGCCGGATGCCAGCGCCGCCGACACGGCAGCGGCCATGTTCACTTCGGGAACTCCGCCGCGCCTGACGACGTAGATGACGGGCGTCGGGCGCGCCTGAATCTGTCGATAATCCATGAGCATCGCTCAGCGTCACAGCGTCCACCAAATTTCGGAAACGTTGAGTGCGACCGGCGAGCCGTTGTCGTTGTGCACGCTGACCCATTCCGAGATCGGGAGCGTGATGGACGTTTGCGGGAACACCGTCAGCACGACGTAGCCGCTGGCGTCGCGCACCTGAAGGTTGAGGTTCGGGTCGAGATTCGTGACTTGGAGCGCCTTGCGCCGGATGAGGAGGCCGCTCGGGATGCCGTCGAGGTCGAGATTCGCGGAGGCGGCGAGCGTGGAGATGTTCTGCGCAACGGGGATCGTCTTGGGTTCGATGACCGCCGAGCGCGAATCCGTCAGCACGGGACCGCCGAGCCAGAGGACAACGGTAATCGTGCCGAGCGACGGGTTGCGCAATTCGAGGCGCCGGAAAGTCGCATCGTTCGGGAACGAGGCGAGGCCGGTCCCCTGCGGGAAAGCGCAGAACTCGCCGCCGGGGTATTTGATTTCCACGTCGACGGGGGAGTAGAGCACGTGGAAATTGCGCGCCTCGCTGATGACGGGCTTAACCGCACCGGGCGCGAGAGAGATAGTGACGAACGTGCCTTGAGTGCTCATGCGGATTTGCGGCGCGACGCGCCAAAGAGGAAAAGCATTCCGAGCACGGCGACTGCGCCGACGACCCAGAGGAGTTGTTTCGTGACGGCGGAGTCTGGCGTCTGCGAACGCTCCAACGCCGCCGAAGTGAGATCCGCGATTTTGCTGGCGAGCCCCTGTTGCGAGTTCAGCGCCGTCGTCGTCGTGTTGAGCACGTCTTGCCGTTCTCGCGCGGAGACTTCCGCGAGTCCGGCGACGGTGTTAATCGCGCCGAGGGACAGCGCGGAATTCTGCGCGACCGTGGTTTTCGCCAGATCGTTTTGCGCAGCAATGGAGAGGTTCGCGACGCCCGCCGTGGTGTCGATCGCTCGCTGCGAAACGTTCTGGTTGGCAGCGAGTGCGCCGAGCGACGTGTTTTGATTCGCCGCGAGTGCGCCGAGCGCGGTGTTCTGATTCGCAGCGACAGCGCCCAGCGCCGTGTCGAATGCGCCCTTCGCAATTTCCGGGTCGGCCGTCGTCGTGTTGATTTCGACAGTCGCACCCGCGCCAGCGGCAATCGCACCTTCCGCAGCATTAGCCGATTGATCGGTAATGTTGTAGTTAGTGGTATTCTGAGTGGTGGACTTGTTGGACGAAAAAAGGCCCATGGCTCACTTTCCCCTGGAAGGCTGGAACAGGATTGCGACGAGCAAGAGCACGCCGACTGCGACGGCGGCGATTGTGCCCGCGCTCCACTGCGAAGGGTTGAGCGCGGCGAGGTTCGGCACGCCCGGCGTGCCGGTGCCGCTCGCGTTCGATGCGGTTGCATCTTGCGTCGCGGACGTGCCGGCGGAGACGCCTTTGCCGCCGATGACTTTTGCGCCAATGGTCGGACCACTGGCGATGTAGGAGCCGCCCGACGTGGCCGACATCGGAACATCGGCGAGCGCGCTTTGCAGCGCCTGCGCGGGGAGGCCAGCGAGTCCGCCGCCGCCGAAAACCGCGCTGGCAAGCCCGCTCAGTTGCGGGATCAGTGACGACTTCGCAGGCGCAGACGCGCCAGTCAGCGGCGGAATTTCTTCGGTGCCGTAGGACATCGGCTCAGCCCTTCCGGCGGAAAACGAGCGCGATAACGACGATGACCACGAGGGCGACGCCGCCCCAGACAAGCCATTTCGTGGTGTTCGCCTGCGTCGTCGCTTGAGTGTTGGCGGCGGCAGCCGCTTGCGCCTGCGCCGTGGCCATAGTGCCAGCGGCCTGTTGCTTCAACACGTCGCCTTGGAGTTTGAGCGTGTAGAGGTTCGCGGCGGGAGTCGCGAGGGAGTTGACGAGATTTCCGAGGTCCGCGAGGAAGCCGCCGGATTGCTGCGTCTGAATTTCAGTGTATTCCTGTGCCATGACGACCGAAAGGGTTGAGCGTTAAAAAGCCCGCCGCGCGGAAGGCGGCGGCGGGCTTCGGAAATTTCGTCCGGCGGCGCTCAGATATAGAGCGGCGCGCGACGTTCGAGCAGGAGCTTCACGGGGCCCGCGACGCTCTGGTTGATGCTCAGCTTGATCGAGCGGAAGGGCAGCTCGAGACCGTCGAACAACTGGCCGTTGGCATCGAACACGACCGGGAACGGCTTACCGTTGCCGGCTTCGGCGACCAGCTTGTAGTCGGCGAGGAATTCGATGTTCTCCGCCTGCGTCGCGTCGAAAATCACGTCGCTTTCGTTGATCGTGACTTTCGCCCAGTTGATCGTGGAGCCGGCGTCCGGGATGATGTGGATGCGCTGGATCGGCAGATCGATCGGGATGTTCGGCTGGATGATGTCCGCCGTGGTGCCGAGGGAGCCGAGGTAAACCGGCTCGTGCTTGATGATGTTCAGCACGCGCTCGCCCTTGCTGTTGGTGGCGAACTCGTCGTCGTAGACGTGTTCCACCTTCACGATGGGATTCGTGAGGCCGGCTTTTGTGCGCGCCTTCACGGTCATGTTCGGGACTCCGAACAGGTCCCACGCGGTGACTTGCTCGTCCATGACGGATGCGCGGTGCGGCTCGGCGAAGAAGAACGGAATGCCGACGCTGGCGGAGGGGACGAGCGTGCCGCGACCGTTGAGCTTGGCGAGGTAGAGCAGTTCCGAGGCCGTCACGTCGCGGATGAGCTTCGTGCCGACGTAGAACTGGAGGCCGTCGACGACATCGGCGCCGTAGACGGTGACCGGACCCGGGGCCGTCGCTTGCGCGTAGAGCCGCGCGAGGAGCAGGCGGCGATTGGTCGGGAACGGGATGGTGGAGTCGGAGCCCGCAGCGCCGACTGTGATGCCGGCAATGGGTTCGTATTTGCGCGTCGACATGAGGTGTGGAGGCGAGGGTTTCGGTTGCGGGTTAGCGACGTGAGCCGATTAGGCGCTCGTCTTCGCGCCGGGGACCTTGGAGGCGACCGGCTTGAGGAGCTTGCGCACCGCCGGGAAGGCGAGCGCGAGCACGCCGCCAACGGCGAGAGCGATGAGGAGAGCGGTCACCGGGCGGGCGGCGACGAAATCGCGGACTTTCTGCATGAGGTTTTGCATGGGAGCGTTTGAACGCCGCACCGATGCACCCGCGCGCCGATTTCGTCGATAGTGTGCGCGCAACTGTGCGCGCAGATTCGTGCGCGCACACCTGCGCGCACACTCTTGACAACGAAAAGAAAAGGCCCGGCGCGAGCCGAGCCAGATGCCGAACTTCCGCCTGAGCCGACGCGCTGCGCGCGCGGCTCAGCTCACTTGTTCTCCTGCGGCTGGCGCTCAGTCCAAGAATCCGCGAGCCGATGAAGATCGAGCGCGCAGGAAAGGAGGGCTGTCTGCGTTCCCATTTGGTCGAGCTTGAAGTCTCCGGTGTCGGCGTGGCGTTTCCACGTTTCGGCCAAAGCCAAGAGTTCGCAGATGGGCACCGCAGGAGAACCACCAGCCACAGCGAACGCGCTTGCTGGCGACTTTTGTTCGCACAGGCGCTCTCCGCTCGGCCATGACGGTTTATCGTGGGCAGTGCTAGCTTCTGTCGGTTGGTGTGTTGCTGGATATAGTTCGCTCATGGGAGTAATTTTCTGCGCTCTCAGCGCGTCCGCTGATCTGGACCGTTCGGCGTTACCATTGCGTGATTACCTCGCGACTCCGGACAGCGCCGCGCTTTCCCCAGCGCTTAACACGGATGCGTCCGGGCGCGCTGCAATGACTGCACTCGCGCTCAAACTCGCGATAGTAGCCGCCGAAAAGGCGTTCTCTGACAATCCACCGGAAACGGTGGCCGCGGAAAAAGCAGATGATGCGGCGGAGAGTTTTCATACTACGCGGTCCAGTTCTCCCAGCACGGCAACGCGCGCGTGTTCGATCAGATCGAGCCGCGCGAGGAGCCGCTGGCGTTTCTCGGCGGCGATTTCCTGCGGAGTAGGCGTGCGCTTGAGGCTGAGCACGGCGAGGCACGCGGGGCAGAGCTTCGCGCCATCTTTCGCGCGCTCCGTCCCGCAGCGTGTGCAGCGGCGACGGCGCGCGAGCTTAGCGCGGCGACGGCGGAAATAATCGGTGCGAGGTTTTTTCATGCGTTCAGTGTGTGAAGCTGCGCGGGGGTGAATCGGTTCGGCTTGTAGAAAAACCAGCGCTTCGGCAGAGCCATCGCGCCGAACAACGGCGCGCCGGTGCGATTCGCTGGCGGAATAATTTCGGGCGGGATCGGCGCGGACACTAGCCGCTCGTCGTTCATTTCTTCGGCCCAGAGCTTCGCGGCGTTTTTTCCGACGCTGAACAGCAGCAGACTCGCGCAGTTCTCCCGGATGTCGGGATGCACCTGCGCAGCGCGTTGCGAGAGAAAAAAATTATGCCGCCCTCCGTGCCGGCCGCGCGTGAACATTCTGCGGAACTCGTCCGAGAATTTCGGCACGTCGGCGTCGGCTAGCTCCATGAAGCAAGCGACGTTTCGGGAGGCCCAATACATTCGCGCGTAGCGCTCGGGGTTGGACGTTTGCCAGCTCGCGCACGTTGCCGGCCAATTCTCGTCAGGCTTGTGCAACACGAGCGTCAGCATACGCCGCCGAATCAGAGCGGCGGCGATTTGCTGCGCGGCGAATGTCTTGCCGCTCCCGGTCTGCCCTAGAATTGCCGTGTGATAATCGGGCGGACGCATCAGCGAGCGAGACGGGCAACGATCAGGGCGGGAAGGTAGAGCCAGCCGCTTTCGCCGCGCCAGAACACGAGGTAGGTGCAGCCGGCGAGCACGGCGAGCGTGACGAGCACGCGCAGCACAGCGCCCAGCAACTCAGCGGCCGGGAAGGCGCGGCGGAAGACGAGGAAGCGAACGGGTTCAGTTTCGGGAGTGTTCATTGGGCGAGAAAAACGATGAAGAGGACGAGCGCGGCGCCGGTGAAGAAGCCGGACGCACGGAGAAAAAATTGATCGTGGTAGTAGCGGCGCGAGCGTTGCTCGGCTCGCTCGGCAATCAGCGCGAGCGCGACTAAGGCGAGGATGGCGGGGAGGATCATGGTTTAGGTTTCGCGAGCGGTGGGACGTGTGCGGGGAGATCGATGATTTCGGCGCCGTGGTGCGGCGCGGCGGAGACGGAAGCGGACGGGCGCGCGGCGTCCGGCGTCACGTCCTTTGCGCGCTCGGCGGCGCGGTCGAGACCAACCCAGCGTCGAACGGTGGCGTTGGGTTTCGGCTTGCGCAGCACGCGCAGCAGGTAGGCGCCGAACATGAGCAGCAAGCCGACGCCGGCCGACGCTTGCCAGCCGCGCGCGCGGATGTAGGCGGCGGTGGCGCGCACCATGTTTTTGTGTTCGGCCGCTGGCGGCGTGCAGTCTTCCGGCGCGTCGAAAATGATGCCGGCGATGACTTCGACGGAGGAGCAAACGACTTCGCCCGCGTCGTCGGAGTGGTCAACCTCCGGCGCTGGCGGCGCGCTCGGTTTCGCCTCGCTGGACTGCGGCGGCGGCGGTTCCTCCGCGGGAATGTAGCTCGCCGGTTGCGGCGTGCTCGGCGCGCTTTGTGACGTGCCAGGCGTCGAAGGCGCCGGCGAAGTCACGCCGGCTTTCCGACCGCCGCGCGGCATCCAAGCGCCCGTGCGCGGATGCGTGCGCGGGATGTGGCGCGCCGGATCAAACGGCGTTCCTTTCGCGTCGGGTGTGCCGGCGGCGGGGTGTGACGCATCGAGCGCGGGCGCGCTATCGGCCGACGCGCCGGCCGTGTTGGCGCTTTCGGGCGTCGTTTGCGGAGGCGAGCCGGCGGTGACGGCCGGCGCGGTGGGAGTCGGCAGCGCGGCGGGCGCGATGTCGTCTGCGGAGATAGTGGCGGGTGTGTCGCTCATTTGAGGAGAGGGAGTAGTTGCTGGCGACGCGCTTTCGCTTCGTAGCGGCGCACGTCTTCCTTGCCGCGTAGCCGGAGCACGTCGCGGCAATCGGCGAGCGTGCATCCGTGCTGACGCATCGCGGCGACGATTCGGCAGCGCCAAGCGCAGAGTTCGGCCGATGTCATGCCGCACCCTCCGCGATGCCGGCCTTATCGGCGGCGTGGATTTCGGCGGCGCGGCACTTGTCCGCGAACGCGAGCAATTCGGCGGAGCCGTCGCCGTCGCCGACATCGGCGAGCGTGAGAGCGTGCGCAATCGCGCGGTTCGCGAGATCGCGGCACGCCTCAGCCCGTTTTTGGAATTTCTCGCGTTCGTTCATCGCGCGGCCTCCGCAAGCATCCCGCGCGACTGCGCGAAGGATCGGTTGGTTACGATGCCGCCGAGCCGTGCGGCGGCGCGCTCTGCCTCGGGATAGGTGAACAGTTCCGTCGAGAGCAGCTTGTGAGCGTGCGGCGCTTTGACCATGTATCGGCGAAGGCCGGGCGAATAGTTTCTCGTTCGTTTTTTCATGGGAAAGACTCACGCGCCGGCCCCAGCCAGCGTTTGGTTGACGGCGGATTTTTCATCCGGCGCGGGAGAGAGGGTTTCGATGATGACTTTGCCGGCCGCACCGCAGATCAGTTCGACGGCTCGCTCGCGCGTGCTCGCGAGGCGCGACCACGGAACGACGATTTCCAACAGCGCGCCCGGCGCTTTGATCGCGGAGCCGACGCCGACACGTGCGGTTTGCGTCGCGGGAAACAGTTCAAGCACTACGCAGCGCCGGGCCATGACGGACCAATAGGGCTCGGCGTGCGTTTCGATTAGGACGGCGGGGAAGGGCGTTTTCATCGGGAAGATGGGGCGGCGAGGGCGTCGAGTCGCGCGAGGTGCGCCGCAAACTGCGGATCGCGCGGACGCGCAGCCCGTCCGGGCGGGGACGCGGGCTCGGGATCGGCGGCAGTTGATGTGCCCGTGTGAACCCTAATAGGCTCGGCGGCTGCGAGCCTGCATCCTGCGGCCCAAGCCTCTGCCGTGCGCTCGCGCAGACGCTGAACGAGCGGATGCGCGGCGATGCGCGCGGCGTCGTAGCGTTTGAACATGACGACAACGCGCGGCTCCTTCACGCAGTTCGACGCCGCACCCGGCGCGACCTGCGCGACGACGCAACAAGCGTCAACGCCCTCCGCGCCGCTCTGCCGCTTCGCCTCTTCCGCGAATTCCGTCTCCGTCATCTTGCCGACGAAGACGACGCGACCCTCTGCGTCGCGCTCGGCGTAGGCAATGCGCTGCTTTTCCTTCGACGCCTTGCCGCGCTTGTTCACGTCGGGCGCGCGACGCCACACGCGACCGTCATCGGTCTGCTCGGGCAACAGCGTGTCGCCGGCCTCTTCGATTTCGCGGATTTGCTCCGCGAGTTTGCCGAGCGGTTGCACCATATGCAGGCGCGAGAGTTGGCGGTCCAGTTCGGCCAGCTCCTCCGGCGAGAGTCGTTCAATTTCGCCGGGCTTAGTGATGTATTTGACGGCCTCGCGCGGGTTGCGGATCACGCCCGCGTCATCCATCCAATCGCCCCACCACGCGCGGAGTTTTTCGAGGAACGCGCACCACGCGCCGTATTCGATGCGGCCTTTTTCGAGGTGAACGAGGCAGTGCGCGTGCGGGTGAAACCACAGCGTGCCGTCTGCGTCGCGTTCGATGCCGCCCGATTCGTCGCCGTTTTCGTCGAGCAGTGCGACGTAGCGCGAGCCGTCGCGCGTGTCTCGTTTCTGCCGTTTCCTTTCGACGCTCCCGAGTTCGCTTGAGCGCCACACGATACGGACGCCCAGCTCTCGCATGAAATCGGCGTCGTTTAGATCGTTAATCCGGGCGTGGAGTCGTTTCAGCGCGCGCCGAATCGCGGGCCGCCCCTTCGCGAAATCGCCGACACGGAGCGGCACACGCGGACCGCCTGTGAGCGTCCAAAAGCGCGCCCACGGGTCGAATTGGAGCCAGTATTCGAGCGACCGAATGCGCGGCTCCCGGAGCTTCTGGGCGACAAAGGGCAGGATCGTTTTCCGCCGAAACTTCGGCAGCGTCTTTAATTCGAGCGAATGGACGCCCACGGTGCCGATTGTCCATTCCGTCGCGAGGTAGGCGGGCGTTCCGGCCGTTTCGAGCTTCTTGGCGATTCGATGCGTCTGCGCCAGCAAAGCGGCTTCCTCGGCGTCCTTTCGACGCTTGCGGGCCGAATCGACAACGATGCCGGTTTCATCCTCGCAAACGGCCTCGAATGCCTCACGGGCTTCGAGCACGCGCGCGACGGTCGGGGTTTCGTCAATCGGCGTGCAGGCAACGGCGTCGTCGAGTCGATACACGCGCCCGTCGTCGTCGATTCCGACGAATGCGCCGTTATCGCTGGCCGTTTCCGGCAGTTGTTGTTTCTCCGTATCTTGCTGGGGTGCAATCGGACCGATGAAGTCGGGGGACCACCAATGGCCTCGATGAAAACGGCGCTCGAATTCGGCCCATTGCTCGGGCGTGAGGCCGTCGCCCAACGGCGAAAGGGCTTCCGCTTTGGCCTTGGCCCATGCGAAAGAGCCGACCGGGCCGTAAGCTGTCGCCCAATCCGGGCGCTCAATCGGCGCGGCATCCGTTGCCGGGGGAATAAACAACCGGCGGTGACGCGGGTCGATTGCGCCGGGCGCTCGCTCGCTTTGAGCGCCCGGCGCGGTGACCTTCGGCGCGTTGGCCGACAGCTCCACTGACGGAGCCGAGGAAAGGGAAAGTTGCGCGGCGGAATCGCTCACGCCACGGCCTCCGATTGGGCGACGACGCGCGCCGCGAACCGCTCAAGATCAGCCACGTATCGGGACCGCGACGGCTTGCCGTCCACGAGGCGCGCGAGGATTCGGGCGATGTTCGCCCGTTTGATCCGCGTATCGAAGGCCCGATTGCGCCGGAATCGGCCCGACGCGTAGCGATTGCAGAGCTGACGATACCAAGCCGCGTTTCGGGAGGCCGCGACGCGGATGCAGCCGCCGCAATTCACTTCGCGGCGGCATGGGACCAAGACGACTTCGAGGCGCGAGCTTTCTAGCTCGGCTTGGAGCCATTCGAAGCCGTGGCGCATATCGGCGCTCACTCGCGGCCCTCCGATTGACCGGCGGCGGCGGTCGTGACGCCGCCGCCGGTCGTTTGGCGGTCCGCACTTTCGCCCGGTTCCTCAACGCAGGCGGGCGGACAGTCGCTATGCGACAATTCTTCCGAAGGCTTGTCGAAGCGCCGAAGTCCATCGCTGAATCCGGCGCTGTAGGAGATTCGCGCGACAGAGGCCAAAAGAGCCTCGAACGACATCGAATAGAGCGGCTGGCCTTCCGTGATTTGCTGGGCAAACCAGCGTGCGAAATTCGCGTGGCAGGCGTTCGGGTCCGCCGCGCGCTCCGCAATCAACGCCTCGAATTTTTCCTCCCACGCATCGGTGAACAGGTGAGGGAGTTTGACGGAGAGTTTCCGCCGGCGCGGACGACGCGCGCGGTTCAAATTCTGTGCCAGGGACGGGGAGCTAGTCCCCGGAGCGGAGTGAGCAGAGTTGGCGCTACTCGCGAGGGTTTGAGGAACTTCTTGGGAGGACACGACTTTGTAGGTCGTTCCTCAGTGCCGGTTTATCCGGCGTCACATCGCACAATAAGCATTATGTCCCAAATAAATCAGGACGATAACCCTGCTCCGACCCCGTCTCCGTTAAGCGATCTTGCGCCGTGCGAACGTGCATAGCCGGGTTGCGCTGTCGGAGACACTCTCGTGTGCGCTGTGCAGGTGCAGCGCTGCATCGTCGGCGGGCTCGAAGCGGGCGCTGACGCCGGTGAACGTCTGCACCTCTCCCCGTGCGGCGGCGGCGTAGAGCTGCTTCACGTCGCGCTGGCGGCAGACATCGAGCGGCGCGTCCACAAAGACGAACGAGAGCGCGTCCGGGCCCACGATCTCCGCCACGGTCGCGCGATTGGCGGCGAGCGGCGTGATGAACGCCGCCACGACGCACAGACCGGAGTCGACCCCGAGCCGCGCGACTTCGGCGGCGCGGCGGAGATTTTCGGCGCGGTCCCCTTCCGTAAATCCCAGCCCGCGGCACAGGCCGGCGCGCAAGCGGTCGCCATCGAGCTCGAGCACGGGCCGGCCGGCGGCGCGCAGGTCCGCTGCGAGGTGTTGCGCCAAGGTCGATTTCCCGGCGCCGGAAAGGCCGAAGAGCCAGAAAACGTGTCCGGATCCCGCAAGACGGTTGGGCGCTCGATCAGCCATGAAGATGGCTAAGACGCCGGAACCGCCGGATTGGTCACATCCTGGCGGGCGTGTTTTCGCTCGTGAGGTGCGCGACGATCCGCTGCACGACGGCGGAGCCGCCATCCTCGATCAGGTAGTGGCCGACGCCTTCAAGGAGGTGCTGGTCGGCTCCGGGCAGCAGTTCGCTCCAGCGTGCGTAGTAGTGCCGGTTGAAGCAGAAGTCGTCCCCACCCCACACGATGGCAACCGGACGCTGGCGCAGCAACGGCAGGCATTGCTCGATCTCGGCGAGAGCGCGATCCGAGGGCGTGCCGCGTCCGCTGGGGATGTCGACGACGAAGCGATGCGTCGCGATGCGGTTGGCCCAGGAATCGTAGGGGAAAAGGAAACCGCGCTTCACGTCGGCCGGCAGCGGCTTCGACACCGCCATCCACGTCGCCGGCCAGGCAAAGCCGTTGCCGCCGCGCACGATGAGCTCGCCGAGCAGCGGCGCCCGGCAGAGCCGGATCCGCAGCGGGACAACCGTGTCGGCGAACGCCGCGGTGTTGAGGATGACGACGCGACCGAGTTTCTCCGCCTGCGGCAGCACGGCGCCAAGGCCGATCGGCCCGCCCCAATCGTGGACCACGAGGTGGATTTTCCGCAGCGACAGCGAATCGAGCAGTGCGCGGAGATTCGCGATGTGGTTCGGCAGCGTGTAGTCCCACCGCTGCGGCTTGGCGGAGAGTCCGCAGCCGAGGTGGTCGGGCACGATGCAGCGCATGCGGTCGCGCAGCGCGAGCACGACGTCGCGGTAGAAGAACGACCACGTGGGATTGCCGTGCACCATAACGACGGCCTCGTCGGTGCGCGGGCCTTCGTCGAGATAGCTCAATTCGCCGGCGGGCGTGGCGAAGCGTTGCGGCTCGAACGGATAGAGCTTCCGCAGCCAGTCCGGGAGTTGGGTGGCGCCGTTCACCATTCGAGGGCGAGCATGAGGCTGTTGATGCCGCTGCCGATGCCGAGCAGCGCGACCTTCTGGCCGGCGCGCACGGCACCCTGCTCGACGGCGCGGGCAAGCGTCGCGGGCAGCGCGGCGGAGCCGGTGTTGCCTAGCGTCTCGAACGACGAGAAATCCTTCGCGAGGTCGAGGCCGAGCGTCTCGTAGAGCTTGCGGCGGTGGGCGCTGCCGACCTGGTGGCAGATGAAGCGGTCCGGCGTCGTCGCGTTCCAGCCGCTCTCCCGCTTGAACTCGCTCCAGGTGCGGCGCGCGACGTCGACGCCGGCGATGAGCAGCTGCTCGGAATCGGTTTCCATGGCGAGCCCGTCGCCCGCGCTGTCGCCCTGGCAGAGATCGCTGTGGCTGGTGTCGGCCAGCGCGGCGCCGGCGACGAGGCGGTGGCGCGGGGCGCCGGCGGGCAGCTCGTCCTCGTGGCAAACGACCGCGGCGACGGCGGCCGAGCCGATGGTGAGATTGGCGAAGAAGGGCTTGATGGCGTTGCGGTCGAGGTTGGCCGCGAGCAGATGCTGGATCGTGCGCTCGACCAGCGGACGGCCGTTCTCGCCCGAGACGACGATGCCGGCGCGGACCTGGCCGGCGTCGATCATCGAGCCGAGCAGCACGAGGCCGTTGAGGAAGCCGAGGCAGGCGTTGGAGACGTCGAAGACCTGCATGCTCCCGCCGAGGCCCATCTTATGATGGACGAAGGTCGCGGTGGCCGGCTCGAGCATGTCGCGGCACACGGCGCTGTGCATCAGCACCTGGAGTTTCGCGGCGGGAATCTGGGAGAGCCCGAGCAGCTTGCGGCCGGCGGCGGCGCTGGCGTCGGACGGGCGTGTGCCCGCGGCCCACATGCGGCGCTCGCGGATGCCGGACATGAGCTCGAGGCGCCCTTCCGGCAGGCGCAGGCGCTCATACATCGGCTTGAGCCGCGTCTCGATGTCGGCGGACGACCAGATCTCGTCCGGCTCGACAGCCGCGATGGATTCAATGCAGGC
The DNA here is from genome assembly GCF_047777955.1 of Oleiharenicola sp. Vm1. Classification (GTDB taxonomy): domain Bacteria; phylum Verrucomicrobiota; class Verrucomicrobiia; order Opitutales; family Opitutaceae; genus Didemnitutus. The sequence goes on from NZ_CP180537.1 coordinate 2,486,433, forward strand.
GTGACGGAAGCGCATCGCTCACTTCTCCGGCCGCATGGCGAGGCGGATGATGTCCTTGTCGAAGTAGTTCGAACCGAGTCCGGCGTCGACGACGAGTGTCGTGCCGTTCACGCCGCTGCTGCGCGGGCTGAGGAGGAAGAGCGCGGCGTTGGCGACTTCCTGGGTGTCGAGCGCGCGTTTGCGGAAGGTCATTTTCTCGGCGTAGAGATAGCTCTCGAGGTAACCGGGAATGCCGGCGGACGCGCTGGTCTTGAGGGGGCCGCTGCCGAGCACGTTGACGCGGATGGCGGTGTCGGCGCTGAGCGACTTCGCAAGGAAGCGCGCGCAGGACTCGAGCGCAGCCTTGATCGGCCCCATGTAGCCGTAGTTATCGGGCGTCACGAGCAGCGACGAGATGCCGATGGTCACGACGGAGGCGTCCTTCGCGAGGTGTGGCTTGAACGCGCGGGTCAGTTCCACGAGCGAGAAGGCCGAGATGGCGGTCGCCTGGAGAAAATCCCCGCGCTTGGTCTCGGCGAAGGTCTTGAAGCCCTCGCTGTAGTTGGCGAACGCGATCGAGTGCACGAGGCCGTGCAGCGGGGTCAGGCCGGCGGCGGCGACCTCGGCCGCGAGTTTGTCGCACGCTCCCTCCTGCTCGACGTCGCAGACGAAAACCGGGCGGTCCGCCAGCAGCGCCTCGAGGGATTTCTTCCGCGCCTCGGCGCGGACGGCGTAGACGACGCGCGCGCCCTGCTCCTCGAGTGACTTGGCGATCAGCCAGGCGACGCTCTTCTTGTTGGCGACACCCTGGACGAGGAAGGTCTTGCCGGAAACCTGGAGGAAATCGGTCATGTGGTGGTGACTTGGCCCTCCGGCTTCTTCCACGCGACGGCGAAGTCGACGTTCATGACCTTCTTGCCTTCGGCGTTCTTCATCACGCCGGTGAGGAAGTGGAACTCGCCCACCGTCTCCTTGCGCTTCACCTCGATCGTGACGGTGTCGCCGGGATAGACCGGCAGGCGGAAGCGGATGTCCGAGACCTTGGAGAGCAGCGGCACGCCGCCCCCCTGCCCTGCGGCGCCGGCCATGAGCTTGGCCATGAGGCAGGCGCCGGTCTGGAAGACGGCCTCGCTGAGCAGCACGCCCGGCGTGATCGGCGCGCCGGGATAGTGGCCCTTGTAGAAATCCTCCTCGGCACGCCAGGTGCGGCGGGCGACGAGCGTCTCGCCGTCGTGCGAGACGATGGCGTCGACGAACAGGAACGGCGGGCGGTGCGGGATGAGTTGCTCGACTTCGTTCACGGGAAAATCAGGCGGCGGTGCGCTTGGCGGCGGCGAGGGCCTTGTCGATCTGGTTGGCGACGATGACGCCGTAGTTGATGGTGCCGAGCCAGCCGGACATGATGATGCCGACCGAGCCGGCGTGGTAGAGGCCCGGGAGCTGCGTCGGCAGATCCATGGAAATCTTCAGGCCCTCGAACTTCGTGCCGAAGGACGTGCCGTGCCAGTGCTTCGTGTAGTATTCGACGGTGCGCGGCGTGGCGGCTTCCTTCCACTCGATCTTGCCGCGGATGTCGGGGATGAAGCGCTCGAGCGAGGTGATGGATTCCTCGATCAGGCGCTCCTTGTGCTTGGCGTAGTCCTCGTCGGACATGCCCTGCCAGTCCTGGTAGCGCGCGTTGATCGAGACCACGACCGTGTAGCGGTCGCTGCCGGGGCGCGTGTCCGGGTAATACATCGAGAAGGTCCGGCTCGTCGTGTGCAGGTCGACCAGCGCCTCGCTCGAGAATTTCGGTTCGTCGGAGGTGAAGACGAGGTCGCCGATGTGCGGGAGCGTCTCGCCCTTCTTGATGCCGAGGTAGACCTGGCAGGAGCTGCTGTTGACGCGGACGGCCTTGGTGGCGGCGACGAACTCCGGGGTGAAGTTCTCCTCGCCCGCCATGCGCAGGACCGTGTTCTTGATGTTGGAATTCGAGAGCACCGCCCCGCAGCGAATCGTTTTGCCGTTGGCGACGACGCCGCAGACGCGCTTCCGGCCGTCGACTTCCTCGGTGAGGATTTTCTCCACCAGCACGTGCTTGCGGATCTCGACGCCGTTCTTCTTCAGCTCCTCGGCCATGCGCTTGATCAGGACGTCCGTGCCGCCTTGGAAGGTGAACACGCCCTTGCTCATGAAATTGGAGAACACGATGCCGAACGTGATCGCGGGATCGTCCATCGTGGAGCCGTTGGCGTAGGCGATCGGCTCCATCAGCAGGCGCTTCACGTCGTCGCGGCCCGGGAAATAGCGCTCGAACATCTGGCCGGTCGTCTCGGTCGAGTTGTCGTAGAAATTCATCGCCCGGAGGTCGGTGAAGAATTTCTCCACGGTCGCGGCGGGGATGCCGAACTTCTCGATCAGCTGGCGCGTGAAGTCGTCGCGGTCGAAGGTCGTGTCGACCTGGAACTGCGGGTTGATGAAGCGCACGCCCTTCAGCTGCACGATGGCGTCGGCGATGTCCTGGCTCCAATACTTGCGACAGGACTTGATCATCCCGTGCGGGAAGCCGTGGAGCGAGATGTCGAAGATGTGCCCGCCCTTGCGGGTGAACCAGGTCGCGAGGCCGCCGAGCTGGTAATGGTGCTCGAGCAGCAGGACCTTGTGGCCGCACTTGGCCAGCACGTTGGCACCGGTCAGGCCGCCGAGGCCGCTGCCGATGACGATGACGTCGTAGTGGTCGTGGGTTCCTTTGAGCCAGTCGTAGGCCATGAAGCGCCCGAAGTAAGAGCGCGGCGCGAGGCAGGGCAACCGCGGATTTTACCGGCCGGCGCTTCCCTGCAGCACGTGGTAATTGGCCATGGAGATGCCGCTGAGCATGGCGCCGATGATGCCGAGGAAGCCCTGGTCGGTGCCGCAGAGGTAGAGGTTCGCGAGGTGCGTGCGGCCGTCGCGGACCTTGCGCGGCGCGCCGTAGATCGCGCCGTTGAGGTGACCGGTGAACTTCTTCACCGTGCGCGGCGTGAACATGTCCGTCGTGACGAGGTTGGCGGCGAGCGTGGCATCGTCGACCGGCGGCAGGAAGCGGCGGGCGCTGCGCTGGATCGCGTCGAACCAGCGGCGTTTCTCCGCCTGGTAGGTTTCATTCGGCAGCGTCGCCCAACGGTCGTAGTTCGCCAGGCAGGTCACGCGCACCAGGCCCTCCGGCAGGTCGGCGCCGTCGGGATAAGCGAAGTTGTTCGGGAAGCAGATGACGCCGCTGCGCAGGTCGACCGGCTCGGACGCGCGCTCGTAGGCGAAGCGGTCGGAATCGTTGAAGAAGATGATCGTGTCATCGCCCCAGCCCCAGCGCGCCGGCGGCTGCTTGAAGACGGCGATCGTCTCGGCGTAGGACAGCTGGCCGGTGTTGGCGTCGGCCTCCGCGGTGTGCGCGGGCTCGCAGAGCCGCATGGTTTCCGGGAATCCGATCGAGGAGATGACGTGGTCGGCGGTGACCTCCGAGCCGTCGTCCAGGACGAGCGTGGCGGCGCGGCCCTCGCGCTCGACGATGCGGGCGACGCCGCACTTCATCCGCCGCTCACCGCCGGCCTGGCGGAATTTCTCCAGCAGCACGCGGATGATCACGCGCACGCCGTCGAGCGGCCGGGCGAAACCCTCGAGGTAGAGCGCCTTGAACATGATGACGAACTGCCCGAACTCCATGTCCCGCTCCTGCGCGCTGCCGTAATACATCACGGGACAGAAGAGCATGTCGGTGAGCAGCGGGTCGCGGAGGTGTTGCGCGACGACCTCGCGGGCGGACCGCGGCTTCGCGTCGAGCGAGACGTCGTCGTAGGTGCGCACCAGATGCACGAGGCTGCTCCACCCTTCGGCCTCGTGGGGGAAGTTCTCGCGCACCTGCGCGTCGAGCACCGCAAAGTCGTTGGTGAACTTCAGTGCGCAGTCCCGGAAGGCGATCTTAGACTGCTTCTGCGGGCAGAGCGCGAACTCGTCGCGGTCGATGCGGAGCTGGCGCAGGAGTTTCGTGAGCGGCGTGCCCTTGACGCCCGGCGGCACGAAGTTGGTCATCGCGTGCAGGCCGACGTCGAACTTGCGGCCGGCGATGCTGTAGAAGCTGTTCAGGCCGCCCGGCGCGTTGTGGCGCTCGAAGATGCAGACCTTCTTGCCGAAATGCGCGAGGCGGATGCCGGCAGCGAGGCCGGACATGCCGGCGCCGATGATGACGGCGTCGTAGTGCGAGGCGGCGTTCACGGTTTCAGTTCAGCAAAAAGGCGGGGTTCGGAGACCCCGCCCGGCAAAGAAATCAAGCGCTGAAGACTTAGGCCTTGGCCTGGAACTTCGGGGTCAGGTAGTCGGCGCAGCTGTCGAGCGAGGCGAGCTGCATGTAGTCGGCTTCGGGGACCTCGATGCCGTGGCGCTTGCGGAGCTCCATGACGATGTCGAGGAAGTCCATGGAATCGAGCTGCAGTTGGTCGCGCAGGCGGACGTCCGGCTTGATGCTCGAGAGGTCCTCGTCGGGCGCGATGTCGGAGATGATGTCGATAACCAGCTTCTTGCAGTCGTCTTTCGTCATGGTGTGCGGAGGTGAGGTCAGGCAGTAAAGCGCTTGATGATCAGGGTGGAATTAATTCCGAGCATACCGAAGGAATTATTCAGGATGGCGTCAACCCGTTTAACCGTGCGCGGCTGGTTGAGGACGAGACCCGGGATATCGCACTGGGGGTCAAGTTCATCCACGTTTATCGTGGGGTGAACGACGAGGTCGTCGAAGCTGGGGATGTTGCCCGCCAACTCAAGGGCGCCCGCCGCGCCCATGGCGTGCCCGATGAAGCTCTTGGTGTTGTTGATCGCGGGCGGCTCCTTGCGGTCCTTGAAGACGGCGGCGATGGCCTGGCATTCCTGGATGTCGCCCTGCGGGGTCGAGGTCGCGTGGGTGTTGACGATGTCGATGTCGTCGACGGTCATGCCGGCGTTGGCGAGGGCCTTGCGGACGCACTCGGCCTGGCGCTCGGGATTGGGAAGGACGTAGTCGGTGGCATCGGAATTGACGCAGTAGCCGGCGATCTCGCCGTAGATCTTGGCGCCGCGCGCCTGGGCGTCCTCGAGGCGTTCGATGGTGTAGAGGCAGCCGCCCTCGGAGATGACGATGCCGTTGCGGGCCTTGTCGAAAGGCCGGCTGGCCTTCGTGGGGTCGGCGTGCGTGGCGAGGGCGTTCTGGCTTTTGAAACCGGCGAAGATGCCGAAGGTCTGCGGGCTCTCGCTGACGCCGCCGGCGATGGCGAAGTCGACCTCGCCGAGCCGCAGCATCTGCGCGGCGTGGATCAGGCCCATGTTGCCCGCGGCGCAGGCGGCGCCGATCGTGTAGGCGGGACCGGTGATGCCGAGGTTGAGCGACACCTCGCCGGCCGGGTTATTGGCGACCGTGCGGGGGTTGTGGTGATGCGTCCAGAACTTGGTGTCGTATTTGAACTGCGAGATGTTGAAGACCTCGTTCTCGGTCTCGACGTTGCCGTGCTCGGTGATGCCGACGTAGATGCCCACCCGGCTCTTGTCGCGCGTGTCGAGGTTCACGCCGGCGTCGGCCAGCGCCTCGCGGGCGCAGTAAACGCTGATGCTGCCGGCGCGCGTGCCGATGCGGACGTCCTTCTTCTTCTGGTATTTCAGCGGATCGAAGGAGCACATGCCCGCCGGCCATTGCCCCATGTAGCGCACTTCGACGGTCTTGATGCCGGAGACGCCGTGGAGGAGATTGCGGCGAAACTCGGCCAGCGTGTTGCCGTTCGGCGCGGTGAGGCCGATGCCGGTGATGACGATGCGGGTTTGCTTCATGGGCGGACGGAGAGCTGGACACGGAATTGCCTAGCCACCCCGAAAGCAACCCCAATAGAAGTCTGCCTCCTCCCCATGAAAGTGCTCGTCGCCGGCGGAGCCGGTTACATCGGAAGCCATTGCGTGCGGCAGCTCGTTGCTGCCGGCCATCAACCCGTCGTCGTCGACAACCTCGTCTACGGCCACCGCGCCGCGGTCGCGCCCGGCGTGCCGTTTTACGACGTGGACCTCGGCGATGCCGCCGCGATCGACCGCGTGTTCAGCGCGCACGCGATCGACCTGGTGATGCACTTCGCGGCGTTCTGCTACGTCGGCGAGTCGGTCACCGACCCGATCAAATACTACCGCAACAACGTCGCCGCCCCGCTCACGCTGCTGGAGACCATGCTCAAGCGCGACGTGAAGAAATTCGTCTTCTCCTCCACCTGCGCCACCTACGGCATCCCGCAGAAGATGCCGATGACCGAGGATCTCCCGCAGGCGCCGATCAATCCCTACGGCCAGACCAAGCTCGATCTCGAGAACCTCCTCAAGGCCCTCGCCCGCTCCCACGGCCTGAGCTTCGCCGCCTTCCGCTACTTCAACGCCGCCGGCGCCGCCGAGGACGGCGCGATCGGCGAGGACCACGACCCCGAGACGCATCTCATCCCCGTCGCCATCGGCGCCGCGCAGGGCTCCGCCCTGCCCTGCAGGTTTTCGGCACGGATTACCCGACGCCCGACGGCACCTGCCTGCGCGACTACGTCCACGTCGACGACCTCAGCCGCGCCCACATCGCGGTGTTCGACCGGCTCGGCACCCCCGGCGCGCAGTTCTTCTACAACCTCGGCACCGGCCAGCCGACCTCCGTGCTCGAAGTCATCCGGGCCGTCGAAAAAGTCAGCGGCCTCCAGGTGCCCGTGACCTACGCCCCGCGCCGCGCGGGCGATCCGCCGGCGCTCTACGCCGATGCGACCAAGGCGCGGACGGAGCTCGGCTGGACGCCGAAATACCAGGCGATCGAGCCGATCATCGAGACGGCGTGGCGCTGGCACAAGGCGCGGCCGCACGGCTACGGCGATCGCAAATAACGCGAGTCGCCGCCGGATTCGGCGGGCGCACTCGGCGCGGTTCGTATCTACGGCGAAACCTCGGCGGAGCCCGGTGGCGCCGCCTATTTCCTCGCGCGCGTCTTCCGGGGCGCGGCGGCATCGGTCGCCCCCAGCTTGTCGCCGAGGAGCGCGGTGAGCGTCTCGCGCTCGTGGCCGGGGTGCGCGGCGGCAACCGCCGCCAGCAGGCGCGCGGCCAGCTCCTCGATCGACTCGCCGCTGTCAGTGGCGCCCGTGGCCGGCGGGGGCGTCGGCGGATTCGAGCCGGACGACTCGGCGTGCGTCTCGTCCTTCTCGCCCGCCTGCCGGACCTCGTCGGGCAGGTCGCGCGGCAGTATGGCGTCGCCCGTCGCGGCGACGGCGCTGCGGTAGACGACGTTCTCGAGCTCGCGGACGTTGCCCGGCCAGCGATAGCGGCAGAGCAGCGCCAGCGCCTCCGGGGAAACCTTGCGGACCTTGGCCTTCTTGCCCTTCACCAGGCCCTGGAGGAAGAAGTCGACGATCTGGGGGATGTCCTCGACGCGGGCGCGCAGCGGCGGCAGCTTCACGCGGACGACGTTCAGGCGGTAGTAGAGGTCCTCGCGGAATTTCTTCTCCGTCACCAGCGCCTCGAGGTTCTTGTTCGTGGCGGCGACGACGCGGACGTTGACCTTGATCGTTTCCACGCCGCCGACGCGCTGGATCTCGCCCTCCTGGAGCACGCGCAGGATTTTCGTCTGCGTGGTCGGCGTCATGTCGCCGATCTCGTCGAGGAAGATCGTGCCTCCGTCGCACTGTTCGAATTTGCCGAGGCGCTGCGCGGTCGCGCCGGTGAACGAGCCGCGCTCGTGGCCGAAGAGCTCGCTCTCGATCAGGTTCTCCGGGATCGCCGCGCAGTTGACGGCGACGAAGGCCTTCGAGGAGCGGTGGCTGTGGCGGTGGATGGCGCGAGCGACGAGCTCCTTGCCCGTGCCGGACTCGCCCGTGATCATCACGGAGGCGTCGGAAGCGGCGAACTGCCCGATGGCCTTGAAAACCTCCTGCATCGCGGGCGAAGTGCCGACGATGCCCTCCTTGTGCTCGTCGGAGTTGACCACCGGCTGGTAGGCGCTGGCGGACTTGCTGTCGGCCTGGGTCCGCAGCGCGCTCTCGACCAGCGCGATCAGCTTCGGGGGATCGAACGGCTTCACCACGTAGTCGTAGGCGCCGAACTTCATCGCCTCGATCGCGGTCTGCGCGGTGCCGTAGGCGGTCATGAAGATCACCAGCTGGCGGGGACTCGCAGCGCGGATGTGCTGCAGCGTCTCGAGGCCGGTCATGCCGGTCATGCGGTTGTCGAGCAGCACGACGTCCGGCGCCTGTTTCTTCACCGCAGCCACGCCCTCCTCGCCGCTCGCGGCCTCCTGCACGCGGTAGCGTTGCGAACTGAGCACTCGGTTGAGCGAGTAGCGCACCTCGGTGTCGTCATCGATGACGAGGATGGTGGGTGCCGGAGTGTCGGTGGACATGGAATGTGTTAGCGCTTTCGAGGGCGATGGTTCTACTTAGGGCCGATGCTAGGCTGGTCAATTAATCTGTTCCGCGTCTTTGGCATACAGCTCGCGATCCACGTGAGCTTTCTGTTGCTGCTCGCCTACTACGGCTGGGACGGGTGGATGCAGGCCGGAGCGACCGGAGCGGGCTGGAGTTTGCTGCTGGTGACATTGTTCTTCGGCTGCGTCGTGCTGCACGAACTGGGCCATTCGCTCACCGCGCGTCGCTACGGCGTGCAAGTGCCCCGCATCCTGCTGATGCCGATCGGCGGCATGGCGGAGTTCGACCGCATCCCGCGCAAACCGTCCGCGGAGCTGCTCATCACCGTTGCCGGACCGGCGGTGAACTTCGTCCTCGCCGCCGTGCTGCTCCCGCTGGTGTGGCACGACCTGTGGTCCGAGCAGGGCGTGCCGGCCTACGGCAGCCGCGACCTCATGATCCAGCTCGCCGCGGCGAACGCCGTGATGGGCACCTTCAACCTGCTGCCGGTGTTCCCGATGGACGGTGGCCGCATTCTCCGCGCGCTGCTGGCGATGAAACTCGACTACCTGCGCGCCACCTATTGGGCCGCGATGGTGGGCAAGGTGCTGGCCGGCCTCTTCGCGCTGCTGGCGGGTTTCTACCTGCACAGCCCGCTGCTCACCGTGCTGTTCGTCTTCATCTTCTTCGCCGGCGACGCCGAGTATCGGGCCCTGCTCCGTCGCGAGCGCGAGGCGGCCTACTGGGCGGACTGGGCCCGGCGCGCGGCGGCCGCGCCAGCCGCGGCGCCGTCGAATCCCGAAGACCCCTCCCCGCCTCCGCCGCCCCTGATTTTGCACGGCCCAAACTAAGTTGAGGGTGATTTCCAAAAAGGCCTTGCATTCGCCCGCCAAAACCCACTTTTTGACCGCTCGCAGTTCTTTGTGGGCTCGTAGCTCAGTTGGAAGAGCGCCTCAATGGCATTGAGGAGGTCGTCAGTTCGAATCTGATCGGGTCCACCACTTTACCCCGCCCTACCCAGGGCGGGGTTTCTTTTTGGGCGCGCCCGCCGCCGCTGCCGGTGGTAGAGATTTCCTGAAACCGCCTCGCCCCGGCGCGGTTATCCCCGGCAGCCATGCTCCCCGATCTCCGGCTCGCCATCCGCAATCTCGCCAAATCCCGCGGCTTCACCGCCGTCGCCGTGCTCACCCTGGCCGTCGGGCTCGCGGCGACCACGACGATGTTCAGCACGCTGCGCGCGCTCGTGCTCTCGCCGCTGCGCTACCCGGAGCCGGACCGGCTCGTGATGGTCTGGTCGGACCGCCAGTGGCCGCTCTCCTCCGCCGACTTCACCGACCTGAAGCGGGAGCTCACGTCCTTCACCGACTTCGGCGTCTACACGCCCCAGTCGTTCAACATCGGCCAGGAAAACGCCCAGGCCGTCTCCGGGGCGAGCGTGACCTCGGGCGTCCTGCGCGCGTTCGGCGTGGCGCCCCTGCACGGCCGGCTGTTCACGCCGGACGACGACAAGCTCGGGGCCCCGCCGGTCGCGATCCTCAGTTACTCGCTGTGGAAACAAACCTTCGGCGCGGATCCGGCCCTCGTCGGGCGCGAGGTTCGTCTCAACGGCAGCAACGTCACCGTCGTCGGCATCATGCCGCCGGAATTCGAGTTTGCCGGACCGTGGCTGCAGACGACCGACTGCCACGTCTGGCAGCCGCTCCAGTTTGATCCGGCCAAGCTGCAGCGCGATTCGCACTGGCTCTGCGGTCTCGCACGTCTCAAGCCGGGCGTGGCGGTCGCCACCGCCGACGCCGAGGCGAAGGCCCTCGGCAAGCGCCTCGCGGAGACCTACCCCGACAGCAACATGCGGAAGCCGTTTCTCGTCATCTCGCTCCACGAACAGATGACCGTCGACACCGCGCGCCAGGGCTGGGTGCTGTTCACCGCGGTGGCGTTCGTGCTGCTCGTCGCCTGCGCCAACGTCGCCAGCATGCTCCTGGCCCGCGGCGCCCGCCGGGCGGGCGAGTTCGGCGTGCGGCTGGCGCTGGGCGCGACGCGCACGGCGCTCGTGCGGCTCGCGCTGGCGGAGAGCTTCGTCATCGCCGGCGCCGGCGCGGCGCTCGGGCTCTGCCTCTCGCTCGGGGGCCTGCAGGTGATGCGCGTCATCGCGCCGACCACCGAGGCGCGCAAGGCCGCCATCGCGCTCGACCTGCCGGTGCTGGGCTTCGTGCTCGGGGCCACCGTGCTCACCGCCCTCATCGCCGGCCTGCCGCCGGCGCTCGCCGGCTCGCGCGTCGGCCTCGCCTCGGTCATCCGCAGCGACTCGCGCGGCAGCACCTCGTCGCGCCACCGCCTGCTCCAGGGCCTGCTCATCGGCCAGATCGCCCTGGCGTTCGTGCTCGCCAACGGCGCGGCGATCTTTTCCGGCAGCTACCTGAAGTTGCTCGAGGAAAACCAGCAGCTCGCGACCGACCGGGTGCTCGTCGGGCGCGTCAATCTCCGCGGCAAGCGCTACGACGAGGACGCCGACCGCGTGCGCTTCTGGCGCGCCCTCGAGGAGCGCGTGAAGGCGTTGCCCGGGGTCGTCAGCGTCGGCCTCACCTCCAAGCTCCCGCTCGAGGGCGGCAGCAACACCAACGCCCTGGTGAACGACGAGGTCTACGACCCGAAGCAGCGCCGCATGAACGTCGAGCGCTCCTCCGTGACCGAGGACTATTTCGCCGCCGCGGGCCTGAAACTGATCCAGGGCCGCCTGCTCAACGCCGAGGACCGCACCGGCGAGGTGCGGGGCGTGGTGGTCAACCAGGCGATGGTGGCGAAGGCCTGGCCGGACAAGAACCCGCTGGGCGAAATCATCCGGGGCAACAATCCCGGCAAGCCGTGGTATGTCGCGCGCGTGGTCGGGGTCGTCGAGGATGTCCGTCAGCACGGGGCGGCGACAAAGGCGCAGCCGGAAATGTATACGACGCCCGAGGGCCACTGGGGCCGCTCCGTCTACGTCCTGATCCGGTCGGCGCAGCCGGCGGCCGCCCTTTCCGCTGCCTTGCGCGCCGAGGTGACGGCGCTCGACTCCGAACTGGCGGTCGAGCGCGTCCGCACGCTCCAGCAGGTGGTGAAGGACTCGACTCGCGGCCAGCGCACGATGGCGGGGCTCGTGGACGCGTTCATGGCCCTCGCGCTCGGCCTGCTCGCGGTCGGGCTCTACGGCACGCTTTCGTATCTGGTGCAGCAGCGCACGCGCGAGATCGGCGTGCGGCTCGCGATCGGCGCGGGCAAGGGCACGATCCTGCGCCTGATCTTCGCCCAAGGCGGACGCTGGGTCGCGACGGGACTGGTGCTCGGCGCGCTGGGCGTCTGGAGCGGCAGCACGCTGTTGAAGTCCGTCGTCTACGGCATGGACGGACTGCGCGTGGTGCCGCTGCTGCTGGGCGGAGGCGCCGTGTTCGCCGCCGCTGCCCTCGCCTGCTGGATTCCGGCCCGCCGGGCCTCGCGGCTCGATCCGCTGCTGGCGCTGCGGGCAGATTGACGGCGCGGGCGCCGGCCCCGCGCCGCCGGCCTCAATCCAGGTCGCGCATGCGGAAGGTGAGCTCCCAGGTGTTGCTCTTGCCGTCGGGACGGCGCTTGCCCCACACCAGCTTCCGGAAGGTCGCGAGCACGGCCTGGTCGAACTCCGCGTTGCCTGACGAGCGGGTGAGGCGGACGTTGCCGACCTCGCCGTTGGCGGCGACGAGGAAGCTGACGTCCGCGTTGAGCGAGTCGGCCAGCCCGGTCGGCTTCAGATCGTCGAAGATGCTGCGCAGCTCGTTCTTCAGCAGCGTCTGGTAGACGAGCATCTCGCTCGCCTCCTCGCGGCTGAGCGCCTTGCCCCCGCCGCCGCCGCGCTTGTTCGCGGTCGAGCCGCCGAGCACGCCCTCCTTGATGCCCTCGACGTCGACGCCTTTCACGCCGGCCGCGGCCTTGGCGGCGCGGGCGGCGGCGGCCTTGCGCGCGGCTTCCTGCTTGGCGATCTCGCGGTCGATTTTCTTCTTCTCGTTCAGGTAGGAGACGATCCGCTTTTTGTTCATCTCGTTCACGACGGACTTGGCCTCCTTCGTGAGCGGCTGTTTCGGCTTCGGCGCCTCCTTGACCTTTTCCTTGGGCTTCGGCGTCTCCTTCGGCGGCGTCGGGACGACCTGCTCGACCGGTGCGACCTTGGCGGTCTCGACGACCGGCTCGGGCTCGGGCGCGACCTCGGGCTGGGCCACCGGCGCGTTGACCGGGGGCGCGATTTTCGGTGGCGTGAGCGTGTTGCCCAGCTTGGCGGCGACCAACTCGTCGGGCGCGGTCGGCGGACCGGCGACGAGGTCGAAGATCACCGGCGGGCGCTGCTGCTGCACCTGCGCGACATAGAGCGAGAGCCCGGCAATGATCGCGGCCACTGTGGCGTGCAGCAGCAGCGAGGCGAAGAAGGCGCTGGGCGAGTTCGCGCGCATGGCGCTCAGGAACCGGTCTGGGTGTCGAAGGTGACCTTGGAGAGTCCGTTTTGTTTCAGCGCGTCCATCACGCTGATGAAGTGCTGCGCGGTGGCCTTCTGATCCATGCGGATGCGGAAGACCGGCGGCTTCGGCTCGGCGGCGTAGGTGGCGAGCGTCTTGCGGAGGTTGGCCAGCGGCACGACCCGGCCCGCAAGCGTGCAGGTGCCGTCGGCCTTGATGGTGATGGTCTCGAACCGGGTGTCCTTGTCCGGCCGCGACTGCTCGCTCTTCGACTCGACGGGCAGGTTCACCGGCACGGTCTGCTCCGACTGGATCAGCGGCGTGGCGATCATGAAGATGATCAGCAGCGTGAACGCCAGGTCGATCAGGTTGGTGACGTTCAGCTCCGAGATCGGGTGCGCGGCGCGCGGACGGCGGAAGGTGCGGGCCATGGCGGTTGGCTCCTTATTTCTGCATCTCGAGCTCGATGCGATCGGCGAGCACGCTGGCGTAGTTTTCGATCTCGGTGGTGAGCGTCTTGGACTTGTTCAGCAGGATATTGTAGCCCACCACGGACGGAATCGCCACCACGAGGCCGGCGATGGTCGTGAGCAGCGCCGCCGAGACGCCGGGGGCCAGCGTCTGGATGCTCGCGGTCTGCATCACCGAGACGGCGCTGAAGGCCTCCATCACGCCCCAGACCGTGCCGAGCAGGCCCATGAAGGGGGCGACGGTGACCATGGTCGCGAGCCACACCATGTTCTCCTCGTAGCGCAGCACCTGACGCGCGAGGGCGCGGGCGATGGCGTTCTCGGCGTGCTCGAGGCGCGCATGCAGCGAGTCGTCGCCCTTCTCCTTGCCGATGGCGGCGGCGCGCCAGTAGGACTCCGCGGCGTCGGCGAAGAGGTCCGCATAGGGGATCGAGCGCATGTTGCGGAACGACTCCGGCAGATCGAGCAGCTTGCGCTCCTCGCGCAGGCGCTGTTCGAACTGGTGGTTGCGGATGCGGAGCTTGTTCAGCTCGGAATTTTTCCCGAGCATCACCGACCAGGCGAACACGCTGAAGATCAGCAGCACGACGGTGATGACCTGACCGACGGGGTCGCAGCGAACGAAGACTTCGATGATGTTGGTGGTGGCGAGAAAAAGCGGTGCCAAGGCAAGGCTGAGCATGACCGCGAAGTGTTGGCGCGATTCTCCGGCGCAATCAAGGGGTTTCCTCCCGCCGGCGCGCGGAAAAACGGTTGCCGAAAATTCTCGCGTCGCGTTTCGTGAACGTCCTCCCCTCTTTCCATGCCCAACAAGTCCAAGCCCGTCGGCAAACTCATCTCGTTCGAAGGCTCCGAAGGTTCCGGCAAGTCCACGCAGATCATGCGCCTGGCCGAGCACCTCCAGAAGCTCGGCCGCGAGGTCATCGCGACGCGCGAGCCGGGCGGCACCGAGATCGGCGAGCAGATCCGGAATATTCTCATCCACAACCACCGCGGCGACGAGATGTGCCCGGAGACGGAGCTGCTGCTCTTCACCGCCGCCCGCGCCCAGCTGGTGCGCGAGGTCATCGCCCCCGCCCTGCTCCGCGGCGCCGTCGTGCTGAGCGACCGCTACCTCGACTCGTCCACCGTCTACCAGGGCGTCGCCCGCAACCTCGCGCCCGACCCGGTGAACCAGATCAACCGCTTCGCCGTCGGCAACGTCATGCCGCACCTCACCATCGTGCTCGACGTCCCGACCGAGGTGAGCCTCCAGCGCATCCGCCAGCGCGCCTCCGACCTGCCCGACCGCATGGAGCGCGAGAACATCGAGTTCTACAACAAGGTCCGCGAAGGCTACCTGCTCCTCGCCCGCCAGTGGCCGGAGCGCGTGGTCGTCATGGACGGCACGCAGCAGCCCAACGCCCTCGAGGAACAGATCTGGGGCGCGGTGCAGCTCCGCCTGCTCGACCTGCAAACCGCCTGAGTCCGGCTCCCGTCCTCCGTTCTCAGTCCTCAGTTTCCCGTCCCCTGTTCTCCGCCGCTCCAGCTCCCTGGCCCGAAGCCCTCGCCGGCACGCCCGCCGTGTCCGTGATCGAGCGCGCCATCGAGCGCCGCCGCCTCGCCAACAGCCTCCTGCTCCACGGCGAGAACCTCGGCACGCTCGCCACCGTCGCGCACGGCATCGCCGACCGCCTGCTCAACGACCCGCGCTCGCCCAGCCAGTATTTCGCGCCGAAGCAGCACCCGGACTTCTTCGCCCTCCGCCCCGCCGGCAAGATGCGGCAGATCGGCGCGGACGCCACGCGCGACCTCATCAACCGCATCCAGGTCTCGCCCCAAGTCTCGCACCGCAAGGTCGCCGTCGTCTACGAGGCCGACCGCATGAACGTCGCCGCGGCCAACATCTTCCTCAAGACCCTCGAGGAACCGCCGGCCAGCACCGCGATCCTGCTGCTCACCACGCGGCCCTACGCGCTGCTCGCCACCATCCGCAGCCGCTGCCTGCACTTCCGCTTCACCGACTCCGGCGCCGAGGCCCTGGCCGGCTGCGAGCCCGACCTGGTCGCCGCGTGGCAGCAAACCCGCGCCGACTATGCCGCCTGGCTGGGCAAGCTCGCCGACGGCGCCGCCGACAAGCGCGCCGTCGCCGACCAAGTCATCAGCGTCTACGGCCTGATCACGCGCTTCAACGCCGTCCTCTCCGCCGCCACCGAGCAGGCGTGGAAGCAGCAGAAGGAAAAGCTCCCGGACGATCTCGACGACGACGAGGTCGACGCCATCCAGACCGGCATCACGAACGGCATCCGCCTGAAGCTCTTCGCCGAGCTCGAGCACGCCACCCGCGACTTCGCCCAGGCGCGCCTGGCCGCCGGCGACGAGGCCGCGCGCCGCGCCACCGTTGCCGCCATCGCCCAGCTCGAACACGACGTCGGCCTCCTCCGCCTCAACCTGAACGAGGCCGCCGCGCTGGAGAACTTCCTCCTCAGCTCGCTGCGGATCTGGAGTCGGCGCTAGGACGGCACGCGATTTCTTGACGGGAATTCGCCTTGTCTTGGCGCGGCGGCGGCTGTCTGTGGTTCCTCCCGCGGGATGAACTCAACGACTACCAAGGCCGCCCCCACTCTGCTGCAGATCGCCTGGCCGATCTTCATCGAACAGGCGCTGCGCATCCTCATCGGCGTCGTCGACACCTTCATGGTCGCGCACGTCTCGGACGGCGCCGTGGCCGCGCTGGGCGTCGCCAACCAGTTCGTGGTGCTCTCGCTGATCTGTTTCAACTTCATCGGCATCGGCGCCAGCGTCGTCATCACCCACCACGTCGGCGCGGGCGACGCCAAGGGCGCGGAGAAGATCGTCACCACCGCCATCGCGGTGAACACCTGGATCGGCCTCGTCATCAGCCTCGTGGCCTTCACCTGCGCGACGCCGCTGCTGCGGCTGATGCAGCTGCCGGACGAGCTGATGGTCCACGCGCGGCCGTTCCTCACCCTGATGGGCGGCACGCTGTTCATGGAGTCGATGAACGTCTCGCTCGGCGCCTCGCTCCGCGCCCACGGCCACACGCGCGACGCCATGGTCGTCACGACCCTGCAGAACGTGATCAACATCGCCGGCAGCTGCGTCCTGCTCTTCGGGCTCTTCGGCGCGCCGAAGATGGGCGTCACCGGCGTCGCGCTCGCCAGCGTCTTCAGCCGCGTCGTGGCCAGCCTCATCCTCTGGGTGCTGCTCGACCGCCGCCTGAAGCTCATGCTCCGGGCGCGCGACTTCGTCGACATCCGCCTCGATCGGATCAAGCGCATCCTGCACATCGGCCTGCCCGCGGCCGGCGAGCACATGAGCTACTGGGTCTCGCTGATGGTGATCACGAGCTTCGTCGCCCGCCTGGGCGCCGAAAGCCTGGCGATGATGACCTACACGCGGCAGGCGCAGCTGCTCGTGATCCTGTTCTCCATCGCGCTCGGCCTCGGCACGGAGCTGCTCATCGGGCGCCTCGTCGGCGCGGGCGACTTCGCGGGCGCCTACCGCGAGGTGATGCGGAGCGTGCGCATCGGCTTCGCCATCTCGACCGCGGCGATCGTGATCGTCGCCGCCTGCGGCAAGCCGCTGCTCAGCCAGTTCTCCCACGACCCGGTCGTGATCACGGGCGGCGCCGTCCTGCTGCTCATGTCGATCCCCTACGAGCCCGGGCGCGTCCTGAACATCGTCATCATCAATGCGCTTCGCGCCACGGGCGACGCGCGTTTCCCGATCTCGATCGCGATGGTCTCGCAGTGGTGCTTCAGCGTCCCGTTGTGCTGGCTCTTCGGCCTGAAGCTCGGCTGGGGCCTGCCCGGCGTCTGGGTCGCGATGATGATCGAGGAGTGGGCGCGCGGCCTGATGATGCTCTGGCGCTGGCGCAAGCGCTCCTGGCTGCCTTACGCGCAGCGCAGCCGCGACGCGGTGGCCAAGGGCGGTCAGCTGCCGATGGTGTCGGAGACCTGAGCCGGCGCTACGGCCCCCGCCCTACGCCTCCAGCACCGCGCGCACGAAGGCCTCGCGGGCGTCCATGTGCGGGTTGTGCCCGGCCTCGGGAATGGTGGTGAAGCGGGCCGAAGGGAAATGCCGGCGGATCGCCGCGTGGTCGCTCTCCTGCACGTAGCGCGAGCGGCCGCCGAGGATGAACTGCGTGGGACCGTCGAAGCGGTCGTCGGGCCGGAGCGCGTCCTTCTCCAGCTGCGGCAGCGCGGCGGTCAGCACCGGGAGGTTGATGCTCCAGCGCCACTGGCCGGCGTCGTCGCGGGCCAGGTTCGTGGTGAGAAATTTCCGCATGCCGAGATCGGGCACGCGCGCCTCGAAGCGCATCTCGGCCTCCTGGCGCGACTGCAGGCTGCCGAGGCTGAGCTCGTTCATCGCCAGGAACTCCGCGCGGTGCCCCTGCCAGCTGTAGTCGCGCGGGGCGACGTCGACGACGACGAGCCGCTCGACGCGCTGCGGCTGACGGCAGGCAAGCAGCATCGCGATCTTCCCGCCCATGCTGTGGCCGACGAGCGTGGCCCGCGGCAGCCCGTGCGCGTCCATCCAGCCCGCGAGGTCGTCCGCCATCGCCTCGTAGCTCATCGCGTCCGCGTGCGGCGAGCGGCCGTGGTTGCGGGCGTCGAGGGCGAACACGTGGAAGTGCGCCGCCAGGTCGCGCCCGGTCGTCTGCCAGTTGCGCGAGGAGCCGAGCAGGCCGTGCAGGACCAGCATCGGCGGCCGGCCGGCGCCGCCCAGGTCGACATGGAAGAGATTAACCACGCCGCACACGAAGCACACCGGCCGCGCGGAAACCAGCGCGAAAACCCGGCGATCCCCGGGGTGATTTTCTGCGTGCCCTCCGTGCCTTCGTGGTTCAAGAAAGCCCGCTCATGTCCGAAAAGCTCACCCCGATGATGCAGCAGTATTTCGAGGTCAAACGCGGCCTCCCGGCGAACACGCTGCTGCTTTTCCGGCTCGGGGACTTCTACGAGATGTTCTTCGAGGACGCCGAGGTCGCCTCGCGCCTGCTCGGCATCACCCTGACCAAGCGCCAGGACTACCCGATGGCAGGCATCCCCTTCCACGCCGCGGACAACTACGTCACCAAGCTCCTCGCCGCCGGCAAGAAGGTCGCCATCTGCGACCAGGCGGAACCCGCCAAGGCCGGCAAGCTCGTCAAGCGCCAGCTCACGCGCATCCTCTCGCCCGGCACCACCCTCGCCGCCAACCAGCTCGACGCCGCCAAGAACCACTACCTCTGCGCCCTCGAGCTGAACAAGCACGGCCTGCACGCCGCCTGGCTCGACGTCTCGACCGGGGAGTTCCGCGTCGCCACCGACGCGCGGCCGGAGAACCTCCTGCCCGTCCTCACCGCGCTCGATCCCGCCGAGCTCGTCCTGATCGAAGGCGATCTCGAGAAGTGGAAGGCCGCGCCGCACGACGACCACGTCACGCACAACCTCCAGCACTTCTGCGCCGAGCGCCTGATCACCGAATTGCCCGGCTACCACTTCGAGGTCGCCGGCGGCGCCAAGACCGTGATGGACGCGCTCGGCGTGCTGAACCTCCAGGGTTTCGGCCTCGCCCACACCCACCCCGCCCTCGGTGCGGCTGGCGCCGTCGTCTACTACGCGACGGAAAATCTCTGCGCCAAGCCCGAGAACCTCCGCTCGCTCCAGGAATACCGCAGCGCACACACGCTACTCCTCGACCCGGCGACCCTGCGCAACCTCGAGATCTTCCAGTCCATCCGTGGCACGCGCGACGCCTCGCTGCTCGGCGCCATCGACCGCACCACCACCGCCGCCGGCGCGCGCCTGCTCGAGCGCTGGCTCGCGGCCCCCGCCCTCGACCTGCAGGAAATCCGCCGGCGCCAGACGGCCGTGGGCGAATTCGTCGCGCAGCCGAGCGACCTGGCGAACGTCCGCGAGCTGCTCAACAAGGTCCGCGACATCCCGCGCATCCTCGGCCGCCTGCAGAACCGCCTCCGCAACCCGCGCGAACTCGGCGGCGTGCGCGACACGCTCGCCCAGATCCCCGCGATCATCGCCTGCCTCGACCTGCTCGACTCGCACCTCGTCGGCAGCCACGGCGGGGAGATTTCCCGGATCCGCGCCCGCCTCACCGACCTGCCCGCGCTGCGCGAGCTGCTCGCCCAGGCGCTGGCCGACGAGCTCCCGAACGACCTCGCCGACGGCAACTACATCCGCGCCGGCTACGACGCCGAGCTCGACCGCCTGCGCAGCCTCACCACCGACAACAAGGGCTGGCTGGCCGAGCTCGAGCGCCGCGAGCAGGAACGCACCGGCATCAAGAGCCTCAAGGTCCGCTTCACCTCTGTCTTCGGCTACTACATCGAGGTCACCAAGGCCAACGTCCACCTCGTCCCCGCCGACTACGTGCGCAAGCAGACCACGGTGAACGGCGAGCGCTACGTCACCGAGGACCTCAAGCTGAAGGAAAAGGAAATCTTCTCCGCCGAGGAGAAATCCCTCGCCCGCGAGCAGGAGCTCTTCGCCTACCTCGTCGGCGCCGTGCTCGCGGAGGCCCCCGCGCTCACCCGCACCGCCGAGGCGCTGGCCGAGCTCGACGTGCTCGGCGGCTGGGCCGTGCTCGCCCGCGAGTGGGATTACTGCCGCCCGGAGCTCGACGAGGGCGACTCGCTCGCCATCACCGACGGCCGCCATCCCGTCGTCGAGCAGATGATGAAGCAGGAGCGCCTCGGCCTGGCCGGCAGCTACACCTTCGTGCCGAACGACGCCGCGCTCTCCGCCACCGACGCGCAGATCATCCTCCTCACCGGCCCGAACATGGCGGGCAAATCGACCTACATCCGCCAGGTCGCGCTCATCACGCTCATGGCGCAGGTCGGCTGCTGGGCGCCGGCCAAGGCCTGCCGCATCGGCCTCGTCGACCGCATCTTCTCCCGCGTCGGCGCGAGCGACGACCTCGCGCGCGGCAACTCGACCTTCATGGTCGAGATGAACGAGACCGCGAACATCCTCAACAACGCCACCGACCGGTCGCTCATCATCCTCGACGAGATCGGCCGCGGCACCTCGACCTACGACGGCCTCTCCATCGCCTGGGCGGTGGTCGAGCACCTGCACCGCTCCGCCGATCGCGGTCCGCGCACGCTCTTCGCCACGCATTACCAGGAGCTGACGCAGCTCGACAAACACCTGTCGCGCCTGCGCAACTTCTCCGTCGCGGTGAAGGAGTGGAACGACGACATCGTGTTCGTCCGCCGCGTCGTCGAGGGCGCGGCCGACCGCAGCTACGGCATCCAGGTCGCCCGCCTCGCCGGCCTGCCCCTGACGGTGATCGACCGCGCCAAGACCATCCTCACCCAGCTCGAGTCCGACGAGGTCACCGTGACGCTTCCCGCCGCGCCGCAGGCGAAGCCGAAGAAGAAGATCACCGTCACGCCGAGCGACGACTCGCAGCTGAGCCTGCTCTGAGCGCGCGCCCGCAGCCACCCCCGCCGCTAGCGGGATGCTGCCGGGCCGAGCCCAGCTCCCGCCGGGCCGGAGGCCGCCTCGAGCAGCATCGCGTCGAGTTCCGTGGCGCAGCGAGCGAACTGCAGGTAGGCCGCCAGCTCGGTTCGCGCCGCCGCGGCGTCGGTCGCGCGCGGCCGCGACGGGAAATGCACCCGGTCGAGTGCCGCGCGCAGCTCCGCCAGGCGCGGCCCGCGGTCCTCGCGGGCCAGCTCCGCAAGCGCCTCGCCCGCCAGGTGCACGAAATCCGTCAGCGCCGGACCGGACAGCGGCGCGCCGCCGAGCTGGACGGCGAGGCCGGTCAGCGCGCTGGTCAGGCGCTGGTTGCCGTTGGCCAGCGCCGCGGCCGCGTCGACGTCGGCCTGCTGGTGCTTCGGTTCCGCGCTCATGCGCTGCAGGGACGAGAAGAGCGCGCCGTTGGCCGACTCCGCGGCGCGCTTGGCGGCGATCAACCGGTCGTCGAAGCGACGGCCCTCGGCGAGCGCGGCGCCGATGGCCTGGAGGTAGGCGCGGTTCGCCCCTAGGGCCCGCGCCAGGATCTGCGGGAACTGGCCGCGCTCCCACACCGGCCAGAACAGATACGCCGCGGCCAGCGCGAGCACGCCGCCCGCCAGCGTCGCCGCGAGGCGCTCGAGCGTGAAGGCGACGCTGACGCGCTCCTGCGCCTCGGTGATGAGCACGACGAACAGCGTGATGAAGAAGACGGCGACGGCGTAGTTGCGCTTCAGCCAGAAGGCGAAGCCGGCCATGGTCAGCGCCATCGCGGCGAGGATCGCCCACCCCGGCAGCGGCAGCCAGAGCAGCGCGCTGGCCAGCACGCCGCCGGCGATCGTGCCGAGCACGCGCTGGGCGGCGCGCAGGCGCGTGGTGCCGTAGTCGGGCTGCAGCACCACGAGCATGGTGAGCGGCAGCCAGTAGCCGCGGCTGAAGCCGAAGTGCTTCATCACCGCGACGCCGAGCAGCTGCAGGCTCGCGAGCCGGATGGTGAAGCGCACCAGCGCCGCCTCGGGCGGCCAGCGCAGGTTGATCGCGGCGGCCAGCGGCCGCAGCGCGCGGGCATGCAGGTCGAGCAGTTCGAGGGAAAAGGCCGCGCGCTCGCCGGCGCGCGCGATCGTCGCCCGCAGGGCCGCCCGGGTCTCCGGCACCAGCTCGCCGAGCTGGTGCAGCAGGTTCGCCAGCTGGTGCAGCGCGGGGTCGCCGGGCTCGTGGCCCGCCACGCGGTCCTCGGTGGCCTGGAGGAGATGGGACAGGCGCACCAGCCGCACCTCGACAGCGGCGAGATGCGAGGGCTGGCGGGAGACGACGGTCACGGCGACGAGGCGCGTCGTGTTCACCAGCGAGGAAAAGACCGGCGCCAGGCTGGCGGCGAGCAGCGGGGCGTCGGTCCGCTCGCGCAGGTTCTCCAGCGCGGAGTTGAGCGCGACCACGCGGGTGAAGAGGCGGGCGGCGGCGTGGTTGAGCGCGTGCAGGCGCGGCAGCAGCGGGCCGGGCCGGCCGCCGTGTGTCTCCAGCGTGTGCCGGGTCTGGTCGAGCGTCAGCCGCAGCTGCGCCTCGCGCTCGGCGATCGCCCGCTGGCGGTCCGCGGCGGCGCGCGCCGCATCGGGCGTCAGGGCGTCGAGCAGGTCGGAGAGCGCCAGCCAGCTGTCGGACACGATGCGGCGGAGGGGATGCTCCGAGCGGAACGGCCAGAGCGCCACCTGCACCAGGACGCCGAGGAGGCCGCCGGCGAGCGCGGCGAGGAAGTGCTGGCTGGCCACCGTCTCGCCGCCGGGCAGCGCCAGCGCGAGCAGGGTCAGGAACACGGACGTGCTCGCGATCGACGGCCCGTAGTCGGGGATCACGTGGCGCCAGGCGCCGGAGGCGAGCGTCACGCCCCCGATCACGGCCAGCGCCGGGGCGAGGGCCGGCGCGCCGAAGGCGCCCAGCCAGCCCGAGCCGGCGAACACCGCGGTCATCGCCAGCAGCAGGCCGAGGCGGAGCGGATACGAGCCGCGCACGTCCACCATCGCGACGTTCTGCGCCGTGATGGCGGCGAAGGTGACGTCGAACGGCAGCTTCCACCACAGCGCCGCCAGCACCGGCAGCATGAAGCCGACGGTCGCGCGCAGGCCGCGCGCGAGGTCCGGCTTGAGCCGCCTCTCCTCCAGGACGGCGTCGATCCGCGACCAGAGCCCGCTGCGTTGCATGGCGGGAGCTTGCCGGACGCGGCGTCCGCTTCAAGCGCGGGGAAGCCGATGACGGGCACGGGCGCCCGTCAGTATTTGCGGGTGAACTCCGGCGGCAGCGGCGCCGTGGCGCGGAAGGGATGGCTGGCGCCGCCGAATTCGTAGGTGAAACTCGTCTCGTGCGAGTGGAGGAACAGCCGCTTCTCCCGCGTGGCGCGGGCAAACTCGCGGTTGAGCATGAAGTCGCCGTAGGTCTGGTCGCCGACGATCGGCAGGCGGCGCTTCGCGCACTGGGCGCGGAGCTGGTGGCTGCGGCCGGTGTGCGGCTCCAGCTTGACCAGCGAGGTCGAGAACGCGCCCTGGCGGTGCTCGACGAAGCTGAACTGGGTCGCCGCCGGCAGGTGGCCGGCGACGGCGCTGGTGCGGATCTGGCCGCCGCGCTTCTCGACGGCGAGCAGGTCGCGCCAGAATTGGTTGCGCTCGGACGGCTTGCCGAAGACGAGCGCGGCGTAGACCTTGCGGACCTTCTTCCGCGCGAAGAGCTCCTTGATCGCCCGGGCGAGTTCGCCGTTGCCGCAGACGAGGATGACGCCCGAGGTGGCGCCGTCGAGGCGGTTGAGCAGCCACAGCCGGCGCTCCGCGCCCGCCTCGTCCTTCCAGACCCAGCATTCTTCGGCGGCGCGATAGGTGCCGGTCAGCAGCGAGCGCGGCTCGTCGGCGCGCTCGTTCGGGTGCGAGAGGACGCCGGCCGGCTTGTTGCAGGCGGCGAGGCCGTTGGCGTCGTGGGCGAGCAGCGTGACCCCGGGACCGAGCGGGATGGCGGTCCAGAATTCTGCCCCCGGGCCGCTCACTGGTAGTAGAAGCTGAACGTCATCGTCTGCTGCTTGCCGAGCACGGCGATCATCTGCTCGGTCCACTTGCGGTAGGGCTGGCGGACGGTCAGCGCATTGGTGCAGGCGTAGACGCCCTGCTTGCCGGCGGTTTCCTCGGTCGTGACGATCGAGACCTCGCCGTCGGAGTTGAGCGTGAAGGTGACGAAGACGTGGGTGCCGGACTTCGGGGCGATGCGCGACTCGTCGAGGATCGAATACCACGAGGCCTGCACGATCTCGATGAACTCCTGCATGTATTCGCCGTATTCGCTCCAGCGGGCGTCGATGCCGAGGATGCCGATGTTCTGGGTGCCGGCCAGGCGGTTCTGGAGGATGTTGGGCCGGGCCTGGGTGAGGCGCGGGCGGGCCTTCGGCTTGGGGCGCGATTCCTCGACCTGCGGGCTCTCGGTCAGGCCGCCGGTGGGGCTCTTGCCGTTCTTGGCGCCTTCGAGGAATTTCTCCGCCTGGTTCGAGGGCGACTGGCTCTGCGAGATGTTGCTGCCGACGCCGTCCTCGGACTTGCCGTCGATCTTCTCGGTGCCCTGCAACGGCACCTGCTCGGCCCGGGCCTGCTGGGCGGCCTGCGGGGTGGCGTTCTCGAGGGCGTTCTGCATCGCGGTGACGGCGGCGCCGTCCTGCGGACGGGCCATGTCGCCGGAGACGATGGAGGAGTCGTTCTTGATGTCGTCCTGGCCCTTCACGCTCGGCCGGTTCTCGGGATCGGTCTCGGGCGGCTTCTCCTTCTGGGCGGACTGCTGGTTGCGGTTCGAGTAGTTGTTCGTCTTGTCCGGCGTGTTCTCGGGAGCGTCGGGGTTGGTCTCGACGAACTTGAAGGGGTCGGGCTGCTTCGGCTCCGGCTCGGGGGGCGTCAGCTCGAAATTGAACTCCTTGCCGCGGTTGGCCTTGGCCACCCAGTCGAGGTTGGAGTGCGAGCCGGCGAATTTCTCGACCGGGAACAGCGGCGCGAGGCACAGCAGCAGGATGTGGAACAGCAGCGTGCAGATGAAACCGATCGCGATGGAGCGGTTGGCGGGCTCCTGCACCGGCGAGCCGGAGCGGGCGGGGGCGTCGGGGCGCGGAGATGGGGACAAGGTGACCACTTTTCGGGAAAGATTCAGCGCATGAGACCTGCGCGAGTCAAAAGTGTTCTCGTTTCTTCCACCGGCAAGCCGACGATGTTGGTCAGGGAGCCCCGGTATGACGCGATGATGAGCTCGCCGTGCTCCTGGATCGCGTAACCGCCGGCCTTGTCGAGCGTGTGGACGCGCTCCAGGTAGGCGGTGATGGCAGCCTCGTCCAGCGGTTTGAAGGCCACCTGGCTCTCCACGATCTCGTCGATTTTCAGGCCGTCCGCGCCGCGGCGCAGGGCCAGGCCGGTGAAGACCGAGTGGGTGCGCCCGCTCAGCCGCCGGAGCATCGCCCGCGCCTCGGCGAGGTCGGCGGGCTTGTTGAGCACGTGGTCGTCGATGCACACGGTGGTGTCGGCGCCGAGGACGAGCGCCTCCGGGTGGCGCGCGCTCACCCACTCCGCCTTGATCGCGGCGTTGTGCTGCACCAGGTGGCGCGGGTCGGCGTCGGGCGCCTCGTGCTCGGTAACGCGGGCGGTCACGATCTCGAAGGGCACGCCGAGCTGGGCGAGGAGCTCGCGGCGGCGGGGCGAGGCGGAGGCGAGGATGAGCGGCGGCACGCGGCACAGTTGGCAGGCTTTCCGGCTCCCGGCTAGCGGGAAGTAGCAGTTGCCAGCCGGGCGGAGGCCGCC
Source organism: Oleiharenicola sp. Vm1 (assembly GCF_047777955.1). GTDB lineage: Bacteria > Verrucomicrobiota > Verrucomicrobiia > Opitutales > Opitutaceae > Didemnitutus. The sequence goes on from NZ_CP180537.1 coordinate 2,511,991, forward strand.
AACGTTCTCCGGCGCATGCGCATCGGACTGGCCCAGATCAACACCATCGTCGGCGACCTCGCGGGCAACCGCCGCCGCATCCTCGACGCCTACCGCGCCCTCGTGGCGCAGGGCGCCGAACTGGTCCTGTTCCCGGAGCTGGTGGTCTGCGGCTACCCGCCGCGCGACCTGCTGTTCAAGCGGCGCTTTGTGCGCGACGTCGAGGCGTCCACCCGCGCCATCGCGGCCGAGGTCGGCGAGGTGCCGGCGGTCGTCGGCACCGTCGAGGCCAATCCCACCGGCACCGGCCGCCCCGCCTTCAACGCCGCCGCCTTCTGCCACCGCGGCCAGGTGCTCCGCTCGGCGCACAAGTGCCTGCTGCCGACCTACGACGTCTTCGACGAGGACCGCTATTTCGAGCCGGCCCCGGAGCCGACCGTGATCGAGTTTGCCGGCCGCCGCCTCGGGATCACGATCTGCGAGGACATCTGGACACACGAGATGATCTCCACCCGCCGGCTCTACGGCGCACAGACGCCCGTCGCGCGGCTCGCCGCGCAGGGCTGCGACCTCGTGCTCAATCTCTCGGCCAGCCCGTGGAACTGCGGCAAGGGCCGCGTCCGCCAGACGCTCGTCGCCGACACCGCCCGCGCCGTGCGGGCGCCGGTCGTCTACGTGAACTCCGTCGGCGGCAACGACGAGCTGATCTTCGACGGCCGCAGCATCGTGTGCGGGGCCGACGGCCGTCTCCTCGGCGGCCTGGCCGCGTTCCGCGAGGAGCTGCACGTGGTCGACGTCGCCGCGCCGCCCGCGCCCCAGGCCGCGCACGCCACCTACGAGCAGGCGGAGCTGGCCGACGTGTTCGACGCGCTCGTGCTCGGCGTGCGCGACTACGCGCACAAGACCGGCTTCAAGAAGGCGCTCATCGGCCTCTCCGGCGGCATCGACTCGGCCCTCGTCGCCGTCCTCGCCGCCGCAGCGCTGGGCCCGGAAAACGTCACCGGCGTGAGCCTGCCCTCGGTCATCTCCAGCCAGCACTCGAAGGACGACGCCGCCACGCTCGCGCGCGCGCTCGGCATCTCGTTCCACACCGTGTCGATCGCCGCGGTCGTCGCCGCCGCGGAGCAGTCGCTGGCCCCGCAGTTCGCCGGCACGACGCGCGACATCGCCGAGGAGAACATCCAGGCGCGCGCCCGCGGCCTGCTGCTCATGGCGATGTCGAACAAGTTCAATTCGCTCCTCCTCACCACCGGCAACAAGAGCGAGCTGGCGGTCGGCTACTGCACGCTCTACGGCGACATGTGCGGCGGCCTCGCCGTGATCTCGGACGTGTTCAAGACCCAGGTCTACGCCCTCTCGCGCTGGATCAACCGCGAGCGCGAGATCATCCCGCAGAACACCATCGACAAGGCCCCGAGCGCCGAGCTGCGTCCGAACCAGACCGATCAGGACAGCCTGCCGCCCTACGACCAGCTCGACGCGATCCTCAAGGGCTACGTCGAGGACGGCCTCTCCCGCGCCGACCTCGTCGCGCAGGGCTTCCCCGAGGCGGTGGTCAACGACGTCGTCCGCAAGGTCGATCTCAGCGAATACAAGCGTAAGCAGGCCGCGCCCGGGCTGAAGATCACTCCCCTCGCCTTCGGCGTCGGCCGCCGCATCCCGATCGTCCAAAAATACGTGAGCTGAGTTTCGCACAAAACGCGCGGCCCGCTCCGGCTCTCCCCGCTAACCTTTCCCGATGACCAGTTCCGAGAAACTCTTCGAACGCGCCAAGCAGCTCATCCCCGGCGGCGTGAACTCCCCCGTGCGCGCCTTCCGCTCCGTCGGCGGCGCGCCGTTCTTCACCCGCTCCGCGCAGGGGGCCACGCTCACGACGGCCGACGGGCGCGAGCTGATCGACTTCGTCTGCACCTGGGGCCCGGCCATCCACGGCCACAACCACCCGCGCATCAAGGCCGCCATCGCCGCCGCGCTGGAGCGCGGCACGTCCTTCGGCACGCCCAACCCGCTCGAGGTCGAGATGGCCGAGCTGATCGTGAAGTTCTTCCCGTCGATCCAGAAGGTCCGACTCTGCTCCAGCGGCACCGAGGCGACGATGTCCGCCATCCGCCTCGCCCGCGGTTACACCAAGCGCGACAAGATCATCAAGTTCGCCGGCTGCTACCACGGCCACAGCGACTCGCTGCTCGTCGCCGCCGGCTCCGGCGCGCTCACGCACGGCCATCCCGACAGCGCCGGCGTGCCGGCAGCGTTCGCGCAGCAGACCATCGTGCTGCCCTACAACGACACCGCGGCGCTCCAGGCCGCGTTCGCGGCCAACACCGGCCAGATCGCCTGCGTCATCCTCGAGCCCTACATCGGCAACGTCGGCTTCATCAAGCCCGACGCGGGCTACCTGCAGTTCGTCCGCCAGATCACCGCCGCGCACGGCTCGGTGCTCATCTTCGACGAGGTCATGACCGGCTTCCGCCTCGCCAAGGGCGGCGTGCAGGAACTCGAGAAAATCACGCCCGACCTCACCACGCTGGGCAAGATCATCGGCGGCGGCCTGCCCGTCGGCGCCTTCGGCGGCCGCGCCGAGATCATGGATTACCTCGCGCCGCTCGGCCCGGTCTACCAGGCCGGCACGCTCAGCGGCAACCCGCTCGCCATGGCCGCGGGCATCGCGTCGCTCCAGCTGCTCGAGGAACTGAATCCCTACGCGCGCCTCGACGCGCTCGGCCGCCAGGTCGTGGGCGCGGCGAAGGCCGCCGCCGCCGCCAAGGGCCTCCCGCTCCAGGCGCCGCAGGTCGGGTCGATGTTCAGCCTCTTCTTCACGCCCACGCCCGTGCGCGACATGCCGACGGCGCTCGCTTCCGACGCCAAGCTCTTCGGCCGATTCTTCCACGCCTGCCTCGACGGCGGCGTCTACCTGCCCCCGAGCGCTTACGAGGCGTGGTTCCTCAGCACCGCCCACGAGGGCAATGCCGTGGCGCGGGCTTGCGAAGTCGTGTCGAAAGCCATTACCTCGCTCTAAGGAACGGCCGTTTGTGCCGTTGATTTAGAGCAAACATGCGCCTCCTCCGCCTCCACGCCCTCGCCGCCGCGTTGCTGCTGGCCGTCGTCGCGCGCGCCCAACCGGCCCACGCGCCGGTCCTGCCGCTGAGCGAGCTGAAGCCGGGCATGAAGGGCGAGGTCTGGACCGTCTTCCGCGGCACGCAGTCGGAGCCGTTCGCCGTGCAGGTCACCGGCGTGCTCCAGAACGCCCTCGGGCCGGGCAAGAGCCTGATCCTCTGCGAACTCACTGACCCGCGCGTGCAGCCGATGGGCGCCGTTGCCGGCATGAGCGGCAGCCCGCTCTACATCGACGGCAAGATCGCCGGCGTGCTCTCCTACCAGATCCAGCGCTTCGAGACCGTGCGCTACGCCGGGTTCACCCCGATCGCCGACATGCTCGAGGTCAGCTCCCTGCCCGCCAGCGCGCCCGCGCCCGCGACGACGCTGCCGATCCCGGTCAAGGCGGGCCCGCGCGCCCGCGACGAGCGGCCGGCCCCGCGCGCGATGGGCGGCGACTTCCAGCCGTTCCGCCCGGTGTTCGCGCTCGGCGGCATCGCGCCGCAGGTGGCCGAGGTGATGGCGCCGCAATTCGAGGCCATCGGGCTCAACGCCATCGCGCTCGGCGGCAACACCGGCTCCGCCGCGGCGGAGATGCCCGACGCGCCGGCGCCGGACCTGAAACCCGGCGGCGTCGTCGCCGCCGCGCTCGCGGTCGGCGACATCACCATGGCCGCCGGCGGCACCGTCTCGCACGTCGACGGCACGCACGTCCTCGCCTTCGGCCACCCGCTCATGACGCTCGGCGCCACCGAGGTGCCGATGGCCGAGGCGGAGATCGTTACGATTTTGCCGAGCTCGCTGAACTCGATCAAGGTGAGCAACACCGGCCGCGTGATCGGCACCTTCTCCCAGGACCGCCTCTCCGCCATCTACGGCGAGGTCGGCCGCATGCCGCACCTCGTGCCGGTCGAGATCGACCTGCCGTCGCGCCTCAACCGCAAGAGCCTGAAGTTCTCCGTCGTGCAGCACGAGATGCTGCTGCCCGCCATCGCGGCCACCGGCCTGACGCAGGCCGTGCTCGGCTCGAACGAAGCGGGCCTCACGCGCGGCTTCCGCCTGCGCGCCACGGTCGAATACGCCGGGCGCGAGCCGCTGGAGTTCAGCCGCCTCTACCCGGGGCCTCAGGGCTTCGCCCAGGGCGTGGGCGAGTTCACCCAGAACCTCCAGCAGTGGCTCTTCAATCCCTACGAGCGCACCTTCCCCGAGAAGATCCGCTTCGCCGTCGAGGAGACCCCGAGACGCCCGTCGGCTACGTCGAGCTGCTCCAGGTTTCGCGCACGACCGCGACCGCCGGCGAGACGATCACCGCCGCGATCAGCTGGCGCGGCTTCCAGTCCGAGCGGGCGGTCGAAACCGTCGCGATCCCGGTCCCGGCCGATTGGACGGGCAAGGAACTCGAGGTCGTGCTCGCCAACGGCCGCCAGCTCGACGACCTCACCGGCCGCCCACGCGCGATGAACGTCAGCCAGCTGCGCAACTTCGACGAATACCTCGGCCTGCTCCGCGACGCGCGCGACGCCGACGGGCTCTACCTCGCCGTGGTCGAGCGCACCGCCCTCTTCACCGACAACACCGCCACCACGGTCGAGCTGCCGGGCTCCTTCGAGCGCATCGCCCGCTCGACCGACGCCGCGCGCTATCAGCGCCGCGAGGCCGCGGTGCCCCTCTGGGAATCCCACCTCCTGCCCGGCCGCCTCTTCAACGTGAACCTGCGCCGGTCGCTGAAGATCACGGACTGATCCGCGCCGTCCGCCGCGCCCCGCGGACCTGTTTCCTCATGCGACTCCTCCCTCTCCTCGCGTTCGCCGCCGCGGGCGCGACCCTCACCGCGGAACCGCTCTCCAAGCAGCTCGAGATCGACTTCTTCCGCGAAGTCCCCAACCGCAATCTCAAGGGCTTCGCCGTGCGCTCCGACGGCCGCCTGCTCGTCGGCCCGACGCTCCGCGACCTGCCGGGCTCGATCCCCGCCGACCTGCTGTGGACCTTCACGCGCGCCGGCGACGACAAGGCGTGGCTCGTCGGCACCGGCCCCGAGGGCAAGGTCTTCCGCGTCAACACCGACGTGCGCACCGACTACAAGCCGGAGCTCGCGCTCGATCTCGACGCCACGCACGTCTTCGCCCTCTGCGCGCTCGACGGCGACGCCTTCCTCGCCGGCACCTCGCCACAGGGCACGCTGGCGCTCGCACGCGGCGGCAAGCTGGTCGCCCTCGCCGGCCTGCCGGCCGATTCCATCTTCGACATCGCGCGGCTGCCCGGACCGGCCGCCGCCGTGCTCGTCGCCACCGGCAACCCCGGCCGCATCTACCGCGTCGACCTCGCGAAATTCGCCGCCGCCGGCGAGGCCAAGGGCAAGCTCGCCACGCCCGCCGACCTGGCCAAGCACGGCATCACGCTCTTCGGCGAGATCCGCGACCGCAACGTCCGCCGCCTCCTTCCCTCGCCGACGGCCGCGTCATCGCCGGCTCCGCTCCGAAGGGCAACGTCTACGCCTTCCCCGCCGCCGGCGGCGCGCCGCTGCTGCTGCTCGAGAACCGCGAGGCCGAGGTCACCGACCTGCTGGCCGACCGCGACGGTTCCTTCTACGCCGCGGTCACGCTCTCCGGCGCCACCGGCGAGGCCCGCGTCAACCGCCCCGCGGCGCCCGCCGCCCCGGCCGCGGCCAAGGCCGACGACGCGAACGACAGCGACCCGGCGCGGACGGAGAAATTCACCGGCCGCGCGCAGCTGGTCTATTTCCCCGCCGACGCCCTGCCCGAGACGGTCGTCTCGCGCCCGAACACCGCGTTCTACCGCCTCGCCTGGCACGAGGACGCGGCCTCGCGCTGGATCCTCATCAGCGGCGGCGAGCAGGGCGAGATCGTCGCCTACGCGCCCGCGGAGCGCCGCAGCCTGAACCTCGGCGCCGTCGCCTCCGCGCAGGTCAACGCCATCCTCCCCAGCCACACCGGCACCCGCGGCCTCTTCCATCTCCTCCGCAACAACGCGGCCGGCTTCTCCCAGCTGAACTTCTACGAAAGCACCGATCGATCGCTCGAGACCCGCAAGCTCGACCTCGGCGTCGCCGCCGACCTCGGCCAGGTGCGCTTCGCCCGTCTCGACGGCGCCGCCGCCGAACGCGTGCGCGTCGCACTCCGCACCAGCCTCGGCAGCGACGAGCTCGAGGGCTGGGGCCCGTGGACCGACCTGAAGCCCGCCGACGGCGGCTGGTTCGCCCCGGCTTGCGCGGCCGCTACGTGCAGCTGCGCGTGACCTGGCGCTACCAGCTCGACGCCGAGCCCGCGATCGACAAGGCGACGCTCTTCTACCTCCCGCAGAACCGCCGGCCGCAGCTGGCCGACTTCCGGATCTTCCCGGCCAACCTCGGCCTGGTGCCCGTGGCCGACACCGGCGCGGTCAGCCCGAGCATGACGCTCGGACAACTGCTCTTCCCCTCCGCCCGCGACGCCAAGGACGACGGCGGCGCGAAACGCAAGGGCGGCCTGTTCAACAGCCCGGTCGTTCCCGCTCCCGGCGCCCAGATCGTCTACTGGACGCTCACCGACGCCGACGACGACAATGTCGTCGCCACGTTCTCGATCAGCCCCGAGGGCAAGGACGAGTGGACCGACCTCGCGATCGACACGCCGGATTCCTACGTGCAGTTCGACATCAGTCACCTGCCCGAGGGCCGCTACCGCTCGCGCCTCGTTGCCCGCGAGACGGCGCCGCGCCCGGTGGCGCAGCGGCTCGGCTACACCTTCGAGACCGACTTCCTCACCGTCGACCGCACCCCGCCGGAGATCCTCGACGCCAGGGTCGAGCACGTCGCCGGCACCTGGCGGGTGAGCGTCGAGGGGCGGGACGCCCTCAGCCTGCTCGAGGGCGCGGAGTTCGCGTTGAACAACGGCGCGCACGTGACGCTCGAACAGCCGGCCGACGGCATCCTCGATAGCCGCCGCGAGACCTTCGTCGCCGAGTTCACCGACGCCAAGTCCGCCGGCGCCACCTCGGTCGAGATCACGCTCTACGACAAGTCCGGCAACAGCGCCGCGAAGCGCCTGCCGCTGAAGTAAAACCCGCGCGTCCCATCGGCGGCGAACAGCCGTGCGACGCGTAAGCCGGTGCGGCGCGCCCCCGAGGAGCGCCGCACGGATTTCTCTCCTCATCGGCGCGAAACGCGTGCACGTTCAGGGCCATGGCGCTCCTTGGCCAACGCAATCGTCTCCGTATCGTCCGCTTCGCCCCGCCGGGTTACTACCTCGACGGCGGCAGCCACGGCGAAATCCTGCTGCCCAGCCGCTACATTCCCGCCGGCACCACGCCGGGCGATCTGATCGAAGTGCTGGTGTATCGGGACACCGAGGATCGCCTCGTGGCCACGACCGAAAAGCCGCTCGCCTACGCCGGCGAGTTCGCCGCCCTGCGCGTCGTCAGCCTGACCCCGCGCATCGGCGTGTTCCTCGATTGGGGACTGGAGAAGGACCTGCTGCTGCCGATCCGCGAGATGTCCGGCCCCGTCCAGCCGGGCGAACGGATCGTCGTGCTCGTGATGATCGACCCGCACACCGACCGCCTGATCGCGACGGCGCGCTTCAACCGCTTCCTCGACCGCACGCCGCCGCGCTACCACGAAGGCGAATCGGTGCGCCTGCTCGTCGCGAGCCGCAGCCCCATCGGCTACAACCTGGTCGTCAACCATGCGCACCGGGGACTGATCTATCACACCGACCTCGCCGCGCCGCTGGCGATCGGCGAGTGGGTCGACGGCTACGTGCGCGCCATCCGCCCCGACGGCAAACTCGACCTCGCGCTCGGCAAGGCCGGTTACCGCCGCATCGCGGCGCTGACCGACCAGATCCTCGCCGCCCTGGAGGCCAACGGCGGCCGCCTGCCCTACGGCGACAACAGCATCCCGGAGGAAATCCGCGCCGCCTTCGGCGTGAGCAAGAAGGCGTTCAAGCAGGCCATCGGCGCACTCTACCGCGAGCGCCGCATCGTCATCGAGCCGCGCGGCATCCGGCTCGCCGAACCGAGCGACGACCGGTAGCGAAGCGCGGGAGCCATCGTCCCCGGGCCGTTGTGCATCCGGAGCGCCCGGTTCCCGTCGCGCCACCGCGGCGGTCGCGGGCCCTGCGCTCCGGGAGTTTCGACGCGGCGGTCGCCGCATCGCGCGCGCGAGCCGCACGCGCCGCCGGTCCTACGCCCGCGGGTGCGCCTTGGCGTAGATTTCCTTCAGCCGGGCGACGCTCGTGTGCGTGTAGATCTGCGTCGTCGCGAGGTTGGCGTGCCCGAGCAGCTCCTGCACCGCGCGCAGGTCGGCGCCGGAGTTCAGCAGGTGGGTGGCGTAGGAATGCCGCAGCTTGTGCGGCGAGAGGTCCATCGGCAGATCGGCGAGCGCGAGGTAGCGCTTCACGATCAGTTGCACGGCGCGCACGGACAGGCGGTCGCCGCGCGCGGTGACGAGCACGGGATGCGGCGGCTTCGGGTCGGGCGCGAACTCGTCGCGGAACTTCTGCAGCACCGCCATCGCCACCGCACCGAGCGGGCAGATGCGCTCCTTGCGGCCCTTGCCGAGCACGCGCGCGCTGCCGGTGCCGAAATCGATCGCGCCGTAATTCAGGCCCACGAGCTCGCTCACGCGCAGTCCGCCGCCGTAGAGCAGCTCGAGCACGAGCCGGTCGCGCCAGGCGGTGAACTTGTCCGCCTCGCCGCGCTCGAGGAGCTTCTGCGGCCCCGCGAGCAGCGTGGCCACCTGGGTCTCGGTCAGGAATTTCGGCAGTGTCCGCCCGAGCTTCGGGAGCGGCACGCCGGTGAAGGGATTGCGGGCCAGCCGGCCGCGCCGCTGCCAGTAGCGGAAGAACGCGCGCAGGCCGGAGACGTGATTGTGCAGCGTGCGACGGCTGAAGCGCCGCTGTCCCTCGATGACGAAGCCGCGCATGTCCGCGGTCGTGAAGCCGGCGAAGCCGTCCGCGCGTCCGCGGGCGCCGGTCTGGGCCCAGAGGTAGAAATCCTCGAACGCCTGCCGGTAGTTCCGCACCGTGTAGGCGGAGTAGCGCCGCTCCTTGGCGAGGAAATCGAGGAACGGCTCCAGCCACTCGGCGGCGACGGCGGCCGGCACCTTCGTCTCGGGCGCGGGAGCGTCCTCGCTCATGGCGCGCTCAGGCCTGCGCCGCGACGCGGGCCTCCACCGCGTGCATCACGCGGTCGCATTCGCGGCGCAGCGCCAGCTCGGGATCGATGCCGCGCGCGCGGCAGGCGGCGGCCAGCTCGTAGAGCGCGCGGCCGGCGGCCTCGGGCGTGAGCGCCTCGGCGCGGCGCGCGATCGCGGCGGCGTCGACGACGCCGTCGGCGGGCAGCCGCTGCTTCTCGATGCGCTTGGCGACGTCCTCGGCGAACAGCAGCGCGGGCAGGCGCGGCGGGAGCTTCTTGAAGACCTGCGACTCGACCTTGCCCGCGGCGGCCTTCTCCTGCGCCTTGATGCCCTCCCAGACGTCGATGACCTGCTCGGCGTTGCCGGCGGTGGCGTCGCCGAAGACGTGCGGGTGGCGGCGGACGAGCTTGTCGTTGATCTCGCGCGCCACGTCGTCGAAGGTGAAATCGCCGCGCTCCGCCGCCAGCTGGGCGTGGAAGACGACCTGGAGCAGCACGTCGCCGAGCTCCTCGCGCATGTGCGGGATGTCGCCGCGGTCGATGGTGTCGAGGAGTTCGCTGCACTCGTCGATCAGGTGCCGGGCAAGCGTGGCGTGGGTCTGCTCGCGGTCCCAGGGACAGCCGTCCGGGGCGCGGAGGCGGGCCATGGTCTGCCGCAGGTCGTCGATGGCGCTCATGCGCCCCACTCTTCGCGTCATGGCGGCGGCGGCAAGAAACTTGTGGTTGCGCTGCCGTCCGGTTGGCCAATCCTAGTCGCTTCCCCGCATGGACAAACTGGCCGAAATCATGGCGCACAAGCGGCGCGAGATCGCCCCGCTCCTCCGACCGGTGTTCGAGGAGGAACTGGCACGCCTGCACGCTTCGCTGCCGCCGGTGCCGTCGTTCGCCGCCGCCCTGCGCCGCGCCGACGGCAAGCTGGCGGTCATCGCCGAGATCAAGCGCCGTTCGCCCTCCGCCGGGGCCATCAGCGAGGGCACCAAGGCGATCGACCAGGCCCGGCGCTACCACGGCGCCGGCGCCAGCGCGCTGTCCGTGCTGACCGATGAGAAGTTCTTCGGCGGCCGCATGGCGGACCTGGAGGAGGTCACGCAGTTCTTCCGGCAGCAGACCCCGGCGCTCCCCTGCCTGCGCAAGGACTTCATGGTGCACCCGGTGCAGGTGCTGCAGGCGCGCGAGGCCGGCGCGAGCGCGATCCTCATCATCGTGCGCGCGCTCGACGATTCCGAGATCTCGCAGCTCCACGCCGGCGCCGCGGCCGCCGGCATGGACGCGTTGTTCGAGATCCACGACGAGGCGGACCTCGAGCGGGCGGTGAAGCACGGCGCACGGATCATCGGCGTGAACAACCGCGACCTGGCGATCTTCAAGTGCGACCTCGCGCTCTCGGAGCGGCTGATCCCGCAGTTCCCGCGGGAGGTCATCGCCGTCAGCGAGAGCGGCATCTTCACCGCGCGCGACGCCGCACGCGTCCGCGCCGCGGGCGCGCAGGCCGTGCTGGTCGGAGAGGCGCTGATGCGCGCCGACGACCCCGCGGTGCTGATCCACGAGTTTTCCACGGCATGAGCACCAAACAGATTCCCTCCGATCCGCTGATCCTCGTCGGCGGCCTCATTTATTTCGGTCGCATGACCGACAAGATCCGCAAGCACGCGCGCGGCGAGCTGCGCGAGGACTTCCACGCCAACCTCGGCAAGGGCATGGACGGTCGCCTCTGCAATTTCCTCCACGTCGACTACGAGGCGCTGAAGGCCCAGGTGCTCGCCGGCGCGACGGACGAGCAGGTGCTGGAGTGGTGCTACGCGCAGTCCCGGCGCCTCAACGCCGACGAGATCCTCATCTGGAACGATTTCATCGCCAAGCGCGGCTGGAACGACGGCGCCGCGCCGATCCTGGAGAAGTTCAAGGCCGAGGCCGGCCTGTCGGCCCGCGCCGACATCCGCACGCTGATGGAGTTCTGGGCGGTCGACGAAGGCCGCAAGACCTGAGGCATGCCGCTCACGCTCAACGCCACGCGTGAACTCCTCGCCCGCCTCGGCCACTCGCCGAAGCGGTTTCTCGGCCAGAATTTCCTCATCGACGGCAACATCGTCCGCAAGTCCGTCGAACTCGGCGCGGTTGCGCCCGGCGACACCGTCGTCGAGGTCGGCCCGGGGCTCGGCACGCTGACCTCGGCGCTGCTCGGCGCCGGGGCGGAGGTCTTCGCCGTCGAGAAGGACGGCACCATGGCCGCGCACCTGCGCGCCACGCTGGCGGTCGAGCATCCCGGCCGGCTGCACCTGATCGAGGAGGACGCCGTCGCGCACCCGATCGCCGGCCTGCCCGCGGCGCGCGCGGCGGATTTCAAGATCGTCGCCAACCTGCCCTACGCGATCTCGACCCCCTGGATGGACGCCGTGCTCGGCGGCCCCTGCCGCGGCGCATGGTGCTGATGCTCCAGCAGGAGGCGGCGCAGCGCTACATGGCGAAGCCGGGCACGAAGCAGTTCGGCGCGATCTCGATCTTCGTCCAGTCGGCCTTCCTCACCGATCCCGGCCACAAGGTCCCCGCGACCTGCTTCTACCCGGCCCCGGACGTCGAATCCTACCTGCTCAACCTCGCGCGACGCCCCGAGCCGTTCATCTTCGCGCCGGAGGTGAAGCGCCTGATCCGCGAATGTTTCCAGCAACGCCGCAAGCAGATCGGCTCGCTCCTGCGCGGCAAGCTGCCCGACGGCGGTGCGGCCTGGCTAGCGCTGCTGCCGGAGGCCGGCCTCGATGCCCGCGCCCGGCCGGAACAGATTCCCGTGGCACTCTGGCAGCGGCTGCGCGTCTAACGACGCATGCCCGCGCTTGAAATCCGCCCCGGTGCCCGCACAGTCGAAGGCTTCGTGGTCCCCGTCCCGCGCATCCGCCGCCTCGCCGCCTGCTGCCTCGGCCTGCTTGCCCTGACCGCCGCGCGCGCGCAGGTCGCATCGCCCCCGCCCTCGCTCTACGGCGAGGTCAAGGGCACGACCTACGTCGCCCCCGGGGCCCGCTTCCGCATGACGATCCCCGTGCTGCCCGAGCTGGGCGGCCAGATCCACGACACGGAGAACGTCGTCACCTTCGACGATCCGGTCAGCACGCACGTGAGCGTCGCCTGCTTCCCGCTCGATCTCTCGAACAAGTGGGAGCTCGATACGCGCGGCACGCGCGACTATCTGGAGTATTTCTTCAAGGAATTCGTCTTCCCGGATTTCGCGCAGCGCTTCCCTGGCTCCGCCAACGAGGCCAGCCTCTACAGCCCGCAGCTGCGCGACGGCGCGCTCTTCGTCTTCTCGCTGCTGCCCGGCGGCTCGGCCTTCGAGTCGCGCACCAGCGTCCTCGAGAGCGCGCCGGCCTCGCCCGCGGTGGCCAAGCGCGGCACCCTGCTGTTTGTCCAGAACGGCTGCATCTTCATCCTCACCGCCGAACTGGCCGAACGCGTGACGCAGCGCTCGGCGTTCCAGAAGACGCCCGCGCAGGAGAACGAGATCCTGCGCGCGCGCCTCGTCGAGCTCGCGAACCGCCTCCAGGTGCCGACGCCCAAGCCGGCCCGGCCGGCGCGCTGAGTCGTCGTCCCGCTTTCATGAAATCCCCCGCCGCGTTCGTCCTGTCCCTTATGCTCGCCGTCCCCCTGTCCGCCCAATTCGACCTCGCCACGCCCCGGGCGCCCGTCGCCGCGAAGAAGCCGAAGGACGTGACCGTCCACGAGGACAAGCGCATCGACGACTACTTCTGGCTCCGCGAGAAGGACAACCCGGAGGTGAAGACCTACCTCGAGCAGGAAAACGCCTACACCGAGTCCGTCCTCGCCCCCGCCAAGGAGCTGCGCGCCGCGCTCTTCAAGGAAATGCGCGGCCGCATCAAGGAGGACGACACCGGCGCGAAGGTCCCCTTCCGCGGCTGGCTCTACTACACGCGCACGGAAAAGGATAAGCAGTATCCGATCTTCTGCCGCGTCGCCGACCGGCCCGGCGCCGCCGAGGAGGTGCTGCTCGACTTGAACCAGCTCGGCGAGGGCAAGCCCTACGTCGCCGTCGGCCATTACCGCGTCAGTGACGACGGCGCCCGCCTCGCCTACTCGATCGATTGGACCGGCTACCGCCAATACGAGGTCTTCGTCATGGACCTCGCCACCAAGCAGCTCGTGCCCCAGCAGATCGGCAAGGTGTCCGACCTCGAGTGGGGCGCGGGCCACGACGTCCTCTACTACGTCACCGAGAACGACGCCAAGCGCTCCGACAAGCTCCACCGCTGGACGCTGAGCACGGGCCGGCACGAGCTGCTGCGCACCGAGCCCGACGAACTCTACAACATCGACGTCAACAAGTCGCAGGACGGCCGCTGGCTGTTCAGCACCGCGGAGAGCAAGGTCACCTCCGAGGTCTTCGCGCTCCGCGCCGACGATGCGCAGGGCGCCTTCCGGTCCCTGCTCCCGCGCACCGAGAACGTGAAGGTCCAGGCCGAGCACCACGGCGACCGATTCTACTTCGTCACCAACCGCGACGCGAAGAACTACAAGGTCGTCTCGGCGCCCGAGGCGGAGCCCGCGCGATGGACCGACGTCATCCCGCACAACCCGGCGGTGAAGATCGAGGGCCTCACGCCCTTCGCCCGCTACCTGGTCGTCGAGGAGCGCGAGAACGGCCTGCCCCACCTGCGCGTCTACCACTTCGCCACCGGCGCGTCCTCCCGCCTCGAGATGCCCGAGCCCGCCTACGAGGTCTCCGGCAGCAGCAACTGGGAATACGACACCGACGAGTTCCGCTTCGAATACCAGTCGCTGGTGCGCCCGCGCTCGACCTTCGCCGCCAACCTCGCCACCGGCCAGCGCACGCTGGTGAAGCAGCAGGAGGTGCTCGGCGGCTTCGACCCGAAGAATTACCGCGCCGAGCGGGCCTGGGCCGTGATGCGCGACGGCGTGAAGGTGCCGCTCTCGATCGTCTATCGGGCCGACCTCGATCGCACGAAGCCGCAGCCGTTCTGGCTCTACGGCTACGGCTCCTACGGCATCAGCATGCCGATCACCTTCAGCGCCAACCGCCTCAGCCTGTTGGATCGCGGCGTGATCTTCGCCATCGCGCACATCCGCGGCGGCGGCGAGCTCGGCGAGGAGTGGCGCGAGGCCGGCCGCATGGAGAAGAAGATGACCACGTTCAACGATTTCGTGGACTGCGCCCAGTGGTTGGTGGACAACCGGTGGACCACCCCGCGCAGCTCGTCACCTCCGGCGGCAGCGCCGGCGGCCTGCTCATGGGCGCCGTGCTCAACCAGCGCCCCGACCTCTTCAAGGCCGCGCTGGTCGTCGTTCCCTTCGTCGACGTGCTCAACACCATGCTCGACGCCTCGCTCCCGCTCACGACCGAGGAATACGTCGAGTGGGGCAACCCGAACATCCGCGAGCAATACCTCTGGATGCGCGCCTACAGCCCCTACGACAACCTCAAGCCCGCCGCCTACCCCAACGTGCTCGTCAACGTCTCGTTCTACGACAGCCAGGTGCCGTATTGGGAGGGCGCCAAATACCTCGCCAAGCTCCGCACGCTCGACCACGCGAAGGGCAACGCCACGCTCCTCCACACCAACTTCGGCGCCGGCCACGGCGGCGCCTCCGGCCGTTACGACGCCCTGCACGACACCGCGCGCGACTACGCGTTCTTCCTCTCGGCGCTCGGTCTCACCTCCCCCGCCAAGGCCGCTGCCGCCCACTGACGCCCGCGCGGCCTGAAACCCGGCGACCCGCGGCTGCGCCCCGCCGCGGTCTCGCCCGCCCTCTCGCCCCATGAAAATTCTCCTGCCCCTTCTCGCGCTCGCCAGCGCTTCGCTCGCCCTCGCCCAAGCCCCCGTCGCGCCCGCTTCGTCCGCACTGCGGCCCTTCGGCCTCGTCATCCACGGCGGCGCCGGCGTGATCGAACGCCGGAACATGTCGCCCGATCTCGACGCCCAATACCGCGCCACGCTGCAGCAGGCGCTCGACGCCGGTTACGCCGTGCTCGACCGGGGTGGCACCGCGCTCGACGCCGTCGTGGCCGCGGTGACCGTGATGGAGGACTCGCCGCTCTTCAACGCCGGCAAGGGCGCCGTGTTCAACGCCGACGGCATCTGCGAGATGGACGCCTCGATCATGAACGGTGCCACGCTCCAGGCCGGCGCCGTCGCGGGCCTGCAGCACGTGCGCAACCCGCTGCACCTCGCCCGCGACGTGATGGAGAAATCCAAGCACGTCTTCCTCATCGGCGAAGGCGCGGAGAAATTCGCCTGGTCGCTCGGCTACGAGCGCACCCCGAACGAGTATTTCCAGACCGACTTCCGCCGGAAGCAGCTCGAGCGCGCCAAGCAACTGGAGTCGCGGAAGGACAACGGCACCGCCGCCCTGCCGGCCGACCTCGCCTCGCCCACCACCCGCGACGAGCGGCACTTCATCCACGAGCAGAAATACGGCACCGTCGGCTGCGTCGCGCTCGACCGGCAGGGCAACCTCGCCGCCGGCACCTCGACCGGCGGCATGACGAACAAGAAATTCGGCCGCGTCGGCGATGTGCCCGTGATCGGCGCCGGCACCTACGCCAACAACGCCACCTGCGCCATCAGCGCGACCGGCTGGGGCGAGTTCTTCATCCGCGCCACCGTCGCGCACGACATTTCGGCGCAGATGGAATACCAGGGCAAAGACATCCGCGCCGCGGCCGCCGCCACGCTCGCCAAGGTCGCCCAGCTCGGCGGCGACGGCGGGGTCATCGGCCTGGATGCCCGCGGCAACGTCATGACGGATTTCAACTCCGAGGGCATGTATCGCGCCTACCGCATCTCCGACCGGAAAACCGTCATCGCCATCTACGGCGACGAACCCCGCTGAGCCCGTCCCGCGCGTGAAGATCCTGGCCGTCTCCGGCAGCCTCCGGGCCGACTCGTCCAACACGCTGCTGCTGCGCGCCGCGGGCCGCCTCGCCCCGCCGGACTGCGCGGTCGAGCTCTTCGCCGGCCTCGGCGCGCTGCCGCACTTCAATCCCGACATCGAGGACCCGGCCCCCGCCGCCGTCGCGCACTGGAAAGCCGCGGTGGCCGGCGCCGACGGCCTGATCTTCAGCACGCCGGAATACGCGCACGGCATCCCCGGCTCGCTCAAGAACGCGCTCGATTGGCTGGTCGGCGGCGTGGAGATCGTGGGCAAGCCGGTCGTGCTGCTCAACGCCTCGCCGCTCTCGATCCACGCGCCGGCCGCGCTCGCGCAGGTCCTGCGCGCCATCTCCGCCGACGTGCTCGCCGGCGCGACCATCACCGTGAACCTCCGCGGCCGCCGCCCCGTCGGCTTCGCGCCCGAGGACGATCCCGCCTTCGCCGCCCCGATCCGCGATGGGCTCGCGGCCCTCGTGACCGCAATCCGCACTCGACGCGGCGCGCTCCGCCCGTGAAATAGGCCGCTTACCCCGCATGACCAAACGCGCCTTGCTCGACCAGCTCATCGCCCACCTCACTGCCGAGGTCGAGGCGATGACCAAAGCCGCCCTCGCCACCCACGCGGAGGCGACCGACGACGAGAACAAGGCCGAGGACAAATACGACACCCGCGGCCTCGAGGCCTCCTACCTCGCCCACGGCCAGTCGAAGGCCGCCGAGGAGGCGGCGCAGGCGGTGGCCCAGTTCCGCGCGCTGCCCGTCCGCGATTTCACCGCCGCCGACCCGATCGGGCTCGGCGCCCTCGTGGTGCTCGAGAGCAAGGGCGCGCAGTCCCGCTACTTCATCGGCCCGCGCGCCGGCGGCACGGAAGTCGAGATCGACGGCCAGTCAGTCATGGTGGTGACCCCGCAGTCGCCGCTCGGCCGCCAGCTCCTGGGCCGGAAACTGGGCGACGTGCTCCTGCTTGACGTCGGCGGCCGCAAGGCCGAAAGCCGCATCGCCGCGGTGCTGTAGTCAGGGTCGTTTGCCGGTATTCACCCTAACTTCGAGGGAGAGGAACGGCCTGGGGTGATTCTGCTATCTTCCACGGAGGCAACAGAGTAGCGTCCCGCGATTCCCTGGGGCTTATGGACGTCACCTCCCATAGGACCGAGGTGGATGCAGCGCGTCTGCTGGTCGATGCGGTGCATCGACTCTCGGTTTGTCGCACGAACGCGGAAATCATCGCGATCGTCACGCGCGCAACGCGACTCGGGACCGGCGCCGAGGGTGCCAGCTTCGTCCTGCCGGAGGACGGCCAATGCCACTACGTCGACGAGGACGCGATCGCTCCGCTCTGGAAAGGACGCCGCTTCCCGATGACGTCGTGCGTCAGCGGCTGGGCGATCCGGCATTGCGCCCGGGTGGTGATCCCCGACATCGCGAAGGATCCGCGCGTCCTGCCCGACATGTATCAACCCTCGTTCGTCCGCGCGCTGGTGGTGGTGCCGATCCGCAGCCGCGAGCCGTTCGGCGCCATCGCCGCCTACTGGGCGCAGCCGCAGGCGATCCCGACGCCGGTGGTCGATTGGTTGCAGGCGCTCGCGGACGCCGCCTGCGCCGGACTGGAGGCCGTGCGCGCGCATCAGGAGATCGAGCAACTGCGCCGCAACTCCAACCCGCCCATTCCGGCCGCGGACCGCACCGTGCGCATGTGTGCCTGGACGCGCCGCATCTGGCACAACGGCCAGTGGCTCACGATCGAGGCCTACTTGCACGATCGCTTCGGCTTGGATGTCACGCACGGCATGTCCGAGGACGCGAAGGAAAAGATGCTCGCCGACCTCGCGCCGCCCAAGCCGCAGAGCGCCTCGCCGTTCGCGGCGCACTGACGCTGGCCTCGGAAATTCTCCGCACCGCGGCTCGACCCGCACGCGCCGCACCATCGCGCGGACTTTGCCCTTGCGGGGCCGGGGGCGGGCGCTGAACTCGACAGCTTTTCCCGCATGTCCGTCTCTCCGGATCTCCCGAACCCCGATCACGTGCTCCGCCTCGCGGAGGAATTGAAGCTGAAGGTGCATCAGGTCGCCTCCACCGCCCAGTTGCTCAAGGGCGGCGCGACCGTCCCCTTCATCTCCCGCTACCGCAAGGAGGTCACCGGCGAGCTCGACGAGGTGCAGGTCACCGCCATCCGCGACGGCCTCGAGCGCATGGAGCAGGTCGACGCCCGCCGCGCCGCCATCATCGCCTCGCTCACCGAGCGCAACCTCCTCACCGACCAGCTCAAGGCCGCCCTCGGCGCCGCCGACACGCTCACGCAGCTCGAGGACATCTACCTGCCCTTCCGCCCGAAGAAGCGCACCCGCGCCACCATCGCCAAGGAAAAGGGTCTCGAGGCGCTCGCCGAGCTCATCTGGGCGCAGGATCCCGCCAGCGACGTCGCCGCCGCGGCCGCCGCGCTCGTCGGCCACGAATACACCCTCGACGACGGCAAGAACACCAAGGGCAAGATCGAGTCCGCCGACGAAGCGCTCGCCGGCGCACGCGACATCCTCGCCGAACGCATGAGCGACGACGCGGCCGTGCGCGAAAAGCTCCGCGGCGTCTACCGCGAGCAGGCCGTCGTCTCCTCGAAGGTCATGTATGGCAAGGAAGCCGAGGGCGCGAAGTTCAAGGACTACTTCGACTGGTCCGAGCCGCTCGCCAAGGCGCCCTCGCACCGCATCCTCGCCATGCGCCGCGGCGAGAACGAGTCGTTCCTCATCATGCGCATCACGCTGCCCGACGAACTTGCCGCCCAGGCCGTGGTCGAGCTGCACTTCGCCAAAAACACCTCGCCCGCCGCCGCGCAGGTCCGCCTCGCCGCGCAGGACGCCTTCAAGCGCCTGCTCGCGCCGGCGATGGAGACGGAGATGCGCATCGAGTCGAAGAAGCGCGCCGACGAGGCCGCGATCAAGGTCTTCGCCGAAAACCTCCGCGAGCTCCTCCTCGCCGCGCCGCTCGGCCAGCGCGCCGTCATGGCGATCGACCCGGGCTTCCGCACCGGCTGCAAGACCGTGCTGCTCGACCGCCAGGGCAAGCTGCTGCACAACGACGTCATCTTCCCCGACCGCTCGCCGGCCGAGGCCAAGGACAAGCTCAAGGGCTTCGTCGACTTCTTCAAGGTCGAGGCCATCGCCATCGGCAACGGCACCGCCGGCCGCGAGACCGAGGCGTTCGTCCGCGCCATCGGCCTGCCGGCGTCGATCCCGATCGTCATGGTCAACGAGTCGGGCGCATCGATCTATTCCGCCAGCGAAGTCGCCCGCGAAGAGTTCCCCGACCACGACCTCACCGTGCGCGGCGCCGTCTCCATCGGCCGCCGGCTCATGGACCCGCTCGCCGAGCTCGTGAAGCTCGACCCGAAATCCATCGGCGTCGGCCAATACCAGCACGACGTCGATCAGTCCGCGCTCAAGCGCTCGCTCGACGACCGCGTCGTCTCCTGCGTCAACGGCGTCGGCGTCGAGGTGAACACCGCCTCGAAGCAGCTCCTCTCCTACGTCTCCGGTCTCAACGCCGCCACCGCCGCCGCCATCGTCGCGCGCCGCAACGAAAAGGGAGCCTTCAAATCCCGCGCCGAACTCCTCGAGGTCCCGCGCCTCGGCCCGAAGGCCTTCGAGCAGGCCGCCGGCTTCCTCCGCATCCGCGACGCCGCCCACCCGCTCGACGCGAGCGCCGTGCACCCGGAGCGTTACGCGCTCGTTGAAAAAATGGCCGCTGACCTCGGCGCCACCGTCGCCGACCTCATGCGCGACGAAAAGCTCCGCAAGCGCATCAAGCTCGAGAGCTACGTCACCGCCGACGTCGGCCTGCCCACGCTCAAGGACATCCTCGCCGAACTCGCCAAGCCGGGCCGCGACCCGCGCGAGAAGTTCGAGGCCTTCAGCTTCCAGGAAGGCGTGAGCAAGCCCGAGGACCTCAAGCCCGGCATGAAGCTCCCGGGCATCGTGACCAACGTCACCGCGTTCGGCGCGTTCGTCGACGTCGGCGTCCACCAGGACGGCCTCGTCCACGTCTCGCAGCTGGCCGACTCCTTCGTCAAGGAACCCGCCGAGGTCGTGAAGCCCGGCCAGAAGGTCATGGTGACCGTCGTCGAGGTCGACCTGCCGCGCAACCGCATTGCCCTCTCGATGCGCAGCAACCCGCAACTCGGCCCGCGCACGCCTCAAGGCGCCGGCGGACGCCCGGGTGGCGGCAACGGTCCGCGCCCCGGCGGCGGTGGTTTCAACCGCGGACCGGCGCAGCTCCCGAAATCCAACCAATCGCTCAACAGCGACTGGTTCTCCGCCGCGCTGAACAAGAAGAAGTGAGCGGCTCCCGATGATCCCCTGGGTCGCCGCCACGTTGCTCTCGGCCTTCTTCCTCGGTCTCTACGACCTCGGGACGAAGCACGCCGTGCGCGACAACGCGGTGCTCCCGGTCCTCTTCTTCGCCAACCTCTGCAGCGCCACGGTCTGGGGCGTGCTCATGGCGCTCGATCGCGCCGGCGGCCCCGGCCTGCCGGCAATCCTGCACGTCACGCCGCTCACCGGCCTGCAGCACCTGCAGCTGCTGCTGAAGTCGCTCATCGTGGGCGCCTCGTGGGTCGGCAGCTATTTCGCGGTGAAACACCTGCCGGTCTCGCTCGCCTCGCCCATCCGCGCCACCGGGCCGATGTGGACGCTCTTCGGCGCGTTGCTCGTGCTGGCGGAACGGCCGTCGTGGCTCGAGATGCTGGGTGTGGCCATCACGCTGGTGTCGTTCGTCGGCCTGGCCTTCGCTGGCGCGCGCGAGGGCATCCACTTCCACCGCAACCGGTGGATCTGGCTCCTCGTCGCGGGCACGCTGCTCGGCGCCTGCTCCGGGCTCTACGACAAGTTCCTGCTCGGACGCCAGGGCTTCAACGCCGCGACCGTGCAGGCGTGGTTCGCCATTTACCTCGCGCTGCTCTTCCTCCCGCTCGCGCTGGGTTGGAAGCTCCGCCTCTGGCCGCGCAACGTCTTCCATTGGCGCTGGAGCATCCTCGTCATCTCGTTCGGCCTGCTCGCGGCGGATTTCCTCTACTTCGACGCGCTCCGCCATCCGGACGCGCTCGTCTCGCTCGTCTCCAGCCTGCGCCGCGGCAGCACCCTCGTCGCTTTCGCGGGCGGCATCTGGCTCTTCGGCGAGCGGCACGGCCGGCAAAACTCCCCGCCGTCCTCGGCGTCCTCGCCGGCATCGTGCTCACGCTGCTCGGGTGATGGCTGGTGCGGGCTCGGCCGTGTTCCGTCCTGCATGCGAACGGGGCGCGCGGGACGAAAGCCTCGTTCCGCCTCGTGGCCGCCCCGTCTTGCGCCTTGTGTTGCCGGACGCTTCGCGCAACGTCGCGCCATGTCCACCTCCGACCTGCAGATCGAAGTCCTCACCGCCGGCAGCGGCGCGGCGCCGAAGAAGGGCGACCTCGTCACCGTCCACTACACCGGCTGGCTGACCAACGGGCAGAAGTTCGACAGCTCGCGCGACCGCGACGAGCCGTTCACTTTCGCGCTCGGCCTGCGGCAGGTCATCGGCGGCTGGGACCAGGGCGTCGCCACCATGAAGGTCGGCGACAAGGTGAAACTCACCATCCCGCCCCACCTCGGCTACGGCGCGCGCGGCTTCCCCGGCGCCATCCCGCCCAACGCCACGCTCGTCTTCGAAGTCGAGCTGCTCCAGATCGGCTGACCATGGCCACCGAACCCAATCTCCGCGAGGTCGCCATCCGCGGCGCGCACATCGAACTCTCCCAGCTGCTGAAGTTCGGCGGGCTCGTCGCCACCGGCGGCGAGGCCAAGCAGGTCATCGGCGCCGGTCAGGTGCAGCTCAACGGTGCGGTGGAAACCCAGCGCGGCAAGAAGGTCGTGCCGGGCGACCGCGTGAGCTACGACGGTCAGACGCTGCTCGTGCGCGGCTCCTGATTTTCCGCCGCGAGCGGCTGCTTCAGGTAGTTCCGCCTCCGGGTGCCGCTCCGTCCGCGCGGCGCCGCCCGCTTCTCGGGTGCGCTGTAGGCCCGGCGACGATAGCCCGGCCGCTCCGGATCCGCCGCGCACTTCTGCTGGTAATCCTGCATGCGGGCGAAGACGTCGAGTAGCTGCGTCCGGTCCGGATAGGCATCGAGCCCACTGCGCTCGAGCGCCAGGAGCAGCTCGTGCGTCGCCTCCAGCGTCGAGAGGCATCCCTCCTGCGGCTGCTGCTTGATCACATAGCGGCTGGGCGCGGTCGGCGTGAACATCACGCGGGGCAGGCGCTGCAGGCTCGGACTGAGGCGCAGCATCTTCCGCGCTCCGGCCCAGGTTGCATCGAGGAGGAGGACGACCAGCCGCCGCGCCGCGAGCCGGCCGCGGAAATCCGCCAGCGCCTCCGCCCCCGCTGTCGAGAGATTCAACGCCTCCCGTCCGGGATAAAGCAGCACGCAGAGATTCGCCGGATCGGCGATCAGCTCCTGCACCGCCTCGTGGCGGTCGAACTCCAGCCCCATGTGCAGCTCGCTGTTCTCGAGACACAGGCGCGTCAGCCGGCCGGTCGCCGCCTTCTCCTGCTTGAATTCCTTCGGGTGCATCAGGAACACGAAGCGCGTCCGCGTCGCCATGGCGCGCAGCGTCGGACACCAGCACAGCGTCTTCGGCCAGAAACAGCGGTAGCACATCGCGCGACTCACGCGGCCAGCGAAGCCATCCCGCCCGGCGAGGCGATGCCGAAGTAAGCCTGTCCGCGGGAGTGTGATCTGAAGGTTTTACCCTAAATCCATCAGGAGTCGTGCCGATGATGTCGCCAATGGCCCCCCTCTCTCTTCGTGCGAAACTCGCGGGTAGCACCCTCATCCCCGCGACGGTTCTGGCTGCGCTCATCGTCGCGCTGGCGCTCTTCGCGAGCCAGGTCGAGACCACCGTCCGAACCGGCCGCGAACGCTCGCTCAAACTCGCGCTCCTCGCGAAGGAAATGCAGCTGCACACCTTCCAGGTGCAGCAGTTCCTCAGCGACGTCTCGGCCACGCGCGCGCAGGACGGGCTCGACGACGGCTTCAAGCAGGCGGCGGAGCACGCCGCGGCCTTTCGCGAAGGCGCGGCCAGCTGCCGCGCGCTTTTCGCCGCCGCCGGCGAGCAGGACTCCCAGGCGGAGCTCACCCAGCTTCTGGCCGCCTTCGACCGCTACTACGAGGTCGGCCAGGAAATGGCCCGGCGCTACGTCGCGGGCGGCCCGGCCGAGGGCAACAAGTTCATGCCCACCTTCGACGCGAAGGCGCAGGAGCTGGGCAAGGCGCTGGATCCGTTCGTGCAGCGCCACCTCGCCCAGATGTCCGATTCCCTCGACTCGATCTCCGCGCAGGTCCTCCACCTGCGCAATCTCGTGATCCTCGGCGGCATCGTCTCCGTCGTGGTGTCGCTGGCGTTCTTCCTCGCCACGCAGCGCTCGGTCATCCGGCCGCTCACCACCCTCGCCGCCGAGCTGCAGTCCAACGCCCACGAGACCGCCGCGGCCTCCTCGCAGCTGCAGGCCAGCGCGCAGTCCGTCGCCGAGGGCGCCTCCGAACAGTCCTCCTCGCTGGTGAATTCCAACAGCGCCTTCGACCACGTCGCCGTCATGACGCGCGAGAACGCCGCGCGCACGGGCAAGAGCAGCGCCTTGATCAAGGAGACGCGCCGCTCGGCCGACGAAGGCCAGGGCGACCTGCAGACGATGAGCCAGGCGATGGAGGAGATCCGCACCTCCAGCGAGGCGATCGGCGACATCATCAAGAGCATGGACGAGATCGCCTTTCAGACCAACATCCTCGCGCTCAACGCCGCCGTCGAGGCCGCGCGGGCCGGCGAGGCGGGCCTCGGCTTCGCCGTCGTGGCCGAGGAGGTGCGCAACCTCGCGCAGCGCAGCGCCGCCGCCGCCAAGGATTCCGCCGCCAAGATCACCGCGGCCACCGCCAAGTCCGTCGAGGGCAAGGCCATCTCCGACAAGGTCAACACCCGCATGGGCGACATCATCCAGAAGGTCCACGCGATCGACGACATCATGGGCGAGATCGTCTCCACCTCGCAGACGCGCAACGCGCGCATGCAGGAGCTCAAGCAGTCGATGGACGCGATGGAGCAGGTCACGCAGCAGAACGCCGCCGCCGCCGAGGAGAGCGCCAGCGCCGCCGTCGAGCTCCAGAGCCAGGCCGATTCGCTGCACCGCATCGTCAACCACCTCGAGTGCATCGTCACCGGTCATGTCGTCACGGCCGACTTCGACGACATTCCCCCGCTCGCCGCCGCGGCGACGCCAAAGCCGTCCGCGGCCGCGTCCCGGCCCGAGCCGGCGCTGGCCGGCCGCTGACGCCGCCTCTCCCGGCTTGTCTCTCCGGCGCGGACGCGTCGTGCTCGCACGATGTCCTCGCCGTCCCCGCTCCGCTCGCCCCGCTGCCCGGCCACCCGCCGGTCGACGCGGTGCTGGAGCGTTTCCTCGCGGCGATGGCAGAGCGCGGGCTCTCCCTCTATCCCGAGCAGGAGGAGGCCATCCTCGCGCTGTTCGACGGTCAGAACGTCATCCTCAACACGCCCACCGGCTCCGGCAAATCCCTCGTCGCGGCCGCGCTGCACTTCAAGGAGCTCTGCGCCGGCCGCCAGTCCGTCTACACCTGCCCGATCAAGGCGCTGGTGAACGAGAAGTTCCTCTCCCTCTGCCGCGACTTCGGCCCGGAGAACGTCGGCATGATGACCGGCGACGCCTCGGTGAATCCGCACGCGCCCGTCCTCTGCTGCACCGCCGAGATCCTGGCCAACATCGCCCTCGCCCGCGGCGACCGTGCGCCCATCGGCGCGGTCATCATGGACGAGTTCCACTACTACTCCGACGCCGAGCGCGGCTACGCCTGGCAGGTGCCGCTGCTCACGCTGCCGCAGGCGCGCTTCCTCCTCATGTCGGCGACGCTCGGCGCGACGGAGTTCTTCGAGCAGGAGATGACGAAGCTCACCGGCGCGCCCTCGCTCACCGTCCGCAGCGACCGCCGGCCCGTGCCGCTGAGCTTCGAGTATTCGGAGACGCCGCTGCCCGACAAGCTGGCCGACCTGCTCTCGCTCCAGCGCGCCCCGATCTACCTCGTGCACTTCACACAGCGCGCCGCCAGCGAGGCCGCGCAGGCACTGATGAGCCTCAACGTCTGTTCCAAGGAGGAGAAGGCCGCCCTCGCCACCGAGCTGGAGCGCGTGAAGTTCAACAGCCCCTACGGCCGCGACATGAAGCGCTGGCTGCGCCACGGCATCGGCGTCCACCACGCCGGCCTGCTGCCGAAGTATCGCATCCTGGTCGAACAGCTCGCCCAGAAGGGCCTGCTCAAGCTCATCTGCGGCACCGACACCCTCGGCGTCGGCATCAACGTCCCGATCCGCACCGTCGTCTTCACCCAGCTCTGGAAATACGACGGCAACAAGGCCGCCATCCTCAGCGTGCGCGACTTTCGCCAGGTCGCCGGCCGCGCCGGTCGCGCGGGCTACGACACCACCGGCTACGTCGTCGTGCAGGCGCCGGAGCACATCATCGCCAACAAGCAGGCCGAGGCCAAGGTCGCCGCCGATCCGGCGAAGAAAAGAAGCTCGTGAAGCAGGCCGCGCCCGAGGGCAGCGTCGGCTGGGACGCGAAGACCTTCGAGCGTCTCATGACCGCGCCGTCGGAGGAGCTGCAGTCGCGCTTCTCCATCGCGCACGGCATGCTGCTGCTCATGCTCGGGCGCGACACCGACGGCTGCCGCGCGCTGCAGCGGCTCGTCCGCGATTGCCACGAGACGACGACGAAGAAAAGCGCCCTGCGCCGCCGCGCCTGGCAGCTCTTCCGCGCCCTCGTCGACCGCAAGATCGTGGAAATCCTCCCGCGCGAAGCTCGCCCGCCGTCCGGCCGCAAGGTCCGCGTCAACGTCGAGCTGCAGGACGACTTCTCGCTCCACCAGGCGCTCTCGCTCTACCTGATCGACACGCTGCCGCAGCTCGACCGCGAGAGCCCCGACTACCCGTTCGACGTCCTCACGCTCTGCGAGGCGATCGTCGAGGACCCCGACCAGATTCTCCGCAAGCAGGTCGACCGCCTGAAGACGGAAAAGCTCAACGAGCTGAAGACCGCCGGCGTTCCCTACGACGAGCGCATGGCGCAGCTGGAGGAAATCACCGAGCACCCGAAGCCGAAGCGCGAGTTCCTCTACGACACCTTCAACGCCTTCGCCGCCGCGCATCCCTGGGTCGAGGGCGAGAACATCCGGCCGAAGTCGATCGCGCGCGAGATGTTCGAGCGCTACCTCTCCTTCGCCGACTACATCCGTGCCTACGGCCTCGAGCGCGGCGAGGGCCTGCTCCTCCGCCACCTCATGCAGACCTTCAAGGTCCTGTCGCAGACCGTGCCGGAGTCGTTCAAGACCGAGCCGGTGGTCGAGATGGAGGACTACTTCCGCGAACTCATCCGCGGCATCGACTCCAGCCTGCTCGAGGAATGGGAGCGCCTGCGCAACCCCGAGTTCGTTGCCGCCGACGCGGCCGACAAGCCCGCGCGTCCCTCCACCTTCGACGTTACGCGCGAGGCCGTGGCGTTCAAGCGCGCCATCCGCACCGCCGTGCTCGGCTTCCTTCAGGACGTCGCCGCGCGCGACTGGGAAGGCGCCGCCGCGCGTCTGGCCGAACCGGAAGCGTCGCCCGGCGCCACCGCCGAGGCCGCCCGCCTGGCCGAAGCCCGCCGCCTCGAGAAGGCCTTCGGCCCCTACTTCGAGGCGCGCGGCCGTTTCCGCCTCGATCCCGAGGGCCGCGCCGCCGTGAACACGCACTTCATCGACGACGCCGATCCGTGGGAGATCGCGCAGGTGCTGATCGATCCCGAGGGCGCGAACGACTGGGAGGTCGTCTTCACGCTCTCCGTCGTCGATTCGCGTGCCGCCGCCGCGCCGGTGCTGCGCTTCGACTCGGTCCACGCCATCGGCAGCTGAGCGCAAAGGCATTGGCGGACGCCGCCGGCCGCCATCAGACCCGTTCTAGTGCAGAACGGCACCGAGCAGGGGGAGACCGCGCCGGGCGGCAACGCCTTCGCGCCACGCGCCTCGTCCTCTTCGCCCGGGCAATATGGATCGAACGCACGCGCGCCGGACGGGATCGGGTCATCAGCCCGGCTTAAGGCCCGCGCCCCGAAGTTATCACGCACGCCTCTGAGCAAGGGGCGCGTGGGAATTGCCTTTGACCGGCCTGTGCGCGCCGGCCTAGCTTTTCGCTTCCTTTCTCCACCACCATGTCCGCCCCGAAGCCGACCATCATCTACACGAAGACCGACGAAGCGCCCGCGCTCGCCACCTACTCGCTGCTGCCGATCGTGCAGGCGTTCACCAAGCACGCCGGCATCGCCGTCGAGACGCGCGACATCTCCCTCGCCGGCCGCATCCTCGCCGTCTTCCCCGAGTTCCTGACCGAGTCGCAGCGCATCGGCGACCACCTCGCCGAACTCGGCGCCCTCACGCTCAAGCCCGAGGCGAACATCATCAAGCTCCCGAACATCTCCGCCTCCGTCCCGCAGCTCAAGGAGGCCATCGCCGAACTCCAGGCCCACGGCTACAAGGTTCCCGATTATCCCGAGGTCGCTAAGACCGACGCCGAGAAGGATATCAAGGCGCGCTACGACAAGGTGAAGGGCTCCGCCGTCAACCCGGTCCTCCGCGAGGGCAACTCCGACCGCCGCGCGCCGAAGGCCGTGAAGGATTACGCGAAGAAGCACCCGCACTCCATGGGCAAGTGGTCGCCGGACTCGAAGACCTCCGTCGCCACCATGGGTAAGGACGATTTCTTCGCCAACGAGAAGTCCGTCACGCTCGCCGCCGCCACGACCGCGAAGATCGAGTTCGTCGCCGCCGACGGCACCGTGAAGGTCCTTCTCCCGAAGCTCGCGCTCAAGGCCGGCGAGATCCTCGACGGCACCGTCATGCGCAAGGCCGCGCTGGTCGCCTTCTACGAGCAGCAGATCGCCAAGGCCAAGGCCGACGGCGTCCTCTTCTCGCTCCACCTCAAGGCCACGATGATGAAGGTCTCCGACCCCGTCCTCTTCGGCCACTGCGTCCGCGTGTTCTTCAAGGATCTCCTCGCGAAACACGCCGCGACCTTCGCCGAACTCGGCGTCGACCTGAACAACGGCTTCGGCGACCTCGTCGAGAAACTCCAGAAGCTCCCCGCCGACAAGAAGGCCGCGATCGAGGCCGACATCCAGGCCGCCTACGCCGCCGGCCCGCAGGTCGCCATGGTCAACTCCGACCAGGGCATCACCAATCTCCACGTCCCGTCCGACGTCATCATCGACGCCTCCATGCCCGCGATGATCCGCGCCGGCGGCAAGATGTATGACCGCGCCGGCAAGCTCGCCGACGCGCTCTGCGTCATCCCCGACAGCGCCTACGCCGGCGTCTACGCCGCCACGATCGACTTCTGCAAGAAGAACGGCGCGCTCGACCCGAAGACGATGGGCTCCGTCCCGAACGTCGGCCTCATGGCGCAAGCCGCCGAGGAATACGGTTCGCACAACAAGACCTTCGTCGCCCCCGGCGCCGGCACCATCCGCGTCGTCGACGAAGCCGGCAAGGAGCTGCTTGCCCACTCCGTCGCCGAAGGCGACATCTGGCGCGCCTGCCAGACCAAGGACGCCCCGGTGCAGGACTGGGTGAAGCTCGCCGTCAGCCGCGCCCGTCTCAGCCACACGCCCGCCGTGTTCTGGCTCGATCAGGCCCGCGCGCACGACGCCCAGCTCATCGCCAAGGTCGAAAAGTATCTCAAGAACCACGACACGACCGGCCTCGACCTCCGCATCCTCCCGCCCGCCGAGGCGTGCCAATTCTCCCTCGAGCGCATCGTCAAGGGCCTCGACACGATCAGCGTCACCGGCAACGTCCTCCGCGACTACCTCACCGACCTCTTCCCGATCCTCGAGGTCGGCACCAGCGCCAAGATGCTCTCGATCGTCCCGCTCATGAACGGCGGCGGCCTCTTCGAGACCGGCGCCGGCGGCTCCGCGCCGAAGCACGTCGAGCAGTTCCAGCAGGAGAATTACCTGCGTTGGGACAGCCTCGGCGAGTTCTTCGCCCTCGCCGCCTCGTTCGAGCACCTGAGCATCGTCGCCTCGCACAAGAAGGCCAAGGTCCTCGCCGACACGCTCGACGCCGCCAACGGCAAGTTCCTCGAGAACGACAAGTCGCCCGGCCGCAAGCTCGGCACGATCGACAACCGCGGCAGCCATTTCTACCTCGCGCTCTACTGGGCCGAGGCGCTGTCGACCCAGCACGTCGACGAAGAGCTGCACCGCCTCTTCCTCCCGCTCTACGCCGAACTCGCCGCCAACGAGAAGCAGATCGTGGCCGAACTCCTCGCCGTCCAGGGCAAGCCGGCCGACGTCGGCGGCTACTACCAGCCCGACGACGCCAAGGCCGCCGCCGCCCTGCGCCCGTCGAAGACGTTCAACAGCATCCTGGCGCAGCTCTGATCTTCGCCGGCCCCCGGGGCGCTCCTGCGTCCCGGGGCCGCTTTCCCGCCGCGCGGTCTCCCGCCCGCGGCTTTGGCCGGCATCCGTGAAAATCATTCCCCTGCACCTTCACGGCGGCGGACGGCTGTGCGTGCATGGGCCGCTCTCCGCCCGACGCATCCTGCTGCTCCTGAGCCGCGATCAATTCCTGCGCGACGACGCCCTGATGGCCCGGCTCACCGCCGCGTTCGGCAGCGATGACCTCGCGATCGTCCGCTACGAATCAGAAGTCGCCGTCACCACGCGGCTCATCTACCGCCCGGCCTTCGAGCGCCTGCCCCTCTTCCTGCGGCAACTCGCCCAGGCGACCCTGCTGTTGGCTTATCCGACCCGCTGGCGCCACTTCGTCCCCGCCTTCCGTCGCCGGCAGGGGGAGATCGATTACCGCGTCCGCGCCTTGCGCGAACTGGTTGCCTGGCTCGGTCCGGACAAGGAGATCATCGTCCTTGGCCGCTCCGCCGGCGCCCGCGTCGCCTCGCTGGTCGCGGACGAGCTGCGCTTCCACCGCCTGATCTGTCTCGCCTACCCCTTCGAGCATCCGCAGGAAGGGCCCAATCCCGCCCGTTATGCCCACCTGGCCGCGCTGCAGACGCCCTGCCTGATCCTGCAGGGCGTGCGCGACACCTACGGCAGCAATCCGGTGGCGACGCGCTACCCCTCGGTCCGCGCACGAAGCTCGAGTGGGTCGACACCGACCACCACTACCTGCTGAGCGACGACGACTGGCCGCCCCTCCTCGCCCGCATCGCCGAATTCATCGCCCCCGATTCCGAACGCGCGGGAACGCATCCCCCGCCGTGAAGTCCCGCGCGCGACCGCGGCCGGCCCGGCTACTTTTCTTCGTCTTTGATCACCACCTTCAGGATGCCTTCGTAGTGCCCGCCGAAGCCGGTGTTGTGGGTTGCGAACGAGGGCGCGGGAAGAACTCCGGTCATGCTATAGGTCATGAAATCCATCCTTTGTGATACTCGCTCAGGAGTGGTGTAGATCACGACGTAGGCTGCAACCGCCGGAATAGGTTCCGAAACCTGGATATGTTCGCTCAGCCCGTTCACGATCTTGAATTCGGGCGTCCTTCGACTGTCGACCAGTGCACCGGTCGAATCGAGAAAGCGCAGCGCAGGGACAAAGAGTGTAGTGGGAAAATCCTTGCTGTAATAGCTACTGATCTCGAGACGACGCTGGCGTGAGGAGGATGGAAGCAAAATGGTCCTGAAGTAAGACGGTCCTTCCTCAAATCGAAAGAAGGGGCCGCCCCGCCAGAGCGAGAAACGCTTGCGCGCCTCCTCTGGACTCATCGCGCCGACGCTTAAGGACGCCACCGGTGCGCGGCTCGCAAAGTCATCGGCGACAATCTTCGACTTATCATAGGCCGTGCCTGACGCGGTGTCTGAAACGACAACGGCCGATCCGCATCCAGACAGCAGCGTGCAAAAGAACGCTAGTGCGAGCGAGGTGACTTTCATCAGGTGAACTTTTGCGCGACTGAAGCCAACAAGGCGATACTTCGCTCTCCGGCTAGGAAGCAGGATCGAACCCGAAGACACGCAGCTCTTGCGGGCAGCGACAGGCCTTCGCGATGCGTGCGGCCCAGGCGACCGCTTCGTCGCGCGAGGGCAGTTCGAGCACGGTGAAACCGCCGTTGAGGGGCGGCGCCCAGGGGTAACCGCCGGCGGTGACCGCACCATCCGACGACACCAGGACGGGTGGCACCGTTTCGTCGATGCCGCCGCCGAAGACATAAACGCCGGCGGCTTTGGCCTCCTCGATCACGGCGCGAGCGTCTTGCCCCACCGCCTCCAACTCGCCATCGGGCACAACCATCGCCGCACTCGGAAAGGAGATCAGATACTTGGCCATGACATCTTTCTGGGAGAGTTTAGGGGGAACGTCTGCACTTTTTTGCCGAACGTCACAGATGAGCCACAACTACGGCTGGTGTGGCTCCTGCGCAGCAGGAGACGTGACAGACGTGGTCGTTGGTTCTGACGCCTTGTTCGGCTCTTTCTTGGGAAGCTTGGTATCGAGGTATGCTTCAAACCGTGAATCAAACATGCCCCGATTGTCTTCATGGACGTCATGGAGCAGCGGATGACGAATCACGTCAGCAATCCACGGTCTCCAATATTCCCATTCGTGCTCCGATATCCAACCATCCTTCCACATAACGAAAACTCGCTCAAACAACTCATACAAGAGCTCGAAATAGGCATATACCTTTTTCTCAGCGGGTGAATAGGTTCCCCATCGAACAAAACGACTCTGCCCATCCTTCTGAAGGGAATCATAAACTGCTTCGTGCGTCCCAGCGCGAATTAAGAGGCGCAACGACTCAGTGAAATCCGTTTGTGCTTTAAGGTATTCCGCATCGCGTGCCGACTTATCCTGCGCGCGTAATTGTCGCTGAAGAAGGTAAAGCTGACGCCACAATACAACCAGCGTAATTAGGTAAATAAGCGCCTGGACCCACGCTGCAGTGGCGGATGAGTGAGCGACGTCGGAGAACATAAATTTTGCCGAACGTCAGCAGTCAGACACGACGGGGAGCACCAGCTCCCCGGATTGGCTGTAGCGTCTTCGTCCATTCTGGCTGCTTTCGGGAGGTCCGAACCACTCCCAATCTCTTAACACCGATTGGAAGTATTCTCTCTTAAAGCTAGCGAAACCGATGCTGCTGACGACTGACCATGCATAGCCATCTGCATCCGCTACCCTCTTCTCTTCCTGAGAACCACACTTCGACTCGAATATCAGTAGCGTCCCCTTCGGACCGCCAAAATCCGGCACATGCCCGAGATACTTCACCCTCCTGCTGGCTCTCTCGATTGTGATTCGGGGGACGAATCTGAAACCAAGCTGCGCCGCAGCCTCAATCCACGCCTGCCTGATTCGAAGAGATGTTACGGGGTTCATCGATGTTTGCCCAGCGATTCAGCTCAGCCAGGCCCGTCGAGCGGGCAAGCCGTCTGGTTTGAATGACTGGGCCATGTTGAGCGGAGATGGCATCGGCGATTCAGGTGAGATCAATGGCGCTGTTGCTCTCGCGCCTGGATGGGTGCTTCAGAATAGGCGCCAGCCGGAATGGGAGACGACTTGCCCGGTGTAGAGAAGGAAAACCCATACGAGAGCTACACCTGCGGGAATGAAGACAGAAATAGCATAAACGAGGGGCACGCGACCGGAACTCTTCTTTCTCTTCTTGGCCACGAGCGCGGCAAACGTTGCGATTACGGCCAAGCCAAAGAACACCCCGTAGACGACATCGGTGCCCAGAGATGTGCCGTAGCCGCCGTTCCGCCTCGCAACAACAGCCGCATAGACCGCAAACGGAATGGATACCAGACACGCCGAGATTGGTGCCAGTGCGCTATTCATCTTTCGCCCAACAGTGTTATTCAGGTTCAGTGAAAACCTCACTGTGGGGTGGCCCGTGAGCGTGAGGCTGAGGCAAAGCGGCGGGGGCTCAAGACTGTTGTGGAAAGAGCGCCGGTTTCGGTGGCTTAGCGGTGAGCCGACAAAAACTTCCCCTCTTTACCGGGACCGTTTTAGACGATGGACGGCCCCTCTCCTCTTCGGTGTGGAAAGCGTTGCTGGCGCATGCCGGGCTCCGATCGAGCGGGTCGGAAGCACACTGGCCGGGCTGTTCCTCGCGCCGCGTTGGCTCCGGTCCAAAAAACGCGCCCCGCCGGTTGGGGCGGGGCGCGGGCATGCGTGCGGCGGGGCGATCAGCTCTTCTCCGGCGGCTTCGCCTTCCGGGAGGAGCTGGCGCGCTCGCTGCGACGCGTGCCGCCGGCCTGTTCGTATTGCGTCGAATCGGGACCGTAGACGGCCTTGAACCCGGCCCGGGCCCGCGTCACCAGCTCGTTCAGCGCAGCGAGACTCCCGTCGCGCTTGTTGAGCAGGGCCGCGAGTTCGGTCCGCGTCTTCTCCACCTCGGCATCGGCGGACGCGAGCGCGTCGCGAGCCTCGGTGAACATGGTCAGCGTGATCGTCCCCAGCTTGAAGTCCGGGTTCGATGTCCAGGTATCGACGATGCGGTCGGCATCGGTGAGCACGTCGTTGGTTGAACGTGTCGGCATGGAGGTTCCTTTGGGTTTGGGGTTATTGCCGATTTGGCGGCTCCACGGAATGAAACCCGGCGCCGCCGGTAAACCGCGCCGTCTCATCCAAAAAGATGGTTTTTTGGGCGTGCAATTTCCCCGGAGGTCTATCTCCGCCCCGGCTCGCGGTCCGCCATTGGTGTCGCGCGCCGTGCCGTGGCGGGACCGCGGCCGCAGCGGGCTCCGCCGCTCCGCCCGCGACTCCCGGCGCGTCGGCGTCCCCTCCGCTGGCGTCGGCCCGCGCTTCCGCCTTCGCCGGGTTTGGCTTCGGCGCGGGGCGACGCTTTTCCTGCGCGTTCCCCTCTCCCGGCTCGCGCTCCCTGGTTGCCGGCTCGCAGATCCCCGTCTCCACGGCCGGACGGGATTTCGGCCGGCGGCGGCCGGATTTACCCGGAACGCGTTCCGATCCGCGGCGGTCGCGCGCCCACCTGGCCTCAGCGGCTCGGGCCGGTTTCCGGGGCCAGCGGGGCGAAGACGAAACGCAGGCCGCGCACGTAGGATTCGAATTGCATGCCGGAGTGCCGCTCGCCCTCGATGATCCGGAACTGATACGCGAGACCGGCCGGCAGGTGGGCGCGAAGGTGCGCGTCGAAGCGCTTCACGCCGCCGAGAAAACCGGGCGACTCGTCACCACCCCCGCTCACGAAAAGCCGCACCGGCAGCGGATGCCGGGCGGCGGCGGATTTCTCCGCGTAGCCGAGCAGCCAGTCGTCGCCCACGACCACCGCCGGCGAGGCGGCGATGTAGCCGGTGAAGAGCTCCGGCTTCGTGTAGAGCGTGTAGAGGGTGAAGAGTCCGCCGAGCGACGCCCCGGCGAGCACGCGGTGCGCAGGATCGGTGCGATACTCGCGCTCGACGAACGGGATGATCTCCGTCTCGAGCCTCTGCAGGAACTCGGCCGCATGGCCCGAGGCCGCCGCCTCGGCCCCGCTGCCCAGCGGCACCGGCGAAAGCTCCCACCGGCGCAGGCGGTCGTAGTCGAGCTTCTCTCCCGCGTAGCCGAGCCCGACGATGATGAACTCGGGCACGACGCGGTCGTAGGTCAGCGAGCCGCGGATGGCGTCGATCTTCTGGAAATCCCAGTAGGCGTCGGTGACGAACACCACGGGGTAGCGCCGCGTGGTGTTTTCGCGATAGCTGCCGGGCAGGCCGACGTGCAGCTGGTAGGTGCGGCCGTGCGCGTTGGTGGGCAAGGCGCGAAGCTCGGAATTGGGGATGACGTGTAGCGGGAACTCGGCCGCTTCCGCGGCGCTGACGCCCGCGACCACGAGGGCCGAGGCCAGGATGAGCGAACGGGGGACGGATTTCATGACGGGAGCAACCTAGGCCGCCGCGGCACGCCCGGCGGCTAAAACGGCAGGCTAACAGTCGAGCGCGGCACGGTCAAATCCGCCTCTCCCGCGCCCGGCGGACTCCGCTCAGCCCTCCAGGCATTCGTCCGGGAAAGCCGCCTCGCGGCGTTGCCAGCGGATAGCGCACAGGCTGTCGGTGAGCGCGGCGTGCAGCGCGGAGCCGAAATCGTAGGCGCGGTCGTCGAATCCCTCCGCCTCCACGGCCTGGTCGATGCCGAGCATGACGGCGAACATCCGGCCGCGGACGCCGCGCACATGCACGTCGATGGCCTCGTTGCCCTGCTCCAGGTTGGTGCGGCAGGCGGCGGCATCGTTGCTGTGGTGCGCGCGGCAGGCTTCCGGCCGGGCCGTGTAGATCGAGCAATTGCCGCCGCGCAGGAGCACGCAGGGCGTGCGCGGCGGGGCGGCCTCCGCCGGATCCCGGGCCACGAATGCCGCCCGATGCCGCGCCGCGCGGGCGATCAGGGTCTCGAGCTCCGCCGGCGAAAAATGCCGCTGCACGTGTTCGGCGGCGATCAGCACCTCGTGCGCCTGCACGGCGACGCGCTCGTGGCAGCAGGTGTCGCAGCCCGCGCGGCATGCCACGCTCGCCCGCGCGGCGGCCGGCGCCGAGTCGAACGCGCGGTCGAAGCGTTCGAACGCGGCCGCGACCGTCGCGAGCGCCTGGCCGGAGTCGCGAGTCTCCGCCAGTTTTCGCTGCACCGCGTCCGCGGTCGCGAAAAACAGCTTCTCCTCCGCAGGGGTGAATCCGGCTCCCATGCCTCCACGCAATCCGGTTCCGGCGAAACGTCACGCTCCGACTCGGCCCGGTCCCGAAAAACCTCCGCCGGGTCGTCGCACCGGAATTGCGGCGGGACGGTCCCCTCGCCTTGCTCGTTCGGTCCGCGCTGCGGCCACACCATGAGGATCGAGATCATCCCTGCCCTTTCGGCCGACGACGTCGCGTGCGTGCGCACGCTGTTCGCGGAGTATGCGGCGACGCTCGGCGTCGACCTGGGCTACCAGGGTTTCGCCGCGGAACTCGCCGGATTGCCCGGCGCCTACGCCCCGCCCGGCGGACGGCTGCTGCTCGCGCGGGTCGACGGTGCGCCGGCCGGATGCGTGGCGCTGCGGCCGCGCGACGCGACGACCTGCGAGATGAAGCGCCTCTATGTGCGTCCCGACCGGCAGGGACTGGGCCTCGGTCGCCGCCTAGCCGAGCAGCTGATCGCCGAGGCGCGTCGCGCCGGCTATGCGACCATGCTACTCGACACGCTGCCCTCGATGCACGGCGCCCAGCAGCTCTACGCCAAGCTGGGCTTTGTCCGGCGCGAGCCCTACTTCGCGTCGCCCGTCGCCGGCAATGTCTTCATGGAGCTGCGGCTCGCGGCGCCGGACCCGGCCGGTTGAACCGGGAGCCGTCCCGCACCGGCCCGTCGCGCCAGGCGAGCGTCACTGCGGGATGTCGGGCTCGACGAGCGCGGCGAGCTGGCCGAGCGACTCCTGCCAGCCGAGGTAGCACATCTCGGCGGGGATCACCGCCGGGATGCCGGCCTGTTCGATGCTCACCTCGGTCCCACAGAGGACCTTTTTGAGCAGCACGGTGACGCTGATCTCCCCGGGGAGATTGGGATCGTCGAACTTGTCCGTGTAGCGCAGGCGCTCGTGCGGCACGAGTTCGAGGTAGCGGCCGCCGAAGGAGTGCGCCTTGCCGGTGGTGAAGTTCGTGAACGACATGCGGAACGTGCCGCCGACCGTCGGCTCGAGGTGATGCATGCGGCCGGTGAATCCATGCGGCGGCAGCCATTTGCACATCGCGTCGGCATCGAGGAAGGCGCGGTAGATTTTTTCGGGCGTCGAACGGAGGACGCGGTGGAGGCGGATGGTATGCGTGGACATGGCGGTGGACGGGTTGAGGACGGAGTTGGGACGACGCGCCGCGAGGCGCGGTCAATGCATCGACGAGCGAACGGGCGCATCCCGGACACGCCGCGGCTCAGGGGGCGGGGCCATTCGCCGGCATCGCCGGCAGGTAACAGGTGACGGTGGTGCCTTGACCGGGCTTCGACTCGACGGTGAGCGCCCCGCCGAGGCGGTGAAGGATGACGCGGCAGAGGGTGAGGCTGAGGCCCATG
This sequence comes from Oleiharenicola sp. Vm1, assembly GCF_047777955.1. Lineage (GTDB taxonomy): Bacteria > Verrucomicrobiota > Verrucomicrobiia > Opitutales > Opitutaceae > Didemnitutus. The sequence goes on from NZ_CP180537.1 coordinate 2,549,178, forward strand.
CCCTTCTGCTGGCCGCGCTCCTTGGTGGAGAAATAAGGGTCGAAGATCTTGGGCAGCACCTCGTGCGGGATGCCGGCGCCGGTGTCGGAGATGCGGATTCGCACGTAATGTCCCGGACGCAGGTCGGTGGCCGGCGTCTTCTCGAGCGTCGCGTTTTCGGCCCGGACCGCGATGGACCCGCCGGCGGGCGTGGCCTCCCGGGCGTTGAGCAGCAGGCCGCGGAAGACCTGGGCCAGCTGCGTCTCGTTGCCCCGCACCGTCGCGAGATCCGGGGCCCATTCGCACACCTGCCGCACCGGCGCGTCGTGCAGGGTCAGCTCGATCGCCTGCCGCACGAGCGGGCGGAGGTCGAGCGTCCTCATGCCCGAGACGTCCCCGTCGGCGAAGGCGATCAGCTGCCGCGTGAGCGTCGCGGCGGCGTCGATCGTCGCCTTGGCCTGGTTGAGCAGGTGGCGCTGCGTGAGCGTCACCGGGCCGGAGAACTCGACCATGTCGAGGTTCAGCCGCAGCGCGGCGAGCAGGTTGTTGTAGTCGTGCGCCATGCCGCCGGCGAGGATGCCGGTCGACTCGAGCTTGCCGACCACCAGGCGCTCGCGCTCCGCCTCGCGCCGCTCGGTGACGTCGCGCGCGATGCCGAAGACGACATGCCGCTCGGGATCGGTGATCGACTGCCAGGACAGCCAGCGCGCGCTGCCGTCCTTGCACAGGTAGCGGTTCTCGAGCCAGCGCACCGGCACGCCCTCCGCGAGCTGCGCGCGGGCCGCCAGCGTCCGCTCGCGGTCCTCCGGGTGCATGAACTCGTGCACGGGACGCGAGAGCAGCTCCTCCTCGGACCAGCCCAGCACCCGCGTCCACGACGGATTCACTTTCTTGAAGTAGCCGTCGTCGAGGCTGGCAAAGCAGAGCAGATCGAGCGAGTGCTGGAAAAAATGGTCGAATTGCGCGCTGGTGATGGCGTGCGCGGCGTCCGATGCGAGAGGTGAAGAATCGGGCATGGCGGCTGTCCTAGGGGTATGCCGCTGCGCCGCGCGCGCAAGAGCGGTGTTGCCGTGGACCTCCGGGCGGGCGGCATGGCCGCGGGGCCGGCATTTTTTCTGTAACTGCAGCTGCTTTGCCGGGTTTATTAGGCACCGCAACCGCCCGGCGCCCTCCCTGCACCGGGCTGGCCGCACGTCCTCCCGGGCCGCGGCGATGGCCGACGAACCTTCCCTCAACCCCGTCACTCCATGCTCTCCGATCTGAAGTTCGCGCTCCGCTCGCTCGCCAAGACCCCCGGCTTCGCCCTCGTCGCCATCGTCACGCTCGCCCTCGGCATCGGCGCCAATTCCGGCGTGCTCAGCTTCCTCAATGTCCTGCTCTTCAAGCCGCTCCCGCTGCCGCACGTCCAGGAGCTCGTCTTCATGGGCGAGTATTCGCAGCAGGTGCCCAACATGTCCGTCTCCTACCCGAACTACGTCGACTGGCGCGACCGGCAGAAGAGCTTCACCCGCCTCGGCGCCTTCCGCGGCCAGTCCTTCAACTATGTCGGAGCCTCCGAGACGGAGCGCATCGGCGGCGCGGTGTTCTCGGCGGACATGTTCCCGGCCCTCGGCGTCGCGCCGAAACTCGGCCGCTGGTTCAGCGCCGACGAGGACAAGCCCGGCGCGGAGCGCGTCGCCGTCATCAGCGAGCGCTTCTGGCAGACTTCGCTCGGCGCCCGCGCCGACGTCCTCGGGGCCAAGATCACGCTCAGCGGCGAAATCTACTCGGTCGTCGGCGTGATGCCGGCGGACTTCCGCTTCCCGACCAACGCTCCCGACGTCTGGGTGCCGTTGGGGCTCAACGCCGATTCGATGGCCCAGCGCGGCAGCCACCCGGGCCTGTATTGCATCGGCCGGCTCAAGCCCGGTGTCTCGCTCGAGGCCGCGCGCGCCGACATGGTCGCGGTGGCCCGGCAGCTGGAGCAGCAGTATCCCCAGTCCAACACCGGCAACTCCGTCGCCATGCAGTCGCTCGTCGAGCGCGCCGTCGGCCAGCAGCGCGGCACGGTCTGGATCTCCTTCGCCGCCGCGCTCGGCGTGCTCCTCATCGCCTGCGCGAACGTCGCCAACCTCCTCCTCGCCCGCGCCGCCGTCCGCTCGCGGGAGTTCGCCGTGCGCGCCGCCCTCGGTGCCGGCCGCGGGCGCCTGATCCGCCTCGTGCTGACCGAAAGCGCCCTGCTCGGCCTCGCCGGCACGGCGCTGGGCCTCCTCGCCGGCTACGGCGTCATGCAGGGCATCAAGACCCTCATCCCCGCCAACTCGCCCTTCGTGAGCGAGGTGGCGATGGATGGCACCGTGCTCGGCCTCTCCGTCGTCATCGGCGTGGGCACCACCCTCCTCTTCGGCCTCGTGCCCGCCCTCTCCGGCACGCGGATCAACCTCAACGAGGCCCTCGCCTCCGGCGGCCGCAGCGGCAGCGCCGTCAACGCCCGCTGGCGCTCCGTGCTCGTCGCCGGCGAATTCGCCCTGACGCTCATGCTGCTCTTTGCCTCCGGCCTGATGATCCGGACGATCTACAATCTCTACCGCGCCGACCTTGGCCTGAAGACCGAGCGCATCGTCAGCTTCGGCTACGTCATGCCCGGCCGCGACTGGCAGGACGTCGCGAAGCGCCAGCAGCTGCTCGACCGCGCGCTGGCGGAGCTCGCTCGCCTGCCCGGCGTCACCCAGGTCGCGCTCACGAACCCGCTGCCGCTCTCCGGCGGCGGCAACCAGACCTCCTACCTCATCGAGGGCGAGCCCGAGCCCGGTCCCGGCAAGCGCCCGTCGACCGAAAACAACGCCGCCAGCGCCGCCTACTTCGAGACGATGCGCATCCCGCTGCTCCGCGGCCGCACCTTCACGGACCAGGAAAAGGCCGACGACCCCAACACGATCGTCATCGACGCCAAGTTCGCCGAGACGCACTTCGCCGGCCAGGACCCGATCGGCAAGCGGGTGAATTTCGGCATGCCCAACCAGCCGCCCGCCTACGCGACCATCATCGGCGTCGTCGGCCACGTGCAGAACTACGGCATCGGCCAGGACACCCGGGTGCAGATCTACTATCCCTACCGCCGCACGCCGCCCTCGTCGGTCAGCTTCGTCCTGCGCACGGCGCAGGATCCGGCCTCGCTCGCCTCCGCCATCCGCACGACGATGCGCCAGGTGGAACCGACGCTGCCCGTCTTCGCCCTGCGGACGATGGACGAGATCTTCGACGCCTCGGTCACGAATGAGCGCGTCATGCTCCGCCTGCTCGCGATCTTCGCCGGCATCGCGCTGCTCCTCGCCGCCATCGGTCTTTACGGCGTGCTCAGCTACATCGTCGCCCAGCGCACCCGCGAGGTCGGCGTGCGCATGGCGCTCGGCGCCACCGCCGCCGCCGTTCGCCAGCTGATGCTCGGCCAGGGCCTGCGCCTGGCCTTCATCGGCCTCGGCACCGGCCTGCTCGCCGCCGCCGGCCTGGGCAAGCTCATGAGCAGCGTGCTCTACGGCGTGTCGCCGTTCGATCTCCTCATCCTCACCGCGGTCTCGCTCGTGCTTCTCGCGATCGGGCTCGTCGCCAGCTGGCTCCCCGCCCACCGCGCCACGCGGATCAACCCCGTGGAGGCCCTGCGGGCGGAGTGACCGTAGCGGCGGCGCGGGGTGCTCCCTGGGCCGCCTTCGCAGCATCGACATTTGCCGGCCGCCGCGCTAGAGGTAGCCCGGCTCTCGAACTATTTTTCCGCGCTGGTTCGGCCGTCACCGTCCGCCAGCGATGCTCGAAAACGCCTTCATCAATCGTCCGACCCCGCCCGCCGACGGCGATCTCGCCGCCGCGCTCGGCCCGGCCAGGGCCGCGTGGGATGAGTTCCTCGCCACGCTCGCACGCGACCAGCTCGCGGATCGGCACGAATGGAAATGCCATTCGCCGAAGTGGGGCTGGTCGCTGCGGGTGTGCCGGAAGCAACGCACCATCGTCTGGCTCTCTCCCGGACGCGGCGGCTTCAACGTCGCATTCATCCTCGGCGCAAAGGCCGTCGCGGCCGCGCGGGCGGCTCGGTTGCCCGCGAGCGTCTCGTCGGCACTCGCCATCGCGCCGAAATACCCCGAGGGCACCGGCCTCCGGCTGGTCGTGAAATCCGTCCGCTCCCTCCCCGCCCTGCGCCGGCTCGCCGCGATCAAGGCCGCGAACTGAACCCGCCCGCCCTCCCGCCATGAAAGTCCGCGGTGTCGATTTCATCCTCCATCCCGTGCAGGACATCGCGGCCGGCGTCCGATTCTACCGCGACGTGCTCGGATTGCCGCTCGAGGTCTGGAGCGAGGCCGATCGCTGGGCGGAGTTCGACTGCGGCAACGTCACGCTGGTCCTCCAGGGCGGCGAAGCCAGCGCACCCTCCGGCGCACGTCCCAAGCTGGCGCTGGCCGTCGACGACATCGACCAGGCGTATGCGGCGCTGCAGGAGCGGGGCGCGACCGTGCTGCATCCGCCGCAGGACTACGGTGTCTGCCGCGCGTTCGAAATCCGCGATCCGGACGGCAATGCGATCCTCTTGCATCGGCGCACCGACGGCACGTTTGGCCCCGCCTCCAATCTGCCCGCGGCCCCCTGAGGGCGTCGCTCCCGCCGCGCCCGCTTCCCCTTATGCGCTACCTCGCTCTCGAACGCGAACTCCCCGTCCTCCCGCGTGCCGACCTGCCGGACTTGCTCCGCCAGGAGGCCGCCGCGGTGTGGCAGCTCCAGAAAACCGGCCTCCTGCGCGAAATCTGGTTCACCACTCCCGAACGCCACGCCGTGATCCTGCTCGAGTGTCCGAGCGCCGTGGCCGCCCGCGAGCACCTCGCCAGCCTGCCGCTGGCGCGCGCCGGGCGCGTCGAGTTCGTCCTGCACGAACTCCAGCCCTACGACGGCTACGAGCGGCTCTTCGCCCGCGGCGCCGCGCAGGTGCACGCGCGCGACGAGCCGGCGGAATACTGAATGGCGCCCGCGCGCCCCGTCGCCGCGCGATTTCCCCGGAACGTCACTTGCGGGTCCCAGTCGTAACGATATCATCACGGCATCGCCCGTGATCGCCGGTGCAGTTCCTCAACCCGTTCCCGCCATGAGTCTCATCGCCACCCAAATCCGCCAGAAAGACGCCCGCTTCTACTTCGCCTCCTACCCGTCCGACCGCCTGCTCGAAAAGATCCGCTTCATCAGCCGATTCTACGACGAGGCCGGCGCGCAGATCCGACCGGAGGACGTGCCCGCCGAGGACGACGTCGCCCAGTTCATCGCCCGGGTCGAGCGCAGCGACCAGGCGTTCCAGCGCGAACTGTCGCGCAACAAGATCCGCGCCATCCGCAATTTCTACGAGACCGCCGTCACCCAGCCGCCGATCCCCGGCACGGTGCTGCTCTTCACGCCGCAGACGCTCGGCTTCGAGGCGTGGAGCGACGGCTCCGGCGTCGGCCGCCTGCAGGAACCGGCGGAGAAATTCCTCGTCATCGACGGCCAGCACCGGCTTGCCGCGCTCGAGTTCTACATGCGCACCCATCCGGACGAGGCGAAGAACATCGCCGTGCCGTGCGTGATCTTCGACGGCCGCAGCGACGACTTCGCCACGGAGATGTTCGTCATCATCAACTCCACGCCGACCCGCATCAACAAGAGCCACCTCGTCGACCTTTACGAGCGCGTCTCCTGGGCCGAACCCGACCGCCGCTTCGCGGCGCACATCGCCGAGCAGCTTTACCGCGCCGACGACAGCCCGCTCCAATACCGCATCAACCGCCTCGGCGGCCGCAGCCGGCAGGAAAAATGGATTCTCCAGGCCGAGCTCTTCAACGAGATCCATCGCTGGGTGAAGCTCGCGTGGAAGGAGATCGAGCCCGCCGGCACCGACAAGCGCGCCGCGCTGCGCTATTACGAGCAGGCCCGCGACTTTCTCAAGGCCGCCGCCCGCGTCTGGGGCGAGGCGTGGGGCGACGCCGGCTACATGGTCACGAAGCCCGTCACCCTGAAAGCCATGCTCCGCGTCTGCGCCGACCTCAGCGCGGCCGATGCCGAGCCGGCCGACGGTCGCGTGGAGCGCTGGACCGCCCGCCTGGCGCCGTGGACCGGGCAGATCGCCCAGTTCCGCAGCGACGGCTTCTACGAGCGCTTTCCCTCGAAGGGACAGGTCGAGCGCGTGGCCAAGATCCATCGCGAACTGTCGAAGTGGGCCGGCATCCCGACCCGCGGGCGCGGCTGACGCACCGCCGCTCCCGGCCGAGCCCCTCGCCGGACGCGCCGACTGCCGGCCGGCGCGCCTCCCTCAACCCGTGCAGGACAACACCCCAGAAGCGACGGCGGCGTGAACTTCTGCGACATTTCGCGTTTTTTGGTTTAGCCCGGGCGCACGGCGCTCCAACGTCCGCCGTGTGACCGACGCTGGCCTTTCGTCCTCACCTGCCCCTGACCCCGCGCACGCCGCCACCCCGGCGGAGCTGCTTGCCCTCGTCTACGACGAATTGCGCCGCCTCGCGGCGGCCAAGATCGCCCGCGAGTCCGCCGGCATCACGCTGCAACCCACCGCCCTCGTCCACGAGGCATGGCTGCGGCTCGGCGGCGATGCCCAGCCCGCCTGGGCCAACCGCCGGCACTTCTTCGCCGCCGCCGCCGAGAGCATGCGCCGCATCCTGATCGACAACGCGCGGCGCAAGAACGCCGTCCGCCGCGGCGCCGGCGCCACGAAGCTCAGCGCCAACTCGACCGGCTTCGACATCGCGGAGTCCACGCCGGACGACGAGCTCCTCCTGGTCAACGACGCCCTCGACGCCCTCGCGACGCACGACGCGCGCAAGGCCGAGCTGGTGAAGTTGAAATACTTCGGCGGCCTCACGCTCGAGGAAGCCGGCGACACCCTCGGAATTTCCCACCGCACGGCGAAGCGCGACTGGGCCTATGCGCGCGCCTGGCTCTTCAACGAAATCAACCGCCAACGGGGCTGAGCCGGAGCTCGCCCCGGAATCCACGGAGCATCCCGGGACGCGCCCGTCCGCCACGCCGCGTCTCCCGTGCTCCGCGCCTTCCGCGGCCTCCTCATGGCCCCCTTGGCCGGAAAAATGCGCTTAGAGCAAGCCGGACCTCTTTCCCCGCCCTTTCCCCACCGCATTGAACCGACCTGACGACGAAATCTTCGCCGACGCCCTCGAGCTTCCCCAGCCCGAGCGCGCCGCTTTCCTGGACCGTGCCTGCGCCGGCGATGCCGCGCAGCGGGCGCGCGTCGAAGCCCTGCTGGCGAGCGCCGAAGCCGCCACCCGCGACTTCCTGGAGGTGCCGCCCGTCACCCGCCCCGAGTCCCCCGAGGAAAAGGTCGGCGACCGGATCGGCGCCTACCTCCTGCGGCGTCGCATCGGCGAGGGCGGCTGCGGCGTCGTCTACCTGGCGGAGCAGACGGAGCCGATCCGCCGCCAGGTCGCGCTGAAGGTCATCAAGCTCGGCATGGACACGCGCGAAGTCATCGCGCGCTTCGAGGCCGAGCGGCAGACGCTGGCGCTGATGGACCACCCGTGCATCGCGCGCGTCTACGACGCCGGCGCGACCGACACCGGCCGGCCGTTCTTCGTCATGGAGTTCGTCGACGGCCTGCCGATCACGCGCTTCTGCGACGAGCATCGCCTCACCACCGAGCAGCGCCTCGATCTCTTCGCCCGCGTCTGCCTCGCCATCCAGCACGCGCACCAGAAGGGCATCATCCATCGCGACGTGAAGCCGTCGAACATCCTCGTCGCGATGCACGACGACACGCCGATGCCCAAGGTGATCGACTTCGGCATCGCCAAGGCCACGCAGGGCCGCCTCGCGCAGCGGACGCTCCTCACCCAGGTCGACCAGCTCGTCGGCACGCCCGCCTACATGAGCCCCGAGCAGGTCGAGTCGCGCGATCTCGACATCGACACGCGCAGCGACGTCTATTCGCTCGGCGTCCTCCTCTACGAGCTGCTCGCCGGCCGGCCGCCCTACGACCCGCAATCCCTCGTCCAGGCCGGCCTGGCCGAGATCCGCCGCATCATCCGCGAAGTCGACCCGCCCCGCCCTTCCACCCGCCTCGCCACCCTCGCCGCCGCCGATCGCGACACCGTCGCCCGCCTCCGCAACGCCGCGCCCGTGCAGCTGACCTCCGTGCTCCGCGGCGATCTCGACTGGATCGTGATGCGCTGCCTGGAGAAGGATCGCGCCCGCCGTTACGGCACGGCCTCCGAGCTGGCCGATGACATCCGCCGCCACCTGCGGCACGAGACGGTCGCCGCCCGGCCGCCCGACGCGCTTTACCGCGCCCGCAAGTTCATCTCCCGCCACCGTCTCGCCTGCGCCAGCGTGGCCGCCATCGCCGCGTCGCTCGTCGCCGGCACGGTCGTCAGCCTGGTGCAGGCCAATCGCGCCCGCCGCGCCGAGGCCCTCGCCCGCCTGGAGCGCGATGTCGCCCGGGCGGCCCAGCAGGCCGAGGGCGTCGCCCGCGCCGACGCCCAGCGCCGGCAGGACCAGGCCGAGGCGCTGCTCACGTTCATGCTCGGCGACTTCCGGTCCGAGCTGAAGAAGATCGGCAAGCTCGGCCTGCTCGACGCCGTCGGCGACAAGGCGATGGCGCACTTCGCCGCCCTCGATCCGAAGGACCTGACCGACCCCGCGCTCACCCAGCAGGCCAAGGCCCTCACCCAGATCGGCGAAATCCGCCTCGACCAGGCGCGCTACGTCGACGCCGCGAAGGCATTCGAGACCGCCTACCAGCGCTCCGCCGCCCTGGTCACGCGCCACCCGCAGAACGCCGACATGCTCTTCGAGCGCGCCCAGGCCGAGTTCTGGATCGGCTTCACCGCCCGCCGCAGAGGCGACGTCACCGCCGCCCGCGAGTGGCTGACGCGCTACCGGGACTCGACGACCGCTCTTGAGCAACTCGAGGGCAGCACTACCCGGGCTTTACGCGAAAGCAGCTCCGGAGCACACAACCTCGCCGTGCTGGAATTCGAGCAAGGCAACCTGGCCATGGCGAAGATCGGCTTCGAGGCCGTGCGCAAGGCACGGGAGCAACTGGCACTCGCCCATCCGAACGATTTGTCGATCCAAGCCCAGCTCGCCGACAACTCATCCTGGTTGGGTCGCGTCGCGGAGTCCGACGGCAGATACGCTGACGCACTGGGGCATTACGGGGAAATGAATCGGCTGCTGACGCAGTTGATCGCGTTGGAGCCAAACGTGCCGCGTTGGCGGTCTCGTTTCGCCGACGGCTTGGTCTTTTCCGCAACGGTGATGGCGTTCACCGGCGATAAAGAGCGAGCGGCGGAAAAGATGGCCGAGGCCCAATCGATCTACGATGCTCTGGCGAAGAGCGATCAACAGAATCAACAATGGCGTATCTTGGCCCTTTCGCTCGCGTTGATTCGTGCAGAGCATGAAATTGGCTCCGGCAGCACCGAGCCAGCCAGCCGGCTTCTCGACTCGGCGCGAAAAGAAATTGTCGAGCTCGCTGCAGCCGAACCGACGTCCCAAACGTTTCGCCGACGTCTGGCCACCGCCTATCGCCTCGATGCCAGACTGAACCTTGAGCGCGCGCCGAACCTCGCCTTGGAGGCCGCGACTCGTGCCGCATCCATTCTCCAGGCGCTCCTGAACACCGACCCAAACGACGCTTGGCTTGTCTGGGAGTATGCACAATCAGTCCTTCTTGCTGGTCGGGCCGAGGCGAAACTGCAGCACCACGCCGAAGCGGAACAGCGCTGGCGAAGCCTGATCGGCGTTCTCTCGCCGCAGGTCGAGCGCAGATCCAATGAGTGGCGTCTGCTCGATCCACTCGCCCAAGCCAACGCGCTCGTTGGCGAGGAGAAATCAGCGCGGTCCCTCGTCGCCGAGTTAAAGCGCCACGGCTACCGCGCCGTTGATCCTTTGTCCGCTTCCACCCTGGAAGTTCCCTGAAACACACATCCCACAACATGTATACTGCCACCACTCAGATCACTATCACGCAGTTCGTGCCCATCACGCAGTTCCCGGCCAATGGGAACTGCACCCAGGCGACCATCTCGCCGCCGGTCAACACCTCGCCGCAGCCGCCGAACCAGAAAACGCCCGTTTTCACCGGTGACGGCCAATCCATTACCATCACCGTGCCGCAGGGATACCAAGGCGGAACCCAGCTGACCTATCAGCTCTTCGATCCGCAATATGTCCTGCTGGGGCTCGCGTTCAAAGGCCCGATCGGCGGGGCCGGACGGGAGGAGTTCAATCAGATCGACGTCTATCGCGACACCACGAGCAGCCAGATCATCGTCACGGACACCTGCGATCCCAAGTTCAGCGGCGTCGAATACCAATATGTGATCCTGATTCAGGAAGTGGCGACCGGCGCGATCGGCATGATCGATCCGGACATTGAAACCGACATCAACAAGTAAGGTAGCAGGGAAACCCAAACTCACCGAGGCCGCTTCACGGAAGCGGCCTTTTCTTTTGTCGGGCCGTGACCCCTTTCGGGGCGGCTTTGCGCATGAGGAGATCGACGCCGGGACCACGCGCCGGCGCACCCTTTCATCGATCCCCGACCGCCATGAATCGTCCGACTGTTTTCCCCGCCGTGCGCCAGGTGCAGACCTTCATCGTGCCCGAGGATGGTCTTTACGTCATCGAGGCCTGCGGCGCGCAGGGCGGCGAAGGCGGTGGGCCGGGCGGCAAGGGCGCGCGCGTGAGCGGCCTCTTCCGGTTCCTGGCGGGCGAGCGGCTGTGCATCGTCGTCGGACAGCGCGGCGAATCCGGCCTCCGTCCCACGCATGCGGCGGGCGGCGGGGGCGGCGGCTCGTTCGTCTGGCGCTGCACGGGCGGGACGCGGCCGTCCTTTCCGCTGCTCGCGGCCGGCGGCGGTGGCGGCGGCAGTGGCGGCGACGGACGCATCACGGCCGACGGCGGCGTCGGCGGCGGCGCGGGCGGCACCGACGGTTTCGGCGGCAAGACCGACCTGGAGAATTTTCACTACAGCGGTGGCGGCGGCGCGGGCTGGCGCGGTCCGGGCGCGCGCGGCGCCCTGCCGACCCATTGCGGCGGCGGCGCGCACTGGAGCGGCGGCGAGGGCGCCAACTACGGCGGCTTCCACGGCGGCGACGGCGGCTGGGGCGGCGGCGGCGGCGGCTCGTTCTTCGGCCACGGCTCCGGCGGCGGCGGCGGCTACAGCGGCGGCGGCGGCGGCACCGAGATGGGCCCCGCGGGCGGCGGCGGCGGCTCCTTCAATGCCGGTGCCAAGCAGGAGAACACTCCCGGGTTTCAGTCCGGCCACGGCACGGTGTCCATCTGTCTCGTGGTCGCCTTCCACTCCCCGGCCCTCCGCGGGATCGAGCCGCCCGCGCCTTCCGACCGGCGCGAGGACGGCACGCCCTGAGCCGGCTCTCCCTTCCGCGACAGATCCGCAAAGATCCCCGTTCGGAATGTAGGGGCGCCTCGCTGGCCCGCAGGCGCCCCTACACATTTTCGGCCCAGGCCCGGCGGCGGGGGCTATCAAGCAGGGCGCGGGCGCAAATTTTCTCCCGACCCCGACCGGAACCGCACCCTGGGGCGGTCGGGCGAAAATTTTCCGCAACTTCGTGGCCGCGCACGGTGTTGTCCCGGTCAATCCGCGCTTCCCCGCCGGGTTCCTGCACCACACCTGCCATGTCCACGCTGCTTCACGACCTCCGCTTCGCCACCCGCATCCTCGCCAAAAGCCCCGGCTTCACCGCCATCGCCGTCTGCACCCTCGCCCTCGCGATCGGCGTCAACTCCGCCATCTTCTCCCTCGTCAACGGCCTGCTGCTCAAGCCCGTCGTCCTCGAGCGGCCGCAGGAGGTCGTGAGCGTCTTCTCGGCGCGCAAGGACGCCTCGCGCGATTACCGCCAGTTCTCCTTCACCGAATACCAGGCACTGCTGGACGCGAAGGACGTGTTCACCGAGGTCGCCGCGGTGAACTTCTCGCTCGTCGGCGTGGGCCGCGAGCCGGGCGAGATGCGCCGGAGCTTCGTGTTCATGGTCACGGACAGCTTCTTCCCGCTCATGGGCGCCAAGCCCGCCGCCGGCCGCTTCTTCAACGCCGACGAAACCCGTCCCAACGCCAACCTCCCCGTCGTCGTCGCCAGCTACCCGCTGTGGCAGCGGCTCGGCCGCCGCGCGGACTTCGTCGGCTCGACGCTGCGCATCAATGACAAGCCCTACACCGTCATCGGCGTCGCCCCCGAGGGTTTCTCGGGCATCAGCGCGCTGATCTCGCCGGAAGTCTGGCTGCCGACCGGCGTCTTCTCGCAGATCGCGGCGGCCTTCGGCGACGGCACGGACATGCGCGACCTCGCCGCGGCGAAAAATTACACGCTCAACGTCTACGCCCGCCTCGCCCCCGGCCTCACGCTCGAGACGGCCAAGGCGCGCCTGCCCGTCCTCGAGCAGCGCCTCACCGCGCTCCAGCCGCCCGACACCCAGGGCACGCGCGAGCTCCAGCTGACCGTGCCGAGCAAGTTCAGCATCAGCACCACGCCCGAGAGCGAGGGCTCCATCGGCCTCCTCGCCACGCTGCTGCTCGCCATGGCCGGCGTCGTCCTCCTCATCGCCTCGCTCAACCTGGCCAACATGCTCCTCGCCCGCGGCACCGCCCGCGCCCGCGAGATGGCCGTCCGCCTCGCCATCGGCGCCAGCCGCGGCCAGATCATCCGCCAGCTCCTGATCGAGGGCCTCCTGCTCGCCCTCCTCGGCGGCGGCGCGGGCCTGCTGCTCAGCTACTGGGCGAACACCCTGCTCGAGCGCTCGTTCACCGCCCTGCTCAGCTCGATGAATTTCTCGATCTCGGGCGGCCTCGCGCCCGACGGCACGGTCCTCGCCGCCACCGTCCTGTTCTGCGTCGCCTCGACCCTCGTCTTCAGCCTCGGGCCCGCGCTCAAGGCCGCGCGCACCGACGTCGTCACCGACCTCAAGGCCAACGGCGCCGAGTCCGCCGCCAGCGGCCGCTTCAACCGCTTCTTCGCCCCGCGGCACATCCTCGTCATGACGCAGATGACGCTCTCGCTTGTCCTGCTCTTCAGCGCCGGCCTGTTCTTCCGCGGCGCGATGAAGGCCAGCGGCCTCGACGTCGGCTTCGAGCCGCGCGGCGCCGTGCTGGCGGAGATGGATTTCTCGCTCACCAACACCCCGCCGCAGGAAGGCCTGCGCCGCATGGCCGCGCTCGCTGACCGCGTGCGCGCGCTGCCGGGCGTCGAGTCCGCCGGCTACACCACGCTCATTCCCTACGGCAACATCACGAACATGACGCGCATCATGCCGGCCAGCGAGCCGATGCCCGTCACCACCGACCCGAAGGCCCCGCGCCCCGGCGCCAACGGCATCGACGCCGCCATCACCCCCGGCTTCCTCCAGGCCATCGGCGTGAAGCTCCTCCGCGGCCGCGACTTCACCGAGACCGAGGCGCGCGACAAGAACTCGCCCAAGGTCGTCATCATCGACGAGGGCATGGCGCAGAAACTCTTCCCCAACGGCGACGCCCTCGGCCAGCGCGTGAAGTTCACCCAGGCGCCGGTCGACGGCTCGGTCAACGAACTGGAGATCGTCGGCATCTGCGCGGCGCACCGCCACGACCTGACCGACAACCAGAGCGCCGGCCCGGCGCGCCGCGTCTATTTCCCCTCGCCCAGCGCTACAACGCCAGCGTCTTCCTCGCCGCGCGGCTGGCCACCCAGGACCCGGCGGCCGTCCTCCACGCCCTCGGCACGCTGCGCACCGAGCTCCGGCGCGCCGACCCCGACCTGCCGCTGCTCCAGCTCCTGCCGTTCACCGCCCTCCTCGAGCGCAGCATCACGCTCTGGATCGTCCGTCTCGGCGCCGTGCTCTTCGGCATCTTCGGCGTCATCGCCCTCGCCCTTGCCGTCGTCGGCGTCTACGGCGTCAAGGCCTACGCCGTCGAGCGCCGCACCCGCGAGATCGGCATCCGCATCGCGCTCGGCGCGGATCGCAGCGACGTCTTCGGCCTCATCATGAAGCAGGGCGCGCTCCAGACCGCCGTGGCCGTGGGCGCGGGCCTCGCGCTCTCGCTGCTGGTCGGCCAGGTGCTCGCCAGCGTCCTCTACCAGGTCAGCCCGCTCGATCCGGTCGCGCTCGGCGTCTCCACGCTCGTGCTCACCGGCGCGACGCTCGCCGCCTGCTTCTTCCCTGCCCGCCGCGCCACCCGCGTCAGCCCCACCACCGCGCTGCGCGCCGAGTAAGCCCGTTTCTCCTCCTCCCGCCCCCCGCATGAATTCGCTGTTCCAGGACCTCCGCTTCACCCTCCGCCTGCTGGCCAAGACCCCGGCGTTCACCGCCACCGCCATCGCCGTCCTCGCGCTCGGCATCGGCGTGAACACCGCGATCTTCAGCCTCGTGGACGAGCTGGTCTTCAGCCCGCGGCCCTGGCCGGCCGAGCGGCAGGTCGTCCAGCTCTATACCCAGGACGAGAAGCAGCCGGACCGCTTCCGGATGTTCTCCTACCCGGTCTACGAGGAGATCCGGCGCCACCAGGACGCGTTCACCGACGTGCTGGCGCACAACATGACGATGGTCGGCATCGGCGAGCGCGAGAGCACGCGCCGCACCTTCGCCGCGCTGGTCAGCTCGAACTACTTCTCCACCCTCCAGGTCCCGCTCGTCCGCGGCCGCGCCTTCACCGCCGAGGAGGAGAAGCCCGGCGCCGCCATCCCGGTCGCGATCGTCAGCTACAATTTCTGGAAACGCGAAAACCTCGCGCCCGACCTCGTCGGCCGGGTCATCCGCGTCAACGAGCGGCCTTTCACTGTCGTGGGCATCGCGCCCGAGGGCTTCAGCGGCACGATGATGCTCTTCGGTCCCGAGCTCTACTTCCCGCTCGGCTGCTACGACCAGCTCCAGAACGATTTTGACGCCGACCGCCAGCGCACGCTCGCGCGGGCCGACGCCTACAACCTCGTCCTGGTCGCGCGCCTCAAGCCCGGCCAGACGACGCAGTCCGCGGAAGCGCCGCTCAAGGCGCTCGCGACCCGGCTGCAAGGCACCTACCCGGTCGAGTTGAAGGAACAGACCTTCACCGCCCGCAAGCTCCCGCGCCTCAGCACCAGCAACGCGCCCTCCGAGGAGAAATCCCTCGGCGTGCTCGGCACGACGCTGCTCGCGATGTCCGCCATCGTGCTGCTCATCGCCTCGCTCAACCTCGCCAACATGCTCCTCGCCCGCGGCACCGCCCGCCGCAAGGAGTTCGCCGTCCGCCTCGCCCTCGGCGGGTCGCGCACGCGCATCGTGCGGCAGCTGCTCACCGAGGGCTTCGTGCTCGCGCTCGGCGGCGGCGCGCTCGGCTTCCTGCTCGGCGCGTGGTCGACGACGCTGCTCGTCAACACCGTCGGCCGCATGGCGCCGATCACGCTGTTCTTCCACGGCGCGGCCAATCCCGCGCTCTTCGCCGCCACCTTCGCGTTCTGCGCCCTGGCCACGCTCTTCTTCGCCCTCGGGCCCGCGCTGAAATTCTCCCGCACCGACGTCCTCACCGACCTCAAGGAGCAGGCGGGCGACGACGCCCCCGCGCGCCGCCGCTGGCGCTTCCTGCCGCGCAATCCGCTCGTGGTCGCGCAACTCGCGCTCTCGCTCGGCCTGCTCATCGCCGCCGGCCTCTTCATTCGCGGCGCCGCGGCCGCGGGCAGCTTCGACACCGGCTTCCGCGCCGACGCCACCTTGCTCGTCGAGCTCGACGCCAGCCTCGGCGGCTACACCGCCGAGCGCGGCCTCCCGCTCTACCGCAACGCCTCCGAGCGCGTCGCCGCGCTGCCCGGGGTGCAGTCGGCCGCCATCGGCTCCGTCGTGCCCTTCGGCATGGTCAGCCTCAGCCGCAACGTGCAGCTCGCGGGCGTGCATCCCGCCCCCGACGCCAAGCCCGCCACCGCCGCGGAGGGCCTCGCCTTCGGCGCGCGCTGGAACAGCGTCGGCGCCGACTACTTCAGCACGATGGGCCTGCCCATCCTCCGCGGCCGCGCCTTCAGCCCCATCGAGGCCAACGACAAGGGCGCGCCGGCCGTCGCCATCATCGACGAGGTGCTGGCCCGGAAACTTTTCCCCACGGCGACGCCCTCGGCCAGCGCCTCCAGTTCGCCGAACGCGACGCCCCGCGCGCCGCCGGCGGCGAGGGCGCCAGCGTGGGCGCGAGCGAGAACATCGCCAAGCGCGCGGGCGAGTCCTCGATCGAGATCGTCGGCATCGTGCCGGCGACGAAGTGGGAACTCTTCGGCGACACCAGCAACGGCGTCATTTACCAGCCCTTCGCGCAGGGTTACCAGAGCAACGTCTTCCTCCACATCCGCACCGCCGCGACGAGCCCGGAGGCGCAGCGCGCGATGATCGACGCCGTCCGCCGCGAGCTCCGCACCGCCGCCACCGGCGTCCCGGTGTTCGACGTGAAGACCTTCCGCCAGCACCTCGACTCCAGCTTCCAGCTCTGGATCGTCCGCATCGGCGCCGTGATGTTCACCGTCTTCGGCGGGCTCGCCATGGTGCTCGCGGCCGTGGGGCTCTACGGCGTCAAGGCCTACGCCGTCGCCCGCCGCACGCGCGAGATCGGCATCCGCATGGCCCTCGGCGCCGAGCCGGGCGCCGTGCAGAAGATGATTCTGCGCGAGGGCCTCTCGATGGCGCTGCTCGGCGTCGGTCTCGGCCTCCTGCTCGGCCTCGGTCTCGGCCAGGTGCTCCAATCGATGCTCTATAAGGTCAGCCCGGTCGACCCGGTGACGTTCGCCGTCGCGCCCGTCGTCCTCGTCGTAGCCGCCCTGCTCGCCAGCTGGCTGCCGGCCCGCCGCGCCACGCGGGTGAATCCGCTCGCCGCCCTGCGCGCCGAGTGATCCCGCCGGCCATGCTCCACGACCTCCGCCACGGATTGCGCCTGCTGGCCCGTTCGCCCGGTTTCGCCCTCGCGGCGATCGCCGTTCTCGCGCTCGGCATCGGCCTGAACACTGCCGTCTTCAGCCTCACCTACGCCGTCGCGTTCAGCCCGAGGCCGTTCGTCGAACCGGAGCGCATCGTCCAACTCTACACGCAGGACCGCACGGAGCCGTCCGACTATCGCGCGTTTTCCTATCCGCTCTACCGCGACATCGCGAGTCGCACGGATCTCTTCGCGTCGGTCGTCGCGCAGAAGTTTCTCCTTGTCGGTCTCAACGAGCACGGCGCCACGCGTCGCTCTCTCGCCACGCTGGTCAGCGCGAATTATTTCGCGACCTTCGGCGTGCCGCTCGCGCGCGGGCGGGCGTTCACGGACGCCGAGGAGCGCCCGGGTGCCAATCTCCCCGTCGCGATCGCCAGCTTTCAATACTGGCGCAAGACCGGCTTCGCGGCGGACCTCGTCGGCTCGACCGTCCGCGTGAACGAGCGCGTCTTCACCGTCGTCGGCATCGCGCCCGAAGGTTTCAGCGGCACGACGATGCTCGTCGGCCCCGAGTTCTATTTTCCGCTCGGCGTCTTCTCGCAGCTCAGCACGCGCGCCGAGGACGCGAATCGCCGCACGCTCGAACGCGTCGACGCCTACAACCTCGTGCTCGTCGCCCGCCTCGCGTCGGGCGTCGCACCGGCGTCGGCGGGCGAAGCGTTGCGCGCGCTCAGCGCCGCGCTCGAACACGACTATCCCGTCGAATTCAAAAACAAGGCGATCGACCTCGGCCCGTTGCCGCGGCTCGGCACGAGCACTGCGCCGCGTCGCGAGGGGCCGATGGCGCTCGCCGGCGTGCTGCTGCTCGGACTCTCCGGCGCGATGCTGCTCGTGGTGTGCCTCAACCTCGCCGGCCTCCTGCTCGCGCGCGGTCACGCGCGGCGAAAGGAGTTCGCGATCCGCCTCGCGCTCGGTGGCGGGCGCGCGCGGCTCGTGCGCCAGCTCTGCACCGAAGGCGCGTTGCTCGCGCTCGGCGGCGGCGCGCTCGGCTTCGCGCTCGCGGCCACGGCCAACGATTGGCTCGTCGCCGCGCTCCAGCAACGGTTGCCCATCGCCCTCTTCCTGCCCGCGCAAGCCACCCCGGTCATCGTCGCCGCCACCGCCGCGTTCGGCATGCTCGCCACGGTTGGCTTCGCGCTCGGGCCGGCGCTGAAATTGTCGCGCACTGACGTGTTCATCGCGCTCAAAAACGCCGCGGGAGACACCGAACCGCGCCGGCGGCGCTGGCTGCCGCGTCATCCGCTGGTCGTCGGGCAGATCGCCCTCTCGCTCGCCTTGCTGGTCGCCGCGAGCCTGTTCGTGCGCATGGCGCTGCGGTTGGCCGACACCGACACCGGTCTCGCGGCGGACCACACGGTGCTCGTCGAGGTCGACGCCGCCCTCGGCGGCTACGACGAGGCGCAAAGCCGCCAACTCCTCGCCGCCGTGCGCGAGCGCCTCGCCGCGCTCCCGGGCGTGGAATCCGCCAGCACGGCCGCGATGGTGCCGTTCGGCCTGAACGACACCGGCCGCGCCATCCGCCGGGCCGGCGCCGCGCCCGCAACCGGGGCAAAACCAGCCACCGCGGCGGAGGGCCGGGCCTACTACGGCCGGTGGAACGCCGTCACGGCGGACTATTTCTCCACGGTGGGGCTGCCGCTTTTGCGCGGCCGGGCCTTCACGCCGGCCGAGGCCGCGGCCAGCGGCGCGCCGACCGCGATCATCATCGACGAGACCCTGGCGCGGCGCCTCTGGCCGGACGGCGATGCGCTGGGCCGGCAGGTGCAATGGGCGGACGAAGCCCCCGTCGCCGACCGCGCCGCTCCGACGCCGATGGAGGTCGTCGGCATCGTCCGCACCTCGCGCAACGATTTCGACCAGCGGGAAACGGGCGGGAACCTCTACGTGCCGTTTGGTCCCGGCTTCCGGGCCGAGGCGTTCTTTCATGTTCGCACCATGGCCAACGATCGCGCCGCCGCCCTGGCCGCGCTCGAACCGGTGCGGCAAGCCGTGCGCGAGGCCGCGCCCGGGCTGCCGGTGTTCCGCGTCCAAACCTTCGCCGAGCACATGGAGTCGAACGTCGACGTCTGGCTGACGCGGGTCGCGTCGAGCCTCTTTGGTTTCTTCGGCCTCGCCTCGATGCTCGTGGCCGTCGTGGGCATCTACGGCGTGAAGGCGTATTCGGTTTCCCGTCGCACCCGCGAGATTGGCGTGCGCATGGCACTCGGCGCGCGGCCCGCCGAGGTGCGCGCGATGATCCTGCGCGAGGGCGGCGCGATCGTCGGCGCCGGTCTGCTGCTCGGCCTGGCGCTCGCGCTCGGGATCGGCCAGGCGATGGCGGCGCTTTTTGTCGATGTGGCAGCGTTCGATCCGCTGGTTTTCGGTGGCGCCGCGACGCTGTTTGCGCTCGCCGCCCTCGTCGCCTGCTGGATTCCCGCCGTGCGCGCGACCCGCGTGAGCCCGCTCGAAGCGCTGCGCGCCGAATAATTCTGTAACTTCCGGGCCCGGACGCGGGTATTCAGGGCAACGACGCCTTCCATGACGCTCTCCCCGCTCCGTCTTTCCTCCCTCCTGCTCGCCGCCACGCTTCTCGTCACCGCCGCCTCGGCGAAGGTGACGGAGAAATTCAGCCAGACGCATCCGCTGCCCGCCGGCGGCACCGTCGCGCTCACCAACCTCAACGGCGACGTCGAGATTGTCGGCTGGGACAAGGCCGAGGTGAGCATCGAAGCCGAGAAATCGGCGCGCGACGCCGACGACCTCAAGCGCATCGAGATCATCGTCGAGGCGACGGCCGACCAGGTTTCGATCAAGACCAAGCACCACAAGCGCGACGACGAGTCCTGGTGGCGCCGCCACGGCGACACCTTCGGCGCCGTGCACTACGTCGTCCATGTCCCGGCGCAGCTGGCCCGGCTCAAGATCGACGCGATGAATTCCAACATCTCCACCGAGAAGGTCCGCGCGGCCGTGAAGCTCGAGACCATGAACGGACGCATCCGCGCCATCGGCCTCACCGGCGACGCCGAGCTCGACACCATGAACGGGCGCATCATGGCCTCGTTCGACCGCCTCGCTGCCGGCCAGAAGGTCGACGTCGACACCATGAACGGCCAGTGCGAGATCTTCGTGCCGGCCGACGCCAGCGCCCGCGTCACCGCATCGTCGATGAACGGCCGCGTCTCGAGCGAGCTGCCGATGACGCTCGAGAAGTCCTCCCGCCGCTCGCTGCGCGGCGCCCTGGGCAAGGGCGAGGCCTCGCTCTCGCTCGACTCGATGAACGGCTCGCTTTCCATCCGCGCCCGCTCCTGATTTCCGCCATGCACCTCGCCTCGCTTCGCCTGCCCGCCTTTTTCCTCTCCGCCTTCGCGCTGGCCGCGGCCGCGCACGCCACCGTCACGGAGAAATTCTCCCAGACCCACCCGCTCGCTGCCGACGGCGTCGTGGCGCTCGACAGCGTCAACGGCTCGGTCGAGATCGTCGGCTGGGACAAGAACGAGGTCAGCATCGAGGCCGAGAAGATCGCCTCCGATGCCGACGGCCTGAAGCGCATCGAGATCGTCGTCGACGCCTCCCCCACCCGCGTCGCGATCAAGACGAAGCTGGAGAAGAAGTGGTTCTCGCTCTCCTTCCGCCGCGCCGAGGTGCGCTACAAGCTCCATGTCCCGGTCCGCGCCGCCCTGAAGAAGATCGATGTCGTGAACGCCGACGTCACCGTCCGCGGCGTGCAGGGCTACGTCGACCTCGACAGCGTCAACGGCTCGATCGACGCCGAGGGCCTCGCGTCCGGCGGTCGCTTCGACACCGTCAACGGCTCCATCCGCGCCGCCTTCGCCAAGCTTTCCAGCGGCGACCGCATCGTGCTCGACACCGTCAACGGGTCCTGCACGGCCATCGTGCCCGCCGCGGCCGCCTTCACCCTGAAGGCCGACTCGGTCAACGGCAGCATCTCCTGCGACTTCCCGATCACGATCGGCAAGTCCGGCCGCCACCACCTCACCGGCAGCGTCAACGGCGGCGGCGCCGAGATCGTCCTCGATTCCGTCAACGGCGGCCTGACCGTCCGCGGCGCCAACTAGCGCGTCCGCGCGGCCGGCCGCGCACCAGCTGCATCCCATTCGTGGGACGGGGCAATTTCGCTTTCAGGGCAACGCCGCTGCGGTCCGCCCGGACCGAAACGCGTAAACAATTGACCGGAAGAACTTAGAGCCGTTCTGCGGCCTTGGCACAAAGGATGCGAAACGGCGGCGTGCTTTTCGCCACGCACTCGCTCCACTTCCGCGTCCACACGCGCGTCTTGCTGACCCTGCTCGTGGCGTGCGCCGTGACGATGGCGCTGTGGGCCGAGCCGCCGGTGCATCCGCTGCTCCGCGAGGCGGCGGCCGCGCAGAAGGCGGGACAGTTCGAGCTCGCGCTCGCCAAACTCGAGGCCGCCCGCGCGCTGCGTCCCGATTACCCGCGCCTCCTGCTTGAGCTCGCGCGCGTCAACGCCGCGGCCAGGCACCCCGATGCCGCCTGCGCGGCTCTCGACCAGCTCGCGCGCCTCGGCGTCGCGTTCGCCCCGGCCAAGGATCCGGCGCTCGCCGCGCTCGCGTCCGCGCCGGCCTGGGCGCCGCTGGCAGCCCGCTTCGCCGCCAACGCCGTCCCGCAGGGCCGCGCCGACCTCGCGCTCACGCTGCCCACGCAGGACGGCATCATCGAGACCGCTCTCGCCGATTCGCACGGCCGCTGGTTTTTCGCCGACGTGCGCCACCGCTGCATCTGGACGCGCGAGGCCGACGGCAGCCTCCGGAAATTCTCCCACGACCGCGACGGCCTGCTCGGCGTCTTCAGCCTCGCCCTCGATGAATCGCACGCGCGCCTCTGGGCCGGCGTCGCCGCGACGCCGGAGATGCAGGGCTACGCGGAAGCGGACCGCGGGCGCGCGTTCCTGGCGGAATACGATCTCACGGCCGGTGCCCTCGTTCGCACGGTCGCTCTGCCCGCGGACCAGCGCCCGCACGTCCTCGGCAGCCTGACCCTTGCCGCCGATGGCGGGCTCTTTGCCACCGACAGCGCGGCGCCGGTCATCTGGCACGTCGCTCCCGGCGCCACCCAGGCCGAAGCCTGGCTCGAGAACGACCAGTTCGCCTCGCTCCAGGGCCTCGCGTTCTCGGCCGACGGCCGCGCGCTTTACGTCGCCGACTACGCCAACGGCGTTTGGCGCATCGACGTGGCGAGCAAGACCCCGCGCCTGCTTCGCGCGCCGGCCGACACGACGCTCTTCGGCCTCGACGACTTGCGCGGCGCCGGCCGCGCGCTCGTCGCCGTGCAGAACGGCATCGCCCCCGCGCGTGTCCTGCGCATCGACCTCGACGCCGCCGGCGACGCGCGTGCCGTCACTGTGCTCGCCGCCGCCCTCCCGCGCTTCACCGACCTCTCCGGCGGTTGGCTGCGCGCCGGCCGCTACGAGGTCGTCGGCGACGCCGGCTGGAACCTCTTCTCCACCCCCACCGCCGCGCCCGCGCCGCGCGACGTCCCGATCCTTTCCGTTCCCCTCTGACCATCCACGCCATGCCCTTCGAATCATTCTTCCAGGATCTCCGCATCGGACTCCGCGTTCTCGTGAAGGAAAAAGGTTTCTGCGCCCTCGCGGTGACCGTGCTCGCCCTCGGCATCTGCGCCGTCACGACGATGTTCGCCGTCGTCAACGGCTCGCTGCTCCGTGGGTTCTCGTTCCCCGCCGCCGAGCGCCTCGTCGACGTCCAGCTGGCCGATCCGACGAATTTCCAGCCGAACAACTTCAACGCCCAGATCACCACGGCGGACTTCAAGGAGCTCGACGAGATGGGCTTGAAGTCGTTCGAGTCCCTCACCGCCTACCTCAACGGCTCGACCGTCAACGTCACCTACCAGGGCCAGCCCCGCCGCTACCAGGGCGGCTACATCTCGCACGATTTCTTCGCCACGCTCGGCGTGAAGCCCGCGCTCGGCCGGGATTTCATCCCCGAGGACGACCGTCCCGGCGCCGACAAGGCCGTGCTCCTCAGCGACGCGCTCTGGAAATCCGATTTCGGCGGCGACCCCGGCATCCTCGGCAAACCGATCCGCGTGAACGGCACCGCCGCGACCGTCGTCGGCATCATGCCGCCCAAGTTCCAGTTCCCGGCCAACGAGCAGCTGTGGATCCCCGTCAACACTTCGTTCCCGCCGCGCGCGCGCAACGACCGGAATATCCAGACGGTGAACATCATTGCCCGCCTCAAGCCGGGTGTGACGCTCGAGCAGGCGCAGAACGAGATCGATGTCGTCGCCAAGCAATTCGCCAAGGCCTACCCCGACACCAACAAGCAGTTCTCCCTCGGCTACGTCCGTCCGCTCATCCAGTCCTTCGTCGGCGGCGGCTTCCGCCAGACCGTGCTCACGATGCTGGCCTTCTGCGTGGGCGTGCTGCTCATCGCCTGCGTCAACGTCATGAACATGCAGTTCGCCCGCGCGACGCTGCGCAGCAAGGAGCTGGCCATCCGCTCCTCGCTCGGCGCCGGCCGCTGGCGCCTGCTGCGGCAGATGCTGACCGAGAGCCTGCTCGTCGCCTCGCTCGGCGCCCTCGTCGGCGTCGGCCTCGCCTTCTGGGCCACCGACCTGATCGAGACGGCCGGCCGCAACGTCTCCAATCCGCTCCCGGCGTGGATGACTTTCCGCATCGACCCCGTCGTGCTCGCCGCCGTCGTCGGCTTCACGCTGCTGGCGGCCATCGTCTCCGGCCTCGTGCCGGCCTGGCTCTCGTCGCGGGCCAACGCCGCCGACGTCCTCAAGGAGTCCGGCCGCGGCAACACCGGCCGCGCCATCAACGTCATCACCCAGGGCCTGGTGGTCTTCCAGATCTTCGTCACCAGCATCCTCCTCGTGGTCGGCCTGCTCCAGGTCCAGTCGATCCTCCGCTCGCAGACGCTCGACTACGGCTACGACACCAGCGGCGTGCTCGGCGCGCGCGTCGGCCTGATGGAGGGCGACTATCCGACCTCCGCCGCCCGCCAGCTCTTCTACGAGAAGCTGCTCCGCGAGCTGCGCGCCACGCCGGAGTTCGAGTCCGCGGCACTGACGAACCGCTTCCAGATGATGTTCTCCGGCGCCGGTCCGGTCGAAATCGAGGGCAAGCAGTATGCCCAGGACAGCGACCGCACCATCGCCCAGGCGGAGAACGTCTCCAGCGACTTCGCCGCCACGCTCGGCCAGAAGGTGATCGAGGGCCGCTACCTCACCGACGAGGACTCCGACCAGCGCGAGCCCGTCGCGGTCGTGAACGCCACGTTCGCGAAGAAGCATTTCGGCTCCGACAGCGCCGTCGGCCGCCGCTTCCGCACCACCGCCCCCGACGGCCGCAACGCCGGCCCCTGGCGCCGCATCGTGGGCGTCGTCACCGACGTGCGCATGCTCGGGCCGTTCAACACCCAGAACGACAACGCCGGGTTCTACATTCCGTTTTTCGCCACCGCGTTCGGTCCCGTCGCGACCGAGCCGCAGGCGCTGCAGTTCGGCACGATCGTCGCCAAGCCGCGCGGCGGCCAGCGCGGCGAGTCCCTCATCCGCCCCGTCAGCGCCGTCCTCCGCAAGGTCGACCCGAACCTGCCGCCCTACTTCGTGCAGACGCCGCGGACCTCGATCGAGTCGCTGCTGAGCCAGAACCGCATCGTCGCCGCGCTCTTCGGCGCCTTCGGCCTCGTCGCCGTCGTGCTCGCGGCCGTCGGCCTCTTCGGCGTGCAGAGCTTCGCCGTCAGCCGCCGCACGCAGGAGTTCGGCATCCGCATGGCGCTGGGCGCGAAGCCCGGCACGATCCTCGGCATGGTCTTCCGGGGCGGTGCCTGGCAGCTCGGCCTCGGCCTCGCCGCCGGTCTCGGCCTGATGTGGCCCCTGGCCTACAAGTTCGCCCCGGAGGTCTCCGGCGCGCTCTTCATCCTCCAGATCCAGCCCTGGGACGTGCCCACCTACCTCGCCGTCGCCCTCCTGCTCGGCCTGGTTTCCTTCGCCGCCATCTTCGTGCCCGCGCGTCGCGCCACCCGCGTCGATCCCATGATCGCGCTGCGCGCCGAGTAATTTCCCCTGCCCCGAACCCGATCCGCTCCGCCCCCGATGCTCTCCGACCTCCGCTTCGCCTTCCGCTCCCTCTCCAAGACGCCCGGCTTCACCGTCGTGGCCGTGCTGACGATGGCCATCGCCATCGGCGCCTGCACCGCGCTCTTCAGCGTGCTGCAGGCCGTCGTGCTGCGCCCGCTGCCGTATCCGAATCCCAACACCCTCGTCTCCATCTGGGCCAAACTCCGCGCGCGAGCTCGAGGCGCCCGCGCTCTCGTGGGCGAAATACGAGCTCTACAAGCAGCGCACCGACGTCTTCGCCGACCTCTCCATGTCGGCGGGCAACAGCTTCACCCTGACCGAGGGCCGCGGCGAACCGGAGCAGGTCAACGGCTGGCACGTCACCGCCAACTTCCTCCCCATCCTCGGCCTCCAGCCGCTCCGCGGCCGCAATTTCACCGCCGAGGAGGATTCCGACGCCGGCGCGCCCGTGGCCATGATCAGCCGCCAGCTCTGGGAAAACCGCTTCGCCTCCGACCCCGCCATCGTCGGCCGCGTCATCCAGATCGACGGCGTCGGCCGCGAGATCGTCGGCGTGCTGCCGGACCTGCCCCTGCCGTTCAACGGCACCGGCGTGCTCGTGCCGAAGGCGGGCGACCTGCCCTATTTCCCGAAGGCGAACCGCGACAACGGCATCGTCCACCAGGCCATCGGCCGCCTCGCCCCGGGCGTGACCCTCGAGGCCGCGCAGCTGCGCGTGAACGAGATGGCGAAGCAGTTCCGCGCCGACCGCCCCAACCACGTCGACGCCGAGAACGAGAACGAGCTGCGCACGATCACCCGGCAGGTGCTCGGCAACCTCGACCGCACCTTCTGGACCCTCGCCGGCGCCGTCGCGGCGGTGCTGCTCATCGCCTGCGCCAACATCGCGAACCTCTTCCTCGCCCGCGTCAGCGCGCGCCAGAAGGAGATCGCCGTGCGCCTCTCGCTCGGGGCGCGCCGCACCGAGGTGATCCGCCAGTTCCTCGCCGAGAGCGCCGTCTTCACCTGCGGCGCGGGCGTGCTCGGCATCCTGCTCGCGTGGTGGAGCCTGCGCGCCATCCAGATCGTGGCCGGCCCGCAGCTGCCGCGCGCCGACGAGATCGCGCTCGATCCGCTCGTGCTCGCGTTCTCCCTCGTCACCGCGCTCGTCGCCGCCGTGCTCATCGGCGTCTACCCGGCGTGGCAGGCCTCGCGCACCGACGTCGGCACCGTGCTGAAGGACAACACCCGCGGCGCCGGCGGCGGCACGACCGCCAAGGCCTTCCGCCACTTCCTCGTCGTCGCCCAGGTGGCGATGTCGCTCACGCTCCTGATCTGCGCCGGCCTCCTCGTGCTCAGCTTCTACAAGCTCCAGCGCGCCGAACTCGGCTTCGCCGTCGAGGGCCGCGCCCTCGGCCAGCTCAACCTGCCCGCCGCGCGCTACAGCAAGCCGGAGCTGATCCGCGAATTCTACCGCCAGCTCCAGCAGAAGCTCGACGAGGCGCCGGAACTCGCCGCCGGCGGCGTGGCCTTCGGCATGCCGCTCACCCAGGCGGGCTTCATCTCGCCGTATGCCGTGCAGGGCCGCCCGATTCCGGAACCGACCAAGCAGGCGCTGGCCAGCATCCGCTTCGCCTCCGTCGGCTACTTCAACGCCATGGGCATCCGCCTGCTCGAGGGCCGGCTGTTCACCTCCCAGGACCGCGCCGACGGCGAGCGCGTCATCGTCATCAACGAGACCCTGGCCAGGAAACTCTTCCCGGGCGAATCGCCCCTCGACAAGGTCCTGCTCAACGGGCCGAACTCGTCGATCAAGAACCGCATCGTCGGCGTCATCCGCGACGTGAAGGCCAACGGCCTCGCTTCGCCGCCGCCGGACGAAATCTACATTCCCGCGCTCCAGCGCAGCGGCGCGTTCATGAACGTCGTGGCGGCCGCCAAGCCCGGCCTCGCCGCCTCCACCGTCATCCCGGTGCTCCGCCGGCTGGTGAAGGAAATCGACCCGACGCTCGCCGTCGCCCAGCCGCAGACGATCGAGCAGGTCGTCAGCCAGTCCATCGGCGTCCAGCGCGTGACGATGGCGCTGCTGCTCGCCTTCGCCGCCATCGCCGCCCTGCTCGCGGCCGTCGGCGTCTATTCGGTCATGGCCTATGCCGTGACGCAGCGCACCGGCGAGATCGGCGTGCGCATGGCGCTCGGCGCCAGCCCGGCGAGCATCCTCGGGCTCGTGCTCCGCGCCGGCGCCCTGCAGGTGGGCACCGGCCTCGTCCTCGGCCTCGCCGGGGCCTTCGCCGCCAGCCGGCTGCTGCAGCAGACGCTCTACCAGGTGAAGCCGTTCGACCCGCTCGTCTTCTCCGCGGTCGCCGCCTTCTTCGCCGTCGTCGCCACCTTCGCCTGCCTCGTGCCCGCCGCGCGGGCCATGCGCGTCAACCCGCTCGACGCGCTGCGCACCGAGTAAACTCCGGCCACCCCGGCCCGCTTTCCCGGTGACTCCCCGCGCCCTCTTCCGCATCCTCGCCCGCGCGCCCTTCCTCAGCGCGATCGTCATCAGCTCGCTGGCGGTCGGCGTCGGGGTGAACACCGTCATCTTCAGCTGGCTGCGCGAGGTCGCCTTCGACCCGCTGCCGGGCGTCCGGGGCGACGGCCTCGTGTCGCTCGAGACGCTCGACGACACCGGCCGCTACGTCACGACCTCCTGGGCCGAATACCTCGACCTGCGCGAGCGGGTCCCGTCGCTCTCCGGCATCGCGCTGCAGCGCAACCGTCCGCTCTCCTCGGAGACCCCGCGGCCGGCGAGCGCGTGTCGGCGCAGATGGTGTCGGACAACTTCTTCGCCGTGCTCGGCGTCAGCCCGGCGCTCGGGCGCACCTTCGCGCCCGACGAGGGCCGCCACGCCGGCGACCAGCCGGTCGTGGTCCTGTCGCACGAATTCTGGCTCAAGCAATTTCACGGCGACCCGCGCGCGGTGGGCGGCACGATCCGCCTGAACGACCGCGTCTGCACGATCGCCGGCGTCGCCCCGCGCGGCTTCTACGGCGGGCTCAACGCCGTCAGCTTCGACCTCTGGGCGCCCGCCGCCTTCGCCCGCGAGTTCCAGCCGTCCAGCACGGAGCTCACCGACCGGAAGGCGCGCTACTTCAGCATGCTCGCCCGCGTGCCGGCCGGCGTGAGCGCCGCACGCGTGCAGGGCGAGCTCGATGCCGCCGCCCGCTACCTGCTCGACACCTATCCCGAGACCAACCGCGGTCTGGGCTACACGCTGCTGCCACTCTGGCGCTCGCCGCGCGGCGGCCAGGCGATGGTGCTCGCGCTCGCCACGCTGCAGTTCTTCGCCGCGCTCATCCTCGCGGTCGTCTGCGCCAACACCGCCGGTCTGCTCCTGGCCCACGCCTCGACCCGGCGGCGCGAAATCGGCGTGCGGCGCGCACTCGGCGCCGCGCCGTCGCGGATCGTGCTCCAGCTCCTCGGCGAGAGCGTCACGCTCGCCGCCTGCGCCGTGCTCGGCGGCTACATCGTCGCGCTGTGGGGCGGCGACCTCCTGCGCCACCTGCCCTTCTCCCTCCCCGGCGGCCTCCATCTCCGCGTCGCCACCGAACTCGACGGCCCGGCCCTGCTCTTCGGCAGCGGCCTCGCCCTCGCCTGCGGCGTCGCCTTCGGCCTCGCGCCGGCCCTGCAGCTCGCGCGCGCCGACGTCATCGATTCGCTGCGCAGCGGCGCCGGCGCCCTGCCCGGACGCAGCCGCCTGCGCGATGCCCTCGTCGCCCTCGAGGTCGGCCTCGCGCTCGTCCTGCTCGTGCTGGCGGGTTTGTTCTCCACCAGCTTCCGCCACGCCCTGTCCGCCAATCCCGGCTTCGACGTCGACCGCGTGCTGCTGACGTCGCTCGACCTGACGGCGAAGGGCTACAACGCGGACCGCACGCGCGCGTTCACCGACGACCTGCTGCGGCGCCTGCGTGAGACGCCGGGCATCGCCGGCGCCTCCGTCAGCAACAGCGTCCTGCTCGACCTGCACGGCCTGCCCACCGGCGTGATCGCCGTGGCCGGCGCCCCGTTCGATCCCAACGCCAAGATCCGCTACGCCTACGCCTCGCCCGGCCACCTGCAGACCCTCGGCATGCCGCTGCGGGCCGGCGAAGACCTCGCGCCGCTCGACCGCACCGACCTGCCGGTCGACGCGGTGATCAACGAGCGCATGGCGCAGCTCTACTGGCCGGGCGTTTCGCCGGTGGGCCGGAAGTTCATCGTCAACGATACCCGCTATGTCGTCTCCGGCGTGGTCCGCGACGCGCGCTACGAATCCGTGAACGAGCCGCCGCTCCCGCTGGCGTGGCTCACCCTGCGCTCGCGGCCGACCGGTTTCCCCGTGCTGCATGTCCGCACCGAGGGCGATCCGCGCCTGGCCCTCGGCGCCATCCGCCAGGTCGTGCACCAGCTCGATGCCACGCTGCCGCTCCTCGAGGTGCGCACGCTGGCCCAGCACGTGGAGAACAACCTCGTCGTGCAGCGCATCCCGGCGCAGATGCTCGCCTTCCTCGGCCCGCTCGCCCTCGTGCTCGCGGCGATCGGCCTCTACGCCATCATCGCCTACGCCCTCGCGCAGCGCACCCGCGAGATCGGCGTCCGCCTCGCGCTGGGCGCCTCGCCGCAGCGCGTCGTGAACCTGATGGTCTGGCAGGGACTGCGCACCGTCCTGCTCGGCAGCGCCGCCGGCTGGCTGGTGGCGCTGGCCCTCGGCTACTTCCTGCAGCGTCAGCTGGTCGGCGTCCGCTTCGGCGAGCCCGCGGTCTACGCCGGCGTGCCGGCGCTGCTGCTCGGCGTCGCGCTCCTCGCCTGCTGGCTGCCCGCCCGGCGCGCCGCCCGCGTCGATCCCATGGTCGCGCTGCGCGCCGAATAGCGAACGCTTTCCCGTCCGCCCATGCTTTCCGATTTCCAGTCCGCGTGGCGCTACGTGCGCAGCCAGCCGGGCTTCTCCTCCTCGCCATTCTCTCGCTCGCCGTCGCCATCGGCGTCAACGCCGCGATGTTTTCCGTCGTCAGCGGCTTCCTGCTGCGCGACGCGGTGCAGGAGGATCCGGCGCGCTACGTCGGGGTGTTCACCACGACGCAGGACGCGGCGCGGGCCTACCGGCCGTTCTCGCTGGCCGAGTTCGAGGCCCTGCGCGCCGACAAGACGGTGTTCGCCGACGTCTCGGCGGTCTACTACAGCCAGGTCGCCCTGGGGCGGAAACGGACGCGCGGCGCGCGTTCGCCTTCCTCGTGTCGGGCAACTTCTTCTCGCTCGCCGGCGCACACCCCGCCGCCGGCCGCTTCTTCACCCCGGAGGAGGCCGCCGCCGGCTCCGACGCGGCGGTCGTCGTGGCGAGCCAGCGCCTGTGGCGCGCCCACGGCGGCGGCGCGGACTTCGTCGGCAGCACGCTGCGCGTCAACGGCCGCGAGTGCACCGTGATCGGCATCGCCCCCGAGGGCTTCAGCGGCGCCAGCCCGCTCCTGGCGCCGGAGATCTGGCTGCCGCTCGGCTTCTTCGCCCAGGCCGCGCCGGCCTTCTCGGCGCTGCGCTCGGCCACGGACCTGGCCGCGCCGCATAATTTCCAGCTCCAGCTTTTCGCCCGCCTGCAGCCGACGCTCTCGCGGACCACAGTGCAGCCGCTGCTGCCGGTCCTGGCCCGCCGGCTCGCGGCGCTCGAGCCCGAGGCGACACCGCGCGAACTGGTGCTGGCGCGTCCCTTCGGCATCGCGCCCGAACCGGCCCGCGAAAGCGCGTTCGGTCCGCTGACCGGCCTGACGCTGGGATTCTCGGCGCTCGTCCTCGTCGCGGCCTGTCTGAATCTCGGCAACCTGCTCCTCGTCCGCGGCACGACCCGCGCGGCGGAGATGGCGACCCGGCTCGCGCTGGGCGCCTCGCGCGCCCGCCTCATCCGGCAACTGCTGGCGGAGGGGCTCCTGCTGGGCGGCGCGGGCGCGCTGCTCGGCCTCGTCTGCAGCCTGTGGGCCGGCACCTTCCTCGCCCAGGTGCTCGCCGACCGGGTGGCTGAGTTCGGCTTCACGGTCGTGGCGGCGTTCCAGCCCGACAGAACGGTCCTGGCCGCCACGGCGCTCGTTTCGCTGCTCGCCTGCCTGGCCTTCAGTCTCGGGCCGGCCCTGCGGGCCTCCCGCGTCGACCTCGCGCACGCGCTCCGTTCGGGAGCGAGCGGCGTCATCGCCGGGGCCGGTCGCAGGCGGTGGTCCGGCCGCAACCTGCTGCTCGTCGGCCAGACCGCTTTGTCCTTTGTCCTGCTGTTCGTCGCGGCGTTGTTCCTGCGCTCCGCCCTCGCCGCCGCCGAGCCGCCGCGCGGCATCGACCTCGCGGGCCGCGCCGTCGCGGAGATCGATTTCTCGCTGGCGCCGACGGCGCGCACCGCTCCCCGCGCGCGCCTCCTCGACGCGTTGGACGCCGCCCGGCGGGCGCCGGGCATCGCGCACGCCGGCATCACCTCGCTGGTGCCCTACGCGAACGACGTGCAAATCTTCCGTGCCCGCCCGTCTCTTCCGGGCGAGGCCGCGGCCGGACCCGTCGTCGGCGCGTTTGCCGCGGTCAGCGACGGCTATGTGGAGGCGATCGCGCGGCTGCTGCGCGGCCGCGACTTCACGCGCGCCGAGGCGGCCTCGCCGGAGTCCGCCCCCGTCTGCCTCGTCGACGAGCAGTTGGCGCACCGCCTCTTCCCCCACCGCGATGCGCTCGGTGAGGCGATCGAGCTGCACGCCGGATCGCTGAACGGCCGGTTCACGATCGCCGGGCTCACGTCCGCCCACAGCCAGGATGTCGCGGATCGCGCGAATCCCTTCCCGCGGGTCTTCGTGCCGCTGGCCCGAGTCGAACGCCCGCTCTGGTTCGTGGTGGCCCGGGGCGCGGCCGGCGGAGCCGGCGCCGACCTCGGGGCGGCGCACGCGCTCGAAACGGCCCTGCGTGCCGCCGACGCCGAATTGCCTCTCCTCCCCGTGCACACGCTCCGCGGCTTTGTCGACGGCAACTTCGGCCGCTGGCAGGCCGCGCTCGGGGCGGCGTTGTTCGGCTTTTTCGCCCTCGTCAGCGTCGCGCTCGCCGCCGTCGGCGTGTATGGCGTCACCGCCTATGCGACCGCGCGGCGCACGCGCGAGATCGGGGTGCGGATGGCCTTGGGCGCCACGCGCGCCGACATCGCGCGCCTCGTGCTCCGCGGCGGCCTCGGCCAGCTCGCGGCGGCGTTCGTCGGCGGCAGTCTGCTGGCGCTGGCGGCCGGCCCGCTCCTCGCCCGTTTCGTGCCCAACGTGCGGGCCCTCGATCCCGCGGCCTTCGCGCTCGCCGTCGGCACGCTGCTGCTCGCCGCCGCCGTCGCCCTCGCGGTCCCCGCGCGCCGCGCCGCGCGGATCGATCCGCTCGTCGCCCTCCGCTCCGACTAGCCCGCCGAACCCCTCCTTCCTCGATCATGCTGCGTCAAAGTCTCCACGCCCTCCTGCGGCGCCCGCTGCTCTCCGCGGGCATCGTCGCCACCCTCGGCCTCGCCCTCGCGGCGACCTTGCTTGTCCTCGGCCTCCTCGACCGCTACCTGCTGCGTCCGCTGCCCTACGGCGACGCCGACCGGCTCGTCGCCGTGCTCGAATACCCGCTGAGCGCCGGACCGAGCGCCAACACCATCCGCCTCGCGTTCGGCAACGCGGCTGACGTCCACGACCGCGTGGGGGCCTTCGCCCGCACCGCCATCGTGCGCAACGAGTCGTTCACCGTCCACACGCCGGGCGGGAGCGAGGTGGCGTTTCTCCAGCGGGTCACGCCGGAGTTCTTCCCGCTGTTCGGCCTGCGCGCCCTGCACGGCGAATTCATCCACCCGGGCAACGCGGAACTCGGGGGCGAGCGCGCGATCGTGCTGGCCTACGATTTCTGGACCCGCCGCTACGGCGGCGACCCGCGCGCCGTCGGCCAGAGCATCCGGCTCGACGACCACAGCTACCGCATCGTCGGCGTCGCCCCCGCCAATCTCACGCTCCCGCTCGTCGGCGAGGGACAGCAGGGCTGGGTGGCGATGCTGCCGTCCGATTTCGTGCGCGGCGACCGCGTCGTCCGCCGGCACTTCATGTTCGGCGAACTCGCCCCCGGCCGCACGCTCGGCTCCGCGCAGGGCGAGCTGGCGGCCCTCACCCGCACGCTCGCGCGCGACTTTCCCGCCACGAACGCCGACCGCGGCCTCACCGCGATCACGCTGCGCGAGGCGCTGGTCGGCAGTTTCCGCCAGCAGCTTGTCCTGCTCCAGGCCGCGGTCGGGCTCGTGCTCGTGGTCGCGTGCGTCAACGCCGGCAGCCTCCTGCTGGCCCAGGCGATCCGGCGCCGCCGCGAATTCGCCGTGCGGCTCGCGCTCGGCGCCGGCACGCGCGACCTCGCGCGCCAGTTCTTCCTGGAGTCGCTGCTGCTGAGCCTCGGCGGTGCGCTGCTCGGCCTGCTCCTGGCCGCGTGGATCGCCCCGCTGACGCGCGCGCTGCTGCCCGCCAATTCGACGCTCGGCCAGCTGCCGCCGCCGACGCTCTCCCCGCTGGTCGCCGTCGGCGCGCTGGTCCTGGCCGCGGGCATCGCCGTCCTGTTCACCCTCGTGCCGCTGTGGCAGGCCCGGCGCCTGAACCTCGAGGCCACGCTGCGCGACGGCGCCCGCCAGGCCGGATCGGTCGGCGCGGGCCGCGCCATGCGCGGGCTGGTTACCCTGCAGGTCGCGGTGGCGCTGGCCCTCTCCATCACCGCCATCCAGCTGGTGCGCAGCTTCCAGGCGGTGCAGCAGGTCGATCGCGGGCTTCCGGTCGAGCAGATCGTCGGCGCGCGGATCGGCACCCGCGGCGCCAAATACCAGAGCCGCGAGGCGCGCGCGCAGTTCTTCGATGCCGTGGCCGCGCAGCTGGAACAGCTGCCGCACGTCGCCGCGGTCGGCTTCCAGGACTGGGGCTACGTCACGCCCGGGGCGGGCTACTTCAATTTCGTGCAGGAGGGCGACGGCCTGACGACGAGCGAATCGCCGAAGCGCGCCGCCCGCTACTTTTCCTCCGTCGGCATGCGCGACGCCTGGCAGCTGCGCCTGCTTTCCGGCCGCTGGCTGACGCCCGACGACCGGGCGAACACCACGCGCGTCGCCGTGATCAGCGAGAGCCTCGCCGCCAAGCACTGGCCCGGCCGGGATCCGATCGGGCAGCGCGTGCGACTCGAGAACACCGACGAGGGCTGGTGGACGATCGTCGGCGTGGTCAGCAACGTCCTCAGCCACGGCGCCCAGCCGCAGCCGATCGACGCGTTCTACCTGCCCTACGTGCAGGGCGGGCTCTTCGACGTGGCGTTCTCCGTCCGCCTCCGCGGCACGCAGCCGTTCACGAAGGACGAGCTCGACCGCGCCATCAACGCGGTCGATCCGATCAATTCCTCCTACCTGTTCCTGCCGGCCGCGAAGTTCTACGCGGACAGCGCATGGCAAACGCGCTTCGGTCTCACCCTGGTCGTGTCGTTCGCCACGCTCGCCGTCGTCCTCTGCCTCACGGGCGTCTACGCGGTGCTGGCCTTCGCGGTGGCGAACCGCACCGCCGAGTTCGGCGTCCGCCTCGCCCTCGGCGCCACGCCCGGGGCCGTCGCCCGCCTGGTGCTCGCCGATGCGCTGCGCATGACGCTGCCCGGCCTGCTCCTGGGCGCGCTCCTGGCGGTGCAGGCCGCCCGGCTCGTGGCGCACCTGCTCTACGGCGTGTCGACCGTCGATCCCCTCTCTCACGGCGCCGCCCTGCTCGCGCTGGCCGCGGCCTGCACGGCGGCGTGCCTCGTGCCCGCCCGCCGGGCGGCGAAGGTCGATCCGCTCGTCGCCCTGCGCGCGGAGTGACAAACCCGTTGCCTTCCGGGAACTCGCCGGCGAAATGCGGGTTTAACTCCTGCATGCGCCCCTTCGTCCTCTTCCTGCTCGCCGCGTCGACCCTGTCGGCCAGCCCCGCGTTCGACGCCGCCGTCGGTCTCTACAAGCAACGGAAGGACGCGGAGGCCCGCGCCGCCTTCGACGCCCTGCTCCAGGCCGAACCCCGGAACGCCGAGGTCCCGTATTATCTGGGCCGGCTCGACATGCGGGCCCGGAATCCGGATGCCGCCGTCGAACACTTCAGCGCCGCGATCGCGCTCGATCCGGCGAAGAGCGCCTACCACCTGGAACTCGGCGGCGCCTACGGCAACAAGGCCCAGAGCGCCGGCCTGCTCGGCAAGGCCTCGCTCGCCGGCAAGGCCCGCAGCGCCTTCGAAAAGGCCGTCGCGCTCGATCCGAGCAGCTACGACGCGCAGAGCGCGCTGTTCCAATACTACGTGCAGGCGCCCGGCTTCATGGGTGGCGGCTTCGACAAGGCCCTCGCGCAGTCCGAGGTCCTGATCAAGCTCGACCCCGTGCGCGGCCGGCACGCGCAGGCCAATCTCTACGTGCGCGAGAAGAAATACGCCGAGGCCTTCGCCATTTTCGACGCGATGCTCCAGGCGAAGGACGACGACTACGGCGCGCTCTACGGCCTCGGCCGCGTCGTCGCCGAATCCGGACAGCGGATCGAGGCCGGACTGGCGAACCTGCGGAAATGCCTCGCGCTCACGCCGCCCGCCGGCATGCCGTCCCACGCCGCCGTGCACTGGCGCCTCGGAACCATTTTGGAAAAAAGGGCGACAAGGACGGCGCGCGCGCGTCCTACCAGGCGGCCCTCGCCGTCGACCCGAAGTTCCAGCCCGCGCTCGAGGCGCTGAAGAAGCTCGGCTGAGCCCGCCCTCTCGCCTCTTGCCTCGCACCGCGTCCGCGCGCACCGTGGCGGCATGTCCACCGGCCTCGCGCCCGCCGTCTCCGAATTCCTCGCGCTGCTCGAACGCGGCGTGCGCGACGGCAGCTTCACGCGCCTGACCCTCGGCAAGCCGCGCGGCGGTGGCGACGCCACGCTGCAGAACGTCTTCGTCCGGCCGGTGCGCCTCAAGTCCGGCCCGCACCTGAGCTTCCTCTGGCGCCACGACCGGCGCGACCTCACCAAGAACGTCGACCCGGAGGACGGCGTCCTCGAGGTCGGCCGCCTCGTCGGCACGATCTTCCACAGCGCCCACCTCTTCCTCGGCGCGCGCACCGTCCAGCTCGAGTTCAACAAGAAGGGCGAGCCGCGCCTGACCTTCGGCAAGGACGCCCGGGCCGCCGCCGCGCCGCCCGACGAGGCGCACGATCGCGCCAAGGCCCGCCTGCTTCCCGCCTCGAGCCACGACTGGCTCCACGCGCTCGGCGTCACCAACTCCGCCGGCGTCGTGCGCGAGGGCATGGCCGACAAGCACCGGCAGATCCACAAGTTCGTCGAGCTGCTCCACCACCTCGTGGCCGACGCGGCGCTCCTCACGACCGGCCGGTCGAGATCGCCGACATGGGCTGCGGCAAGGGCTACCTCACCTTCGCCACCCACGACTATTTCGACCGCGTGGCCCAGCGCTCGGTCCGGGTCTGCGGCGTCGAGCTGCGCCCGGAACTCGTCGAGCACTGCAACCGCCTCGCCCAGGAGACCGGACGCGAGAAACTCTCCTTCGTCCGCGGCACGATCCAGGAGGCGACGCTTCCCGCCCCCGACGTGCTCATCGCGCTCCACGCCTGCGACACCGCCACCGACGACGCCATCGCGCGCGGCCTCGCCGCCGGCAGCGCCCTCATTGTCACCGCGCCCTGTTGCCAGAAGGAGCTGCGTCCGCAGCTGCGCCCCGCTCCCGTGCTGGCGCCGGCGCTGCGCCACGGGATCTTCCAGGAACGCCATGCCGAGTTCGCCACCGACGCCCTGCGCGCGCTCCTGCTCGAGTGGGCCGGCTACGACACCAAGGTCTTCGAATTCATCTCCACCGAGCACACGGCGAAGAACCTCATGATCGCCGCGACCAGGCGCGCCCAACCCGACGCCGCCGACCAGCGCGCCGAGCGGGCGCGCGCCGTGCGCTCGCTGGCCGAGTTCTACGGCATCCGGAGCCAGGCGCTCGCCCGGCACCTCGACTTCGCGCTGTCCCTGCCCTGAACGCCGCGCGACTCCGCGCCACCGGAACGTCTCAGGCCCAGGCGCAGGAGTGGTAGGTCCGCGCCCAGCTGCCGTCCGCGCGCAGGTCCAGCACTGCGAAACCGGCGCCGGTCTGGTGGAACACCGGCTTGCCCCACCAATCCGCGCTGACCGCACCGTTGCCGAGATAGTGCACGCCGTCGTAGACGACGTGGTCCTGCAGGTGCAGGTGTCCACTGACGCAGAGCGTGACGCCCCCGCGGGCCCGCAGCACCGCCTGGAGCTCGTGGCTGTCCGTGTGCATGAGCGCCGAGCTCACCACCCACGCGCCGGAGGCGCGGCCCGGCGAGGGGAAGTCGGCCACCTGCTCGCGGGTCTGCGCCCAGTCGTGGACGGCCGCCGACAGGATCGGGATGTGGGAGCAAACCATCAGCGGCTGCGCCGCCGGCGTGCGCGCCACCTCGCCGCGAAACCACTCGAGTTGCTCGGGGTCGAGGTGCGCGCGATAGTAGGACTTGTCGCCCTCCACCACCGGCCGCGCGCTGTCCAGCGCGATGAAGCGCCAGCCGCCCTGCTCGAAGGCATACCAGGGCCGCTCCAGCTGCATCTCCTCCATGGCCCGCAGCTGGTAGCGCCGCCCGCCGCGCTCGCGCGTCTCGCCGAGGCACAGGTCGTGATTGCCGAGGCACGCCCGCAGGGGAGCCCGCAAACGCGCCGCCGCGCCCCGCCACACGTTCCAGAGCTGATCGACCCGCGCCCCGTCGCGCAGACCCCAGGAGTCCATGATCACGTCGCCCGTGTGCAGGATGAAGTCCGGCGCGGGATCGAGCGCCGCGAGCGCGGCGATGAGCCGGTCGAGCCCGGCCGCGCAATTCGCGGTGGTCGTGACATGCGTGTCCGTGATGTGGGCGATGCGCAGCGCCCGCGGCGGGGTGACCTTTTCGGAGGCGACGAGAAGCGGCGCGGCGGCGGCCGTGCCCGCCAGCGTGCCGAGGGTGCGAACGAAGTGGCGGCGATTCATGGCGCCGGCATGGGATGCGAGATGGCGCTCCGCCGCAAGGCTGCGCTTGGGGCGGAGCAGGACGGCTAGCCGCCCGCCGCCTGCGCGAGCAAGTGGGAGCGCAGCGCCGCGTCGTCCGTCAGCCCGGCCGCGCGTTCAAAGGCCCGCCGCGCCTCCGTCTCGCGTCCCGCCCGGCGCAGCAGGTGGCCGCGGGCCGCCCACCACGGTTGATAAACCGCCGTGCGCTCGGAGGGCAGCGCCTCGAGCGCGGTCAACCCCGCGGCGACCTCGCCGGCCTCGGCGATCGCCACCGCCCGGCCGACCTGCGCGCCGATCGTGGGTGCTAGGCGCACCAAACCCTCGTAGAGGAGCGCAATCTCCTTCCAGTCGATCGTCCCGCTGGTGGCGCGCTGCGCGTGGATGGACTGGATGGCCGCTTCGAGCTGGTAGCGGCCGACCCGGCGGAAGGTCGCGGCGCGGCGCAGCAGCGCTTCGGCCTCGGCCATCAGCGGGCGCGCCCAGCGCGCGGGGTCCTGCCGGTCGAGCGGCACGAACGCCCCCGCCGCCGTGAAGCGCGCCGCGCGCCGGGCTTCGCCGTGCAGCATGAGCGCGAGCAGGCCGGCGGCTTCGGGCTCGTCCGGCAGCAGTTGGTCGAGCGTGCGCCCGAGCGCGATCGCGTCGCGCGCGAGCGCGCCGTGGGTCGCGCTCTCGGTCGGACCCTCCCACCCGGCGGTGTAGGCCGAGTAGATCGCATCGAGGACGAACGCGGAGCGCTCGCCCCACTCCGGCGGCTCGGGCACGCGAAACGGGATCCGGGCCTCGCGGATCTTCGCCTTCGCGCGCACGAGCCGCTGCTCCATGGCGGCCGGCGAGACCAGGAAGGCGGCGGCGATGCGCGCGGCATCGAGTCCGAGCACCGCCTGCAGCATCAGCGGGGTGCGCACCGCGACGTCGATCGCCGGATGCGCGCAGACGAACAGCAGTTTCAGGCGCTCGTCGGGAAACGTGGGGTGCATCGTCGCGGCCTCCTGCGCCTCGCCGGCCACCTGGAGCAGCGGCTCGACGCGTCGGTGCACCTCGGCATGGCGGGCGGCATCGATCAGGCGGTTGCGCGCGGCGCGGAGCAGCCAGGCTTCGGGCTTGTCCGGCACGCCCTGCTCCGGCCAGTGCCGCAACGCGGCGCCGATCGCCTCGCTGAGCGCGTCTTCGGCGCCCGCGATGTCGCCCGAGCGCGCGGCGAGGTAGGCCACGAGCCGTCCGTAGGAACTGCGCGCGATGTCCTCGATCGCCGAGTGGGCCCGAGCGTCGTCCATCGTCGCGCTGGCGGGCCGCGGGCGGCGCAAAATACGCGCCGCCGACCGGCAGCACCTCGATCCACCCGCCGGCGGCCGAGGGGTTGCGCGCCGCCCACTCGAGCGCGGTGTCGAGGTCGGGCACGTCGATGATCACGAAGCCGCCGAGGAACTCCTTGGTCTCGGCGTAGGGGCCGTCCTGCACCTGGCGCTTGCCGTCGCGGACGGAGACGACCGTGGCGTGGTCGGGCGAGCCGAGGCCGACGCCGGCG
Organism: Oleiharenicola sp. Vm1; assembly: GCF_047777955.1. Lineage (GTDB taxonomy): Bacteria > Verrucomicrobiota > Verrucomicrobiia > Opitutales > Opitutaceae > Didemnitutus. The sequence continues at coordinate 2,588,714 of NZ_CP180537.1, forward strand.
ACGAAGATGCCGGCGGCGCGCAGGGCTTCACCGTAGGCGCGGCCCGCGGCGGCGTCCGCGGGATCCTTGGGCGCATCGAGGGCGGTCTTGGGCAGGTGGACGAGGAGGATGTATTTCATGGCGGGGATGAGAGCGGGTTGGAGGGGAAACGGGACGGACGCGGCGGGAATCAGAGCGGCTTGAGCGCGAACCGGCCGTAGGCGGTAAAGGCGCAGAACGCCGCGGCAACAAGCCAATAGACCAGCGGGCCGCTTTCCGCGGCTTTGGACGCGAGGTGCACCACGCAGAAGAGCAGCATTTCCGCGGCGAGGGCGAGCGCCGCGAACGGCGCCAGCACGGCGAGCGGCCGGGCCAGCGCCGGCAGCACGAGCCCGAGCGCGCACAGCAGCTCGAGGACGGCCAGCGTCAGCCAGAGGCCGTGCGGAATCGCCTGCAGCGACGGCACGGCCCGTTCGGAGTGGGAGAACTTCCACACCGCGCCGATGGCGGTGTGGAGCGCGAGGACGGATTGGAGGATCCAGAGGACGATGTTCATGCGGGTCGGTATCGATGGTGGTGGAAGCCGCGAAACGGTCGCGGTGTCACCCCGATGACGGGACAGAAAAGTCCATTCCGACATTTTCCTTCGGAATTTTTCGCCGGGATCGGCCAGGCCAGTCTCCGCACGCGCCGAAGCGTCTTTCGCCGCCACGATCCCGCGCGCACGCCCCGGCAGGCCGGGCAAGCCCCCTCCCGCTCCTCAGTCGACGAGCAGCACCGCCTGCACGCCGGGCCCGTGGACGCCTTCGATCAAAATGCCCTCGACGTCGGCGGTCTTCGACGGACCGGTCACCCAGATCACGTTCGGATCCGCCGGCAGTGCGGCCAGCGCCGCCGGGATGTCGGGGAGGATGTCCGCGCGCTTGAGCACGACGATGTGCGCCCACGGCGCCAGCGCCGCGAGGCGCGAGCTCGTGTCGTGATCGATCAGCACGATCGTGCCGGTCTCGGCGATCGCCGCGGTGGCGCGGGTGATGCCGAAGGCGTAATCGTCGACGCGCGTGCGGTCGTAGGTCGTCTCGACCTGCGCGCCGGCGAGGGCGGCGCCGAGCGCGGGCAGGAGCGCCGGGTCGCAATAGCCGCGCGTCCAGCCGTTCTTCTTCAGCAGCTCGGCCAGCTCGGCCTCCGACTGCAGCGGCGTGCCGTTCACGCCCTGGAGGCGCGCGCAGAAGGTGGCGGCGAGATCGGTCACGCCCTGCATCTGGCGCAGGCGCACGAGGTCGCGCTCCCAGTCGGGCAAGGCGGCGCGCTGCGGCAGCGGCGCGAGGGCCGCGCGGACGCGGCCGAGGATGGCTTCGCGGTCGTTGCTCATGACTGCCTCCGTTGCTTCATCCATTTCCGGAACTCCCCGCCGCGCCACTCCGGCAGCGCGCGCTTCTCCTCCCAGGCGCGCAGCGCGGGCACGGGGATGAGTTTCGTCGGCAGGTAATTCAGCGCCTTGCCGCCGAACAGCGCGGCCTTCCACGCGGTCGGCTGCGACGCCAGCAAGGCCCACGCGCCCATCGGCGGCGTGCCGACGGCGGCGAGCGAGGCGCCCTCGCGCTTGCCCTTCTCGCGCAGACGCAGGAGCAGGTCGGGGATCGGAATGTTGACCGGGCAGACCTCGTTGCACGCGCCGCAGAGCGACGAGGCCTTGGGCAGGTCGGCCAGCTCGGGGAATTTCTTGCCCGCCAGCAGCGGCGAGAGCACGGCGCCGACGGGGCCCGGATAGACGCTGCGGTAGGCGTGGCCGCTCGCCTGCCGGTAGACGGGGCAGACGTTGAGGCAGGCGCCGCAGCGGATGCAGCGCAGGATCTCGCGGCACTCGGAGGCGAGGACGTCGGTGCGGCCGTTGTCGACGAAGATGACGTGCATCTCCTCCGGGCCGTCGGGCTGCGTCGCGCTTTTCGGTCCCGCGATGAACTCGGTGTAGACCGTCAGCTGCTGCGCGGTGGCGGAGCGCGCGAGGAGGTTCAGCAGCACGCCGAGATCGCGGTCGCGCGGCACGAGCTTTTCGATGCCGACGAGGGCGATGTGCACCTTGGGCGCCGCGAGGCTGAAGCGCGAGTTGCCCTCGTTCGTGACGAGCACGATGCGTCCGCTCTCGACGGAGACGAAGTTGGCGCCGGTCAGGCCGACGTCGGCCTGGAGATACTTGTGGCGGAGGAACTGCCGGGCGCGGCGCGTGATCGTCTCGGGATCGTCGTTGTAGGCGCCGAGACCTTCGCGTTCGAAACTCTGCGCGATCTCGCGGCGGTTCTTGTGGATGATCGGGCGGACGATGTGGCTGGGATGGTCCTTGTCGATCTGGACGATGAACTCGCCGAGGTCGGTCTCGAGCGCCTCGATGCCGTGCTGCTCGAGGTAGTGCGCGAGCTCGATCTCCTCGGAGACCATCGTCTTCGCCTTCACCATCTTCTTCGCCCCGCGCGCCTGCATGATGCGGAGCACGGCGGCGCAGGCGTCCTCGCCGGTCGACGCCCAGTGGACCTGCGCGCCGTTGGCCTGCAGCTTCGCCTCCACCGCGGGCAGGAAGGTGTCGAGGTTCTCGATCACGTGCTGCTTGATCTCGCCCGCGCGCTGGCGCAGCAGGTCGGGATCGTTGAACTGGTCGAAGAGCAACTTGGTGCGCTTCTCGTGCGTCGCCTTCGTGCTCTGGTAAACCGAGGCGCGCTTGTCGGCGGGCAGCGTCGCGGCGGCTTGGTCGATGAGTTGCTTGGCCATGGTCAGCGCAGCAGCCCTCCGTTTTTCAACGCATCGCGCATCACCTGCGCGAGGTGCTGGGTTTTCACCGGCTGGCCGGCTTTCTGGGCGAGGCCGCCCATGTGCATGAGGCAGCTCATGTCGCCGGAGACAAGGACGTCCGGCTGGGCGGCGCGGATGTGTTCCAGCTTGAGCGTGCCCATGCTCGAGGAGACGTGGGGAAAGGCCACGGAGAACGTGCCGCCGAAGCCGCAGCACTGTTCCTGCTCGCCGAAGGGCACCACCGTGGCGCCGGCGATCGAGCCGAGCAGCGTGAGCGCCGCCGCCTCGCTGTCCGTGCCGCGGTTGTGGCAGTTGCGGTGGAAGGCGATCCGCGCGTCGTAGCGGCCGGGCCAGGTCTTCACGCCGAGGGCGTGGACGACGAAGTCGGCGAACTCCCACGTGCGTGCGGCGAGAGCCTTCACTTCGGGCAGGTCGGCTTCCTTTTCGAATTCGAGCAGCGCGCCGTGGCGCAGCATCGCCGCGCACGAGCCCGACGGGAGCAGCACCGGCGCGTCGCCCGCGAAGGTGCGCAGCGTGTGGCGCACGACCTGGCGCGAGGCGGGCCAGTCGCCGCCGTTGAAGGCCGGCTGGCCGCAGCAGGTCTGGCCCTCGGGAAACTTCGATCGCGACGCCGAGGTGTTCCAGCACCTCCACGGTGGCGCGCGCGACGTCGTCGTAGAACGCGTCGCACAGGCACGTGGCCATGAGCTGGATTTTCGGGCGCGCGCCCGGGGCGAAGGGAGAACGGCGTTGCTCGGCGTGCATCAGCGGCGGGGAGTGTAGACGGTGGCGGCGAGTTGGCGAGCCAGGTGCGCGCGGAAGGCGCGGATATCACGCACCACCCCGAGGCCGATAAGCTGGTTGGCGACGTTGCCGACCGCCGTGCCCTCGAGCGCGTAGGAGACGACCGGCAGGCCGCTCGCGTCGGCCGTGGCCTGGCAGAGCAGGCGGTTCTTCGAACCGCCGCCGACGATGAGGATGCGCCGGAATTGCCGGCCCGAGAGTTCCTCGAAGGACCGCACCGCGTCCGCGTGGCCGCGGCCGAGCGAGTCGCAGATCAGGCGGACGTAGCCGGCGAGGTCGCGCGGCGGGCGGGCGCCGGCCCGCTTCAGCTGCGCGTCGATGGCGGCGCGCATGTCGGGCGGGTTGAAGAGCGCGGCGTCGGTGACGTCGAGCAGCCGCGCCGGCGCGGGCGCCTTTTCCGCGAGGGCGATGAGTTTCCGCCACTGCGCGGCGTTGGCCGGACGCGCGGCGAAGGCCGGCAGGGTCTGCTCGAGCAGCCAGAGGCCGAGGCAGGAGCGCAGCGGCCGGTAGCGGCCGTCGCCCATGCGCTCGTTCGAAACGCGGGCGGCGCGCGCCGCCTCGCCAAGGACGGGCGTGTCACTTTCGAAACCGAGGAGCGACCACGTGCCGGAGCTCAGGTAGAGATCGGAGCCGTCCGCCGCCGCGGGCATCGCGGCGAAGGCGCACGCGGTGTCGTGGCCGGGGGCCAGCACGGTCTCGACGCCGGCGAGCTCCGGGATGTCGCGCACCGGACCGAGTTTCTGCGCGGCGAGCGCCGGACGGCTGAACCAGTGGCGCGGAATGCCGAAGTATTTCATCGCCGCCCCCGACCACTCGGTGCTCTTCACGTCGAGAAACTGCGAGTGGCTGCAGATGGAGATTTCGTTCTCCATGCGACCGGAGAGCAGAAAATTGAAATAGTCCGCGATAAACAGGCAGCGCGCCGCCGTGCGGGCGATGCCGGGACAAGCCGCGAGCGTCTCCTGCAGTTGCAGGCTCGTGTTGAAGACGTGGCTCGGCAGGCCGGTGAGCGCGTAGATGCGCGGGTAGCCGGTCTGCTCGAACTTCTTCGCGGGCTCGAGCGTGCGCTTGTCGCGATAGGCGTGCACCGGATAAACGGGACGCCCCGCGGCGTTGACGAGCACGTGGTCCACGCCCCACGCGTCGCAGCCGACCGAGGCGAGCTTCGGGAACCGCGCCTTCGCCTTGAGCAGGCCGGCGCGCGCCTCGCCCCAGAGATACGGCAGGTCCCAGTAGTCGTTCGCGCCGAGCGAGCGGAACTGGTTGGGGAACCGGTGCACCTCGGTGAGCTCGAGACGGTTTTTCGACCACGTGCCGACGATGACGCGACCGCTCGTCGCGCCGAGGTCGATGGCTGCGCAATGGACAGTTTGGGGCATGGGAAAATCAGCCGAAGACGCGCCGCAGCTCCGCGATGGCGCTGTCGGGCATCGGCACGAGCGGCCCGAGCGGCTTGGCGAGCAGCAGCGCCTCCGCCGTGGCCTCGAGCACCTCGAGGCGGTCGAAGGCCTCGAGCAGGGTGCGGCCGATGACGAGCACGCCCTCGTTGGTGATGAGGACGACCGGGGTCCGCTGCAGCGAAAGGTGGCGCGCGATCTCGGCCGCGTCCTCGACCAGGCGCAGGAACGGCAGCTTCGGCGGCTCGAAGAGCACGAGCGCGCTCTCCGGGATCGTGCGGGTGTCGAGCTGCGCCGCCGTCATGCAGAACGCCGAGGCGTGCGCGGGCTGGGCGTTGATGATGGCGCCAACCTCCGGCAGGCGGGCGTAGATCTCGGCGTGCAGCCGGGCGGCGCGGCTCGGCGCCTGGCCGGCGGGACAGGCCCCGCCCTTCACGCGCACCAGGCCCGACGGCTCGAGCTCGAGCCGGTCGCGGCGGCGGGGCGTGATGACGAAATCGTCGTTGCCCAGCCGGGCGGAAAACGCCCCCGCCGTGCTGATGAGCAGGCGCTGCTCGTAGGCGCGGTGGACGAAACGGCAGATCTCGCCGCGCAGCTCGCGCTCGCGATTGGTCAGCGGCGGCGGCGGGAGCGTCGGCAGCAGCGGCGCGGTCTCGACGGCGAGGAACTCCGCCGGCACGGTCGTGACCGGCCCGAGGCCGGCCGCGCGCGACAGCGTCAGGGCGACGAACTCCAGCGTCTCGAAGCGCTGGAAGGCGTCCTGCAGGTCCGCGCCGCCGATCACCACGCCATGGTTCTCGAGTAGCACGCACGCCGCGCCGGTGGCGAAGGCCGCGGCGATGTGGTCGCCGAGTTCCTGTGTGCCGGGACAGGCGTAGGGCGCGAACTCGAGCTTGCGGCACACCGAGTAGGCGTGCGACTGCACGCGCGTGTCCGGGAGCAGCCGGCAGATCGAGAAGGCGACGAGCGCGCCCGGATGGGCGTGGACGATCGCCTTCAGGTCCGGCCGGCGCCGGTAGATCTCGGCGTGGAACGGCAGCTCCGACGACGGCGGGTGCAGTCCCTCGGTCTTCCCGTCGGGGAGCACGCGCACGATGTCCGCGGGCGTCAGGTTGCCCTTGTCCACCCGCGAGGGCGTGATCCAGATGCTGCCGTCCTCGTCGCGAATCGAGAGGTTGCCTCCCGAGGTGGTCGTCATGCGATGGCGGTAGATACGCGCCATCGTCGCTACGAGTTGCTCGCGAGGATGCAGCCAGCTGGAGTTCATAAAGGGTCTACCGCAGGAAGGCCTCGTGCAGGCCGCCGTCCACGGTGATGACCTGGCCGGTGGTCTTGCTGAGGCGCGACGAGACGAGGAGGAAATACGCCTCCGCCTGGTCGGCGGGCGTGATCGGCGCCTTGGTCAGCGTGCGATCGGCGTAGAACTGCGCCAGTTTCTTCACGAGGGAGTCGGTCGCCTCGTCGTCGGTGTAGGGAATGTTGTATTTGGCCAGCGAGCCGATGACGCGGTCGCGCGGGAACATGGCCGAGCCCTGGACGACGGTCGCGGGCGCGACGCCGTTCACGCGCACCAGCGGCGCGAGCTCGATGGCGAGTTCGCGCACGAGGTGGTTCGCGGCGGCCTTGGAAGTGTCGTAGGCCACGGAGCCCTTCTTCGCCACGACGGCGTTGGCCGAGGTCGTGAGCACGAGGTTGCCGCGCAGGCCCTGCTCCTTCCAGGTCTTGGCCGCCTCGTCGCCGACGACGTAGCTGCCGGTGACGTTGATGGCGAAGGTGAGCGCCCACTTGTCGTCCGGGATGTGGCCGGAGGTGTCGCTCGGCACGAAGATGCCGGCGGTGACGCAGATCGAGTCGAAGCCGCCGTAGGCGAGCGCGACCTGGTCGAGCATGGCGCGGACGGAGGCGCGATCGGTGATGTTGGCGGCGAGGCCGACGGCCGGGCCGCAGTTGGAAACGCCGGTGCCGGCGACGCCGATGCCGACGCCGTATTTGACCTCGATCTCCTTCGCGGTCGCCTGGGCGGCGGCCTCGTTGAGGTCGACGGCGACGATGTGCGCGCCCTCCTTGACGAGGCGGTGCGCGGTTTCCTTGCCGATGCCGGAGCCGGCGCCGATGACGACGATGACCTGGCGGGCGAGCTCCTTCTCCGCGGGCATGCGCTTGAGTTTCGCCTCCTCGAGGAGCCAATACTCGATGTCGAACGCCTCCTGCTGCGGGAGCGCGATGTAGCGGTCGATCGCTTCCGCGCCGCGCATGACCTCGACGGCGCAGTTGTAGAACTCGGCGGTGACGCGCGACTCGGACTTGTCCTTGCCCCACGCGATCAGGCCGAGGCCGGGGATGAGCACGACCGTCGGGTTCGGGTCGCGCATCGCCGGCGAGTTGGCGTGTTTGCACTTCGTGTAGTAGGCGGCGTAGTCCTTGCGGTAGGCCTCGAGGCCGGCGGCGAGCTTGGACTTCAGCTCGGCGACGGTCTCGGCCTGCGGGTTCCAGTCGACGTAGAGCGGCTTGATCTTCGTGCGGAGGAAGTGGTCGGGGCACGACGTGCCGAGCTCGGCGAGGCGCGCGGCATCCTTCGAGTTCACGAAGCGCAGGATCTTGGCGTCGTCCTGCACGGTGCCGATGAAGCGCTTCTCCTTGGACACCTGGCCGCGGAGCCACGGGAGGATGGCGGCGAAGGTCGCGCGGCGCTTCGCCTCGTCGAGGGTCTGGTATTTGGCGCCGCCGAAGGCCGCGGCGTCACCGCCCTTGGCCGCGTATTTCTTCTCGATGTAGGCGGAGGCCTCCTCGATGAAAGCGAGCGTGTCGGTGTAGCACTGCTTGTCGTCGTCGGCCCACGAGATGAAGCCGTGCTGGCCCATCATGATGGCGCGGACGTTCGGCTGCTCGCGGGCGATCTTCTGCATGGCGAGGCCGAGCTCGAAGCCCGGGCGCATCCACGGCACGTAGGCCATGCGGCCGCCGAAGATTTCCTGGGTCAACTTCTCGCAGTTGGCCGAGGCCGCGATGGCGATGATCGCGTTCGGATGCATGTGGTCGACGTGCTTGCCGGGCAGGAAGGAGTGCAGCGGCGTGTCGATCGAGGAGGCGCGCGGGTTCAGGTTGAACGTCGCGTGCGTATACATGCCGACCATGTCGTCCTCGGCCGGCGCCTTCAGGCCCTTGTCGGCGCGGGCGGCGTAGAGCGATTGGAGGCCGACGAGCTTGCCCTGGTAGAGCGAGGAGAAGTTTTCGCGCGTGCTGGTGCGCAGGTCGCCGCCGGAGCCCTTGACCCAGAGCACCTCGACCGGCTGGCCGGTGAGCGGGTCCTTCTCGGTCAGCTTCGAGGACGTGTTGCCGCCGCCGGTGTTGGTGATGCGCTGGTCGCTGCCGAGCAGGTTGCTGCGGTAGACGAGACGCGCGACGGGATCGAGGGACGCGGCTTTGGCGTCGTCCCAGAGATAATTGACGAATTGGTAGGAAGGCATCGTGGAGTGCGGTTGCGGGAAAATGGCGGGTCAGCGGCGCAGCGCGAGCACTTCGCGCTCGTAACGCTGCACGGTCGGGAGCCAGGCGCGGTCGCCGGGGACGTTGGCGCGGCGGCAGTGCTCCTCCCAGATGGCGCCGAGCGGGAGCGTCTTCAGCTCCTCGAGCAGCGCGAGGCGGGCGGTGTGGTCGCCGGCGGCCTCGAGGTCGCGCAGGCGGGCCGACGGCTCGAGCAGCGCGGCGAGCAGGCACTTCTGGGCGTTGCGGGTGCCGATGACCCAGGCGGCGACGCGGTTGATGCTGGCGTCGAAGTAGTCGAGGCCGATGGCCGTGCGGGGCAGGAAGCCGCCGCGGACGAGCTCCTCGAACAGGGCCTTCGTCACGTCGTCGAAGAGCACGACGTGGTCGCTGTCCCAGCGCACGCCGCGGCTGACGTGGAGCAGCAGGCCGGGCACGAACTGGAGCACGGAGGAAATCTTGTCCGCCACCGACTCGGTCGGGTGGAAGTGCCCCATGTCGAGGCAGAGCATCTTTTTCCGCGTGACCGCGTAGCCCAGGTAGAACTCGTGCGAGCCGACGACGTAGCTCTCGGAGCCGATGCCGAAGAGCTTGCACTCGACCGCGTCGCGGTGGACGCGCTCGTCGATCTGTTCCTTGAACACGGCGTCGAGCGACTGCTCGAGGCGCTCGCGCGGGCCCTTGCGGTCGGCGGGGAGATCCTTGTGTCCGTCGGGGATCCAGACGTTGGTCACCGTCGGCGTGCCGAGCGCCTGGCCCATCGCGGCGCCGATGCGGCGGCAGGCGATGGCGTGCTCGATCCAGAACTGGCGGACCGCCGCGTCGCGGTGCGAGAGCGTGAAGCCGTCGTTGGCCAGCGGGTGCGAGAAGCAGGTCGGGTTGAAGTCGAGGCCGAGGCCGCGCTGCTTCGCCCAGTCGATCCAGCTCTGGAAATGCTCCACGCCGATCGCGTTCCGGTCGACCTTCTTGCCGCCGAAGTCGCCGTAGATGGCGTGCAGGTTCAGGCGGTGCCGGCCGGGGATGAGCGCGAGCGCCGCGTCGAGGTCGCTGCGCAGCTCCGCGATCGTGCGCGCCTTGCCGGGATAGTTGCCGGTGGCCTGGATGCCGCCGCCGTCGAGCGTGGCGCCGGCGCGCTCGAAGCCGCCGACGTCGTCGCCCTGCCAGCAGTGCAGCGAGATGGGCGTGCGCGCGAGCGTGGCGAGCGCGGTTTCGGTGTCGACGCCGAGGGCGGCGTAGAGTTCACGGGCGGAATCGTAGGACGAGCGACTCATGAGGATGCAGCATTTGCCGCGAAGCGGCGGGGTGGACGGAGAACAGCGTGAGGGGCGAGTCTACAGTGTGGCGGCAGGGTCGAGAATCTGGGCGATGATCTTTTGGATACAGGAAATGTCTAGGTTGCCCCGGACCTCCCTGCCAGCGAGGGAACACGGATCGGCCGGGATGGGAACACATAAGATTGAGGATACGCGCCCGGCTCCGCACTCGCGCCGCCGCGGGGCGGTCGGGCGCATGCGGGGCCATCGGCGCCTGACCGCCGCTTTCGCATCGCCAAGCGGCGAGCCGTCCGTTCAACTCGCCGCGGCTGCTTTTCCCCCGCGGCGGCCGCGCTTCCCATGCTTCGCCCTGCCCTGCTCCGCCGCGGTCTCTGGCTCTGCCTCGCCGCCTCCCTCGCCTCCGCGCTGCGCGCCGATGTCCGCTGCGCCCGCCTGTTCACGGACCACCTCGTCCTGCAGCGCGACCGCCCCGTGCCGGTCTGGGGCACCGCCGCGCCGGGCGAAGCGGTGACCGTCGCCTTCGCCGGCCAGACCAAGACCGCCGTCGCGGCCGCCGACGGCGCCTGGCGCGTCACGCTCGACCCGCTCGCGACCAGCGCCGAGTCGCGCGACCTCGTGGTGCGCGGCGCCAACACCCTCACCTTCTCCGACGTCCTCGTCGGCGAGGTCTGGTTCGCCTCCGGCCAGTCCAACATGGAGAAGCCGCTCGGCGAGCGGAAGGGCCAGAAGCCCACCACGGGCTACGATCTCGAGGTCGCCGCCGCGCACCACCCGCTCCTGCGCCTCTTCCAAGTGCCGCGCACCGATCTCAAGCAGGACGGCCCCGGCGTGTTCCGCTGGCTGCCCTGCTCGCCCGAGGCGCTGCGCGCGTCCAACTTCTCCGCCGCGGCCTACTACTTCGGCCGGCAGGTCCAGTCCGCGCTCGGCGTGCCCGTCGGCATCATCCACTCCAGCTTCGGCGGCACGCGCATCGAGGCCTGGCTGCCGCCCGAGGCCTTCGCCGATCCGCAACTCGCCGGCCTGGAGAAGGAGCACTACCAGGCCTGGGTGCCCGGCGTGCAGCCGACGGAGCTGTTCGCGAGCATGGTGAAGCCGTATGCGCCGTTCGCCGTCCGCGGCTTCCTCTGGTATCAGGGCGAGACCAACTGCATGGTGCCCGACTCCGACCGCTACGCCGCCAAGCTCACCGCGCTCATCGCGCACTGGCGCCGCGTGTGGGAGAACGCCGATGCGCCGTTCTACGGCGTGCTGCTCGCACCCTTCGATTATTCAAAGTGGGCGAAGTTCGCCACCACCGACCAGGCGCTGCCGCGCTTCTGGCAGGCGCAGGTCGAGGCCCTCTCCGCCCCACACACCGGCTACGCCGTGATCAGCGACGGCGTCGACGATCTCCACGACATCCACCCCGTGAACAAGCGCCTCGTCGGCGACCGCCTCGCCCGCCTCACGCTGGCGGAGACCTACGGCCGCGCCAACATCGCCGCCCACGGCCCGACGCTCGCGAGCTGGAAAACCGACGGCACCGCGCTCGTCCTCACCTTCGCCCACGCCGACGGCCTGCACACCCGCGACAATCTTGCCGCGACCGACTTCCTCCTCGCCGGCGCCGACCGCGTGTTCCACCCCGCCGTCGCCGCGATCAAGGACCACACCGTCACGCTCACGAGCCCCGCGGTCCCCGCGCCCGTCGCCGCGCGCTTCGCCTGGCACGAGACGGCGCGGCCGAACCTCGTCAACCGCGTCGGCCTGCCCGCCGTCCCCTTCCGCACCGACGACTGGCCGGTGAAGATCGACCGCCCCACCGCCAAGCCGCTCGAGATGCGGCCGTGAGGTCCCCCGCCGCGCGCCGGATGTCAAAGCGCGCACCGGGCCGGGCGCAGTGGCTTTTGTCGGGCGGGCCGCCCCCGCAAGAAACCACACTTTACAATCCACTCCGTGGGAGACAGATACTTGCCTCGAAACCACCGCGAGCGGGCCCGCGATTTCTGTGGTTTTTGCCTGTTACCGAATAACACTGTTCGGCAAAATGGAAACCCCGACGCTTTTCGAGAGAATCTCCGATTGGCTACTGAACCAGTGGCCATTCGTGATTCTTGCCCTAGTCGTCACCGCCCTCGGCTTCGTCCCGACGATCAGGGATGGCGCGATCACGCTTTGGCAACTCATCCCGAGGAAGAAGAAGGCGCTCCCTACCGATCCGTTGACGGTGCTGGGAGAAGAAGTCCGGTTTGAGGTGTTGCTCCATTCACGCGATTTCGACGTCGTAAAGGTTCTGACACAGTCTCACCCGGCCGGTGTAGCAGCGGAGCACGCGTGGCTGGAGAAGCAGTATCCGGAATGGAAATTTCGGACACAGGGGCTGACGAGCTTGGAGTATCTTTCAGGGAAGACCGGTAAGCGGCCGTCGTTCTTCAAGAGCTCAGTATTTTTCGATCGAGTAGTCATTCACCACGAGGACGGCAGGTCTAAAGAAGTCTTCTTCGATATATCTGAATTCTTTACTCAGGTTGGCACCTCCTTGACCAACCCGCGTGAGTTTATCGCGCACAAGGTTGGGAAGCTCTATCGGAAGAAATGAAGAGGCCGAACCAACCGCCACAGACAACTCCGGGGAGCGGCGCTCCCCTCCGTGTCTGAGCTCAAACGTTGGGCAAACAGGACATTCTATGCGCAAAAAATATAGAAAGCGTAAACGTAAAATCGTCCGGCGAACGAACAAGGAACTGTTCCTCGACGCGCTCAAAGAGCTATCTGGCGCCAACTTGACCCTCATTCCGAATGCACAGTTGCGCGATAAATTGGGCTGGGATGATAAGCGCTACATCCGCATCAAGCAGCAGCTCGTCGAGGATGAGAAGAAGGTCATATCAGGACGAGGACGCGGCGGATCGGTTGGGCTGGCATCCGCACCCGGCGCAAAGGCGCTGAAGATATTTATTTCGTATTGTCACGCCGACGAACCACTGAAGATCGAATTGGCGAAGCATTTAACGCCTCTGAAGCACCTCAATTTGGTTGATGTCTGGCACGATCGGAAGATTCCTGCGGGCGGCGATTGGGAGCACGTCATTTCCAAGAATCTGGAGGAGGCAGACATTGTGCTGCTGCTCGTCAGCATCGATTTCATCAATTCGCGATATTGCTACGACATCGAGCTAGAGCGTGCGATCGAGCGTCACGAAGAAGGTGGCGCAGCGTTGATTCCGGTTATCCTGAGGAACTGTATGTGGCAGCATACACCATTTGCAAAGCTTCAGGCCGTGCCAAAAGACGGCAAGCCTGTCTGTTCGTTTGTGGACCGCGATGAGGCGTTCACTGAGATTGCAGGAGCAGTGAAAGCCACGGCCGAGCAGATTTTGTCGCAGCTTTAAATGCCCAACCAGACGACACAGCAGCAACGCCCTTGCTCTCATCTTTAACAATCGCTCTGCCCCCTCGCATGAACCTCCGCCTCCGCCCCCGCACCTGGCTTCTCGTCGTCGGCATCCTCATCGCGCTCGCCGGGCTCGAGCACTTCTCCGACTGGACACTCTATGTCTCGCGGTCGTGGTCGACCACGAGCGTCTCGCGTCTCGTCATCGCCCGGGCCGCGGGCGCGGACTCGGAAACCGTCGAACGTCCGGCGCTGCGCTGGCTCCCGTTCGTCAAATACGGCGAGACCGTCCACGTCCGCACCACCGAGCGGGTCGATTCCCCGTCGAAGATCATCGCCGACATCTCCACCACGCGCACGAAGCTGCTCGTGCTCGGCTTCTGCTCGCCGCACCGCTACGAGCGGCTGGCCGACGCGCCGGCCGAGAAGGCGGAGAATAAATTCCATTCGCCCGCCCGACCGCTGGCGAACTCCACCCGCCGGGTCGACGGACGATCGGATCCGTAAACGCGACCGAGCAATCGCGCCTCGCCGCCCTGCGCGAGCCGATGATTGGATCGACGCTCCGCCTTCCCGCCGCCCATGCCGCAATCCCTCTCCCTCGTCTCGTTCGTCGTCCGCGACTACGACGAGGCCATCCGCTTCTTCGTCGACCGGCTCGGCTTCGTGCTCGTCGAGGACACGCCGGTGCCCGCCCAGGGCAAGCGCTGGGTGGTCGTCGCCCCGCGCGGCGGCACGTGCCGGCTCCTGCTCGCCCGGGCGAGTTCGCCCGAGCAGGCGGCGCGGATCGGCGACCAGACCGGCGGCCGCGTCGCGTTCTTCCTCGCGACCGATGATTTCGCGCGCGACCACGCCGCCTATCTCGCGCGCGGCGTCGAGTTCGTCCGCCCGCCGCGCGAGGAAAGCTATGGAACGGTCGCCGTCTTTCGCGATCTGTATGGCAATCTCTGGGACCTGATCCAACCCCGCGACGGCGCCGCGCCGTCCTGAAACCGTCCCCTTCGCCCCGCCCCATGAAACGTCTCCTCCTCACCCTTTTCTCGATCGGCTGGCTGGCGCCGGCGTGGCTCGGACTCAGCCAGCTGCTGACCTTCCTCGATCATGAAGTCTGGCCGTTGCTGCGCGGCGAACATCCGATGAACAGCTTTCCCTTCGTGTCGTTCAGCGAGCGTTGCTTCACCATCGCCTTCGTGTGGTTCGCCCTCGTGGCCGCGTTCTGGGTGTGGCAACTCTCCGGGCTCATTCTCGCCCGCCCAGCGGCCTCCGCCCCGTCGGCGTCCGCGCGCCGCGACTGATTCCCCGGCGCCACGGTGCGCTTGCCACCCGGCGTCCGGCCCGCATCGTTCCCGGCCGGGCCACCTGCGGTGAGGTTGTCGCCGCCTCTCGAAGCGCCGCCGCGCACCTCCGACTTCCCGGCCATGAATTCCCTCCAAAAACTTCACCTGCAGAGCGCGGGCTTCTGCGCGGTGCTTGTTGCCCTGAACTGGTTTCGCACCGTCGACTACTCACGCGCGCTCGGCCTCCAGCATGAAAGCATCCATGGCGTCGGCGGCGCTTTCCTCATCGCCTTGATCGCCGTGCTGATGCTCTCCCGCCGGATCTTCCGCTCCGTCCGGTCGCGACTCGAACACGGTCGCGCCGTGGCTCCGGGAGTGTGGATCCGCAACTGGGGTGTGCTTTTCTATCCGCTGCCGCTGCTGCTGCGCTTCAACCGCGGCTCCAGCTGGATCGAGGCCGACGGCGCCCGCGCCACCGCGTTTGGTGGCTACGGCCACGACCTCTCCTCCCTCGTGTTCCTGCTCGCCGTGGCGGCGCTGCTGCTCTTCCAGATCGCGGAGCGCCTCGACGGTCGCACGCCGAAACCGGCCTGATCCCACGCGCGCCCGGCCCTGACGCCCACGCTCGCGCTCGGCCCCTGGCGTTTCCCGGGTTTTTGTCCGAACCCTGCGCGCCGTGCGGCGCGACCACGGCTTGCTCGAACGCTGAAACGCGGCGCGTTTGCTCGGTAGGGGCGCTTGCTCGGTAGGGGCGCTTGCCCCCCCAAGCGCCCTTTCGCTCGCGACGTGGCGCCCTGTGCGAGGGCCGTTGAGGGCAACGGCCCCTACCTCATTGATGGACGCATGCGGGGGCGTCTCCCGGGACATCGTGCCATCGGTCGAGTGATTCGCGGCGATTCGCGGGATTCGCGGGCGGGGTTTCCCTCTTTCGTATGTTTCGTGTGTTTCGTGGGCACCCGTCCGTTCGAGGGCCGTTGGGACAACGGCCCCTACCCTCGGCGACCGCGCGTTTCTTCGGTAGGGGCGCTTGTCCCCAAGCGCCCTGGCGCTCGCGATGCGATGTCCCGGTCGAGGGCGGTTGAGGGCAACCGCCCCTACCTTACGAGCGCCCCCGTCGCGGACAGGGGCTCCTCAATTGCGCTGCGCCTGGGGTGCGGTGCTTCCGGTCACTTCGCGCCTGCGGCGCCGCACCGGACTCTTGAATCAACCACTTGCGCAATTGCTTGACCGCAGTGGGTCATTGCTTCTCGCGAGAGGGTCATTGCTTCACTCGCCGAGCTCATTGTTTTACACGCCGACCCGATTGTTTGAGCTGCCGACCTCATTGCTTGAGGCGCTGAGGCGATTGTTTGACCGCCGTGCGTCATTGTTTCCCACGCCAACCCGATTGTTTTACACGCCAAGGCGATTGTTTACACGGACGACCCGATTGCTTGAACCGCCGAGCTCATTGTTTGAGCCGCCAACTCAATTGTTTCGTTTCCCAACTCAATTGCTGCGCCTCCCGACTCAATTGCTTCGTGGCCCGGCTCTATTGTTTCGCCGGACGAGTCCCTTGTTTTGCCGGACGGCTCGATTGTTTGGTCGGACGAGATCGTTGTTTTAAAGCGCGACCGAGTTGCGAGAAAGTCTGAACGTGTTGCTTTGAGGTCCGAGGCTGTTGCTTGGATAGACGAGGCTGTTGCTCGAAAGCGCGTCCGGGACATCGCGCCATCGGTCGGGTGATTCGCGGCGATTCGCGTTCATTCGCGGGCGGGCCGGTTTGTTTTCGTGTTTTGGGTGTGCTTCGTAGGCGTCAACCCGTTCGAGGGCCGTTGGGACAACGGCCCCTACCCTCGGCGACCGCGGGCCTCGCCGGTAGGGGCGCTTGTCCCCAAGCGCCCTTGCGTCCGCGGCGTGGCGACCCGTGCGAGGGCGGTTGGGGACTACCGAGCGTAGCGACATCGGACACCGCCCCCACCCTGGGATGCGCGTCTTTGGGGCGGTGACCGGCTAGGATTTGAGGCGGCGCACCAACACCGCGACGCCGTAGCGCGGGAGGCTGAGCTTGGTCACCTCGCCGCCCTGGAGGACGTCGGTCATCGCTCCGGGAAGGGCGATCTTCTGCGGACCGGCGGAGAAATTGGTGAAGATAAAAACCTCGCGGTCGGCGGCGACGCGGCGGCCGACGCTCACGCGATCGGGCACGGGGATGACGGGCGAATCGACGTGGGCCATCGCGGTCCACTGTTGCGCGAGCGTCTGCATGAGCGGCTGGTCGACGACGGCGCCGAGGTAGGTGATCGTGCCCTGTCCCACGCGGCGGCGGATCGCGGCGGGCTGGCCGGTGAGCCAGTCGTTGCCGGCGCCGTAGCGGAGGAGCACTTCGATGGCACCCGAGGTTGAGAGTTGAGGGTTGAGAGTTGAGAGCTGGGCGGCGGGGAGCGACGCGAGTGTCTCGGCCCAGACGGTCGCGCGGCCGCTGCCCCACTCGCCCGCGACGGGCACGTCCTCGAGCAAGGCGTAGAACTGCTCCACGCGTCCGCCGAGCGTGGCGACGAGCGGGCCGGGCTGGCGCTGGGTGTTGAGGGCGTTGAACTCGTTCTTCATACCCGTGCGCGGTCCGAGCACGAGGTGTCCGCCCGCCTCGACCCAGGCGGTGAGCTTCTGCGCCAGGGCGGCGGAGACGACGTTGAGGCTCGGCGCGACGATGAGCTTGTAGCGCGCGAGGTCCATCGCGGGCGTGACGATGTCGACCGACTGCGTCTGCCGTCGGAGGGCCTTGTAATAGCTGTGCAGGACCTCGAGCTGCTCGTAGCGGTTGCTGAAGCGGTTGAAGTCGATCGCCCAGCGGCTGTCGTAATCGTGGATCAGCGCCACCTGGGAGACCGGCGACGTGCCGGCGATGACCGGCGCGGCCTGCGCGAACTCGCGGCCGGCCTGCGCGGCCTCGGCGTAGACGGGCACCGGCTCGCCGTCCGGGCCGACGAGCGAGCCGTGGTATTGTTCCTGGCCGTTGAGCGCGCTGCGCCATTGCCAGTAGGCGACGCAATCGGCGCCGTGCGCGACCGCGTGCCACGCCATCGCGCGCGTCTCGCCCCGGTCGAGGGAGTTGCTGACGCTCGACCAGTCGACGAAGCCCGGCGGCATCTCGAGCACCCAGAAGTTGCGCTGCTTCCAGCCGCGCACGAGGTCGTGCGTCGAGCCGCTGCGGTCGGGATCGAGGTGGCCGGTGCCGTTGCGCGAGCTGTCGGCGTAGCCGGCGCCGAGGTATTCGTCCCAGGAGATGACGTCGTAGTCGGCCGCGATGAGCTGGCGGTTGAAGCGGTTGGCCCAGCCGACGCCGCCGAGGTTGGTGGTGATGAGCTGGCGCGGCTCGACGTGCGCGCGGAGGACGGCGATCTGGTTGCGCTGGAAGGCGAGCCAGGTGTCGGTGACGTAGCGCTTGTAGTCGAGCAGCAGGCCGGGGTTGGCGCGGCCGGTGGTCATGGGAATCTGGCTCCACTGGCTGTAGGTCTGCGACCAGTAGGCCGTCATCCAGTGCCGGTTGAGGAGGTCGAGCGAGCCGTAGCGCTTTTCCAGCCACGCGTGCCAGCCGCGGCGCGACTCGTCGTCGAACGAATCCTCGGTGAACTCGTTGCCGATCTGCCAGGCGACGACGTGGGGATTGTGGCCGAAGCGCTCGGCGAGCTGCGTGACGATCTTGGCGCAGAGCTCGCGGTATTTCGCGCTGGCGATGGAGAAGTGGCGGCGCGAGCCGTGTTGGAGCTGCTTGCCGTCCTCGCCGACGCGGAGGACCTCGGGATACTTGGTCGTCAGCCAGGCCGGCGGCGTGTCGGTGGGCGTGCCGATGATCGTGACCATCCCGTGCCGCGCCGCGGCGGCGACGGCGCGCTCCATCCAGTCGAGTTGGTAGTTGCCCTCGCTCGGCTCGAGGCTGCTCCAGGCGAATTCGCCGATGCGCACCATGTTGAGGCCGGCCGCCTGCATGCGCGCGAGATCGGCCTCCCAGGTCGCCTCGGACCACTGCTCGGGATACCAGGCGGCGCCATACATGAGCGGCGGGACGCTCGCGGCGCGCGCCGCGAGGACGACGGCAGCGAGGGCGAGGAACGAAACGAGACGACGGAGCGATTGCATGATGGCGAAGGGGATCAGCGGACGGTGGAGCGCAGTTTCAGGGTGACGGTCTTCAATTCCGGGGCGGAGACGCGCACGGTGATCTCGCCTCCGATGTCGCGCGAGCGCAGCACGGCGAGGGCGCGGCCCTGGTGGAGCGAACGCGTCGGGCCGGTGTAGGGCTCCATCGACGTGAGGTCGGCGTTGCCCAGCGCGAGCAGCGTGGCGGCGCCGGAAACCTCGACGGTGACCGGGGCCGACGCCGTCGGCACCCAGGTGCCGTTGGCGTCCAGCGCCTCGATGCTGAGGTAGACGAGATCCTGCGCGTCGGGACGCAGGCGCGCGCGGTCGGCGGTCACCCGCAGTTCCACCGGCCGGCCGGCGGTGCGCAGCGGGAAGCGCTCGACCTCGCGGCCGCCGCTCAGGCCGACCGCGACGAGTTCGCCGGGCGCATAGGGCACGGTGAACTGCGCGCGGAACTCGTGGGCGCGATCCGTCGGCTGTTCGCCCAGGGAACGGCCGTTGAGCTCGAGCCGCACCGCGTCGTGGCGCGAGTAGACCTCGACGCTCAGCGGCTTGCCCTCGTGGCCCGGCCAGGTCCAGCTCGGCAGCGTGGGAGGGAGCGACCACGGCGTGACGTTCCAGGGCCGGCCGTCGGGCGTCGGCGCGACGACGGCGGCGTAGAGCTTTTCCCCGCGATCCCAGACGATGGCGCGGTAGTGCGAGATGGGTTTGCGCCAGCCGATCAGGTCGATGTCGCCGCAGGCGGCGCCGTGCCACGGCCACATGCTGCCCTCCCAGTGCTTCACCGCCGGCTCGCTGGGCGGGAAGACACGGCCGATGCCGGCCTCGCCGAGGTAGTCGAGCGCGCTCCAGACGAAGTCGCCGACGACGTAGGGCTGCGCCTGCACGATGGCCCAGTTGGCGAAGATCTCGGATTGATAGGACTCGGCGGCGAGGATGACGCGCTGCGGCAGGCGCGCGTGGTCGGCCGCGTGCTGGGCGGCGAGCTCGTAATTGTAGCCCGCGAGGTCGAGCGCGGCGAAGAGCGGGTCGAGCTGCTCCCAGTGACCGTTCTTGCCCGCGCCGTTGACGCCGGCGGACACCGGTCGCGTCGGGTCCAGCGCGCGGACGCGCGCGGCCAGTTCGCGGGCGATGCGCTGGCCCTCGGCGGTGGTGCGCTCGAACATCTCGTTGCCGATGCTCCAGATGACGACCGACGGGTGGTGGCGGTCGCGCCGCACCCAGGCGTCGACGTCGCGCGACCACTCCTCCGCGAAGAGCGTGCTGTAGTCGTGCTTGGTCTTCCCTTTAGCCCAGCCGTCGAAGATCTCGTCTATCACCAGCACGCCGAGGCGGTCGCAGGCGTCGAGGAAGGCGGGCGACGGCGGGTTGTGCGCGGTGCGGACGGCGTTGAAACCCTCGGCGCGCAGGAGCTCGACCTTGCGCTCCTCGGCGATCGAACGGCGGCGGCGCCGAGGATGCCGGTGTCGTGGTGGACATTGCCCCCGTTGAGCTTGATCGGCGCGCCGTTCAGCTCGAGGCCCCGCTCGGCCGACCAGCGCAGCGTGCGGATGCCGAAGGGCGCCGAATACTCGTCGAGCAGTTCCTTGCCGTCGGTGAGGCGGACGGTGGCGCGGTAGAGCGCGGGGCTCGCCGGCGACCACGGCTGCGGCTGCGGGACCTTCAGCGTCGTGGTGAAGCGCGACTCGGCGCCGGCCTCGGCCCGGGCCGCGGTCTTCGTCGCCGCCACGCGCCGGCCCGTGGCGTCGTAGAGCGCGATCTCCGCCGTCACGGCGCGGGCGGTGTCGAGCGCGTTGGCGAGCGTGGTCTCGATCTCGACCGTCGCCTCCCCCGCGGCCAGGGCGCGCGTCGTCACGAAAACACCCTCGGGCGCCACCCGCACCGGCGCGGTGACGTGCAGCCAGACGTGGCGGTAGAGGCCGGAGCCGGTGTAGAAGCGCGCGGTCGGCTGGGCGGAGTGGTCGATCCGCACCGCGACGACGTTCTCCGCGCCGAGCTTCAGGTGATTCTGCACCGCGACCGAGAACGGCGTGAAGCCGTAGGCGTGCCGTCCCACGGAGACGCCGTTGACGAAGACCTCGGCGTTCATGTAGGCGCCCTCGAACTCGAGGGTGACGAGCCGGCCCTGCCACGACTTGGAGGCGCGGAAGGTCTTCCGATACCAGCCGATGCCGTTCGCGAAGAAGCCGCCGTGGCCGGCCGAGGCCGCGTCCGCGGCGACCGGGCGCTCGATGCTCCAGTCGTGCGGCAGATCGAGTCCGCGCCAGGTCGCATCGCTGAAGTCGGCGTCGGCGGCGCCGGGGACGTCGCCGAGCTGGAACTTCCATTTCGCATCCCAGAGGTAGCGTTCGCGCGCTCCGGCGGCGACGGCGACCAGCAGGAAGAAGAGCGCCGCGGCGCGGCGGAACCGGAAGGACTTGGGGAGCAGCATAGACGCGGGCGGATTGTTGCCGAAACGGCCGGGGTGACGAGCGCGCAATCGTGGGTGCACTTACTGTATGGCAAAGGCTTGCGCCGCGGAATAGTCGGGCTGATCTTTGGCATTTAGGAAATGCCCAAGCCCCCGCCCGACTACTTCCGCTACTTCACCGACCACCCCGACGTGGCGCGCTGGGGCCTCGGCGTGGCGGCCTGCGGCGTGGCGCTGGTGCCGCCCGGCACGCCCTACCCGCCGCAGCAGCATCCGGCGGATCACCACTTCGACTGGTCGCACGGCCGAGTGCTCGACGCGCTGCAGATCGTGCTCATCACCGCCGGCCGCGGCACGTTCGAGTCGCACGAGCTCGGCCGGCGCGAGCTCGAGGCCGGCACGGCGGTGCTCCTCCTGCCCGGGATGTGGCACCGCTACCGGCCGGACGCGAAGACCGGCTGGTCCGAGAGCTGGGTGGAGCTGCGCGGCCCGGTGGTCGACACGCTGCGGAAGTCCGGCGTGCTCGCCGCCGCCAGCGGCCTGCGTCCCGGGGCGCTCGCCGCCGGGCTCGACGCGGCGCTGGATGCGCTGCACCAGCACGCCCGGCGCGCCGGGCCGGGCTTCGATCCGGAGATGTCCGCCCTCGCGCTCGGCATCCTCGCCGTCTGGGCGCGAGCGGGCGAGACGGCCCCGGCGCGCGCCCGCATGGTGCGGGCGGTGCTCGAGGCGGAGCGCTACTTCGCGGAGCACCACACCGAGGCGGTGAACGTCGAAGCGCTGGCCAGGGAGCTCGGCGTGGCCTACTCGCATTTCCGCCGCGAGTTCAAGGCGCAGACGGGATTCTCGCCCTGGAACTACGTCGTGCAGCTGCGCCTGTCCCGCGCGCGCCGCCTGCTCGCCGCGGGCGACGCCACGCTGGAGGACATCGCGACCCGGCTCGGCTTCAGTTCCGCCTTCCATCTCTCGGCGGCGTTCAAGCAGGCCTACGGCATCGCGCCGCAGCACTGGCGGGAGCAACTGCGCCAGCCGGCGCGGCGGACGGCCCGCCGTCCGGGCGAGGACGCCTGAGGGCCTTGGCATTTTCTGTAGGCGAAAGATCATCGCACCAATGGTGGACCGGGGGGTTCTGCGCTAAGCTGGCGGTGGCGGGAGGATTCCGGCGCGCCGCGGGGGTGGCGCGCCGGTTTTATTTTCAGGAGTCGGTGCCCGGTCCGCTCGCGGCGGCCGGGACCGCCCAAAGCGGACCCCGGACCCCGGCGAGTCGCCTCGCCAGAATCCGGGGCCTTTTAGTTCCCCCGAACTAAAACTCGGGAAACGGGCAACGGCTCAGAACCGGTAGGTCACGGCGGCGCTGACCTGGCGGTCGTTGATGTAGACGTTCTGCGGCAGCGTGGTGCGGCCGTAGTAGGACTCGCGCTTCGTGCGCAGGAGGTTGGTGCCCTCGAGCGAGACGGTGAGCTTGTCGGTGAAGTTGTAGCTCAGCGACGCGTCCATCCAGCCATAGGCCTTCGTGTAGAACGGAATGCGGCCGACGTTGGCGATGTTGGCCTGGCCGCTGAGGAACTTGTCGCGCCAGTTGTAGGCGATGCGCGCCGAGACCTTCTTGTTCTCATACATCGCGATGACGTTGTAGGAGTTCTTGGAGAGGTTCGGGAGCGGCGTGTTGCTGTTGAGCGTGGCGTTCGGCGTCTCGGAGTCGACGTAGGTGTAGTTCGCCTGGACGCCGAGGCCCTTGAACGGATCGGGCAGGAAGTCGAAGAAGTAGGACGTGCCGACCTCGAAGCCCTTGATCTTGGCGGGATTCGCGTTGCGCGGGCGGGTGATGAGGTAGTCCTGGCCGTCCCACGTCTCGGTGGCGGCGGAGTTCACGATGAAGCCCTTCACCTCCTTGTAGAAGACGGTGACGTAGGCGTAGGTGCCCGGCTTGAAGTATTTCTCGAGCGCGAGGTCGTAGTTGGTCGACTTGATCGGATCGAGGTTCGGGTTGCCGGCGGAGCCCTGGTTGAGGGCGGGGTTGATCGGATTGGGCACGAGCGTGATCGACGGCGAGAGGCTGCCGAAGTCCGGGCGCGTGAGCGTCTTCGAGGCGGAGAACTTCAGGAAGGTGTCGTCGGCGAGCGTGTAGCGGGTGTTGAGGCTCGGCAGCAGGCTGTTGTAGGTCGTGTTGATGTTGATCGGCACGGCGTTGGCGGCGGTGGTGCCCTGGTAGCCGCTGACCTTCTCGTTGGTGCGGACGAAGCGCACGCCGACGTTGCCCTCGAGCGGGAGCGTGCCGGCCTTGAAGTTGCTCATGGCGTAGGCGGCGTCGGTGCGCTCCTTGATGTTCCAGAGCGTGAGCGGCGAGGCGGAGGTCGGGATGGCGGAGGTGATGCCGAAGAGGTTGCGGTAGGACACGACGTCGCGCGCGCCGTCGAGGACGCCGCTCATGTAGTTGCGGATGCTCGGCGTGCCCGTGTAGGGGAAGAAGCCGAAGGGCATCGACATGGTCTGGCTGGCGTATTGGGTCGCGGCCGGACGCGAAGCGGCCGGGAAGCTGTAGTCGGCGAAGATCAGGCCGGGCTTGTTGGTGGCGTTGCGGACGGCATCGCGCACGCCGAAGAGCAGCGTGTGGAAGATCGACGAGTTCGTCTTGTAGGTGCCGTCGACGTGGGCGGCGGTGAGGTCGCCGTAGAACGGACGGTAGCGGTAGGCGATGCCGGTGTATTCGTAGTTGGCGGGATTGGTGAGATCGACGCCGGTGGTGGACGAGCTCGGCACCTCGGTGGAGAAGTCCTGGGTGAACGTCGCGCCGGCCATGGCGGAGGCCTTGGTGGCGAAGAACGGACCGGAGAAGAACAGGTCGTTGTAGCTCTTGGTGTAGCTGACGTCGGCGTTGACGGAGAGGTTCTCGCCCTTCCACTTCGCGCCGGCGGCGAACTGCTTGGTCCAGTCATGGGTGTCGCGCGCGAACGCGAGGACGGAGACGGTCGGGGCGTTCCAGGTGATCGACTTCAGGTCGCTCGTGCCGGGATAGAGGACGGCGCTGCCGGGCACGAAGGTGAAGTTGCTGCCCGTGACGTTGATCTGGTGGGTGTCCTGCAGCGTGTTGAACTTGGTGTAGTTGAACTCGCCGTAGACCTCGAGGGCCTTGCTCGGGCGATACTGGACGACGCCGGTGGCGCCCCAGCGCTCGCGCGTGCCGAAGACGGTGTTTTCCGAGGTGGAGTTCTGCGCGGTGACGGTCTGGCCGGTGACGATGTCGGTGCGGGCGACCGGGCTGCCGGTGCCCTTCTGGTCCTCGCGCCAGGCGCGCTTCTGGTAGGTGATGTTGACCAGCGCGCCGAGCTCGGAGCCGTCGGTGAACTTCACGCGGTCGGAGATGAGCGCGGAGTATTGCGGCTTGGTGCTCTTGGCGAGGTCGCCGTTGACGAAGCGCGCGGAGAGCGCGCCCGAGAGGCCGGGGCCGAAGTCGAAGGGCCGGCGCGTGACCATCTCGACCATGCCGCCGATGCCGCCCTCGATGTGGTTGGCGGAGGAAGTCTTGTAGACGTTGAGGCCCGCGACCATTTCCGCCGGCACGTCGGCGAAGTCGATCTGGCGGCTGGCGCCGCCGGTGGACGACAGGCCGGCGGTGAAGATCTCACGGCCGTTCAGCGTGTGCTCCATCTGCGAGAGGCCGCGGATGGTGATGCCGGCGCCCTCGCCGCGGTCGCGCAGGATCTGCACGCCCGTGATGCGCTGCAGGGCATCGGTGACGTTGTAGTCGGGGAGCTTGTTGATGTCGCTGGCGACGATCGAGTCGACGATCTCGAGCTTGCCGCGCTTGATCTCGGCCGCCGAGGCGAGCGACGCGCGCTGGCCGGTGACGACAAATTCCTGGAGGACGACGGTGTCCTCCTTCTTCTTCTGGTCCGGCTGGGCCGGCGCAGCGACCGTTTGCGCGGTCGCGGGGAGGGAACCGAGGGAGAGGAGCGCACAGAGCCCCGCCCCCGGGAGCAGTTTCAGTTTCGATTGCATTGGGTAGATCTCCCGCGCGCCGTTGGGGGGGCTGGGCGCGCGTGAGCAGTGGATGTTTGGGTTTTGGGAAAGACGTCCGGGTTCAGGGGACGTCAAAGGGGTGGAGAGGGACGACGTTTGACCAGCAGGAGGTGTTCGGCCGCCAGGACGGTCTCGCCGCGCTGGTTGAGCGACTCGACCAGCTCGACCACGACGCCGAAGGCCGGGCGCTTCGGGTCGTCGCGCCGGTCCTTGACCGTGCAACGCGAGGTGAGCGTGTCGCCGATGAAGACCGGGCGGATGAAGCGCACGCGATCGTAGCCGTAGGAGAAGGCCTCGGGGTTGATCTCGCCCGCGGTCTGGCCGACCGCGACGCTGAAGACCAGCGTGCCGTGCGCGATGCGCTGCTTGAAGTCCTGCGTCTTGCACCACTCGGCGTCCAGGTGGTGCGGGTAGAAATCGCCCGTCTGCCCGGCGTGCAGCACGATGTCGGCATCCGTGATCGTGCGCCCGGTGGAGGTGCGCACCGTGCCGACGACATAATCCTCGAAGAACTGCGACTTCATTTCGTGCCCTCCCAGCCGAGCGACTCGGTGATCTCCCGCGCCGCGCCGCGCATCGCCGCCACCAGCGCCGCCTCGTCGCCGCGCTGGCCGCGGCGCAGGAGGCGCGTGATCGCCAGCGCCGCCACGACGCCGCTGGCGGGATTGCCCACCAGCACGGCCACGTCGCGCACGCCCTCGATCGTCTCGCTCTCGGCGAAGGACAGGCCGGTGCGGCGGATCTCCGCCAGCGATTCAAGCAGGGCCGCGCGCGCCCGCGCCGACAGGGCCTTCCACGCCGGCGAGCCGGCGCAGGCCTGCTCGCGGCGCTCGTCGTCCACGTGCGCCAGCAGGAGGCGGCCCGAGGCCGTCTCCACCGGATCGAACTGCCCGCCGATCTCGATCGAAAGCCGCACGCGCTCCGGACTTTCCTGCTGCGCCACGACGAGCAGGCGGTCACCCTCGAGCACGCTCAAATGCACCGACTCGCGCACCTTCTCGGTCAGCTCCTGCATCGGCACGTTGGCCGCACGGAGCAGCTTCTCGGTCACCGAGTGCGCGTGGGCGAGGCTGAAGAGCTTCAGCGTGAGCGAATATTTCCCGGAGACCGGCTCGCGCGTGATGTAGCCGCGCTGCTCGAGGCAGTTCAGCATGCGGAAGAGTTCGCTGCTGCTGCGGTCGAGGCTCGTGGCGAGCTCCGCGAGCGACTGGGGCACGGCGGCAGCCGCGAGCGTCTCGAGGATGTCGAGGCCTTTCTCCAGTGCCGGCACGGGGTAGCTTGGGGTCTTCGGCATTTTGGACTTGCGCTGTGTTTGCTAATAAAATCTCGTTTTGCAAATAAAAAATGGCTCGGCCACTCGCGGACCCGTTTTTCATGCTGACTTACCCCTTCCCCATTCAGCTTGTCGGTGCCGGCGGCATCGTGCGCGACGCCCACCTGCCCGCGTATCGCCTCGCGGGCTTTCCCGTCGCCGGCGTCTTCGACCTCGACGCCGCCAAGGCCGCGCAGCTGGCGGCGGACTTCGGCCTCCCGCACCCCTTCCCCTCGCTCGCGGCCGCGGTGCAGGCGGCGGAGCCCGGCATGGTGTTCGATGTCGCCGTGCCCGCGACCGCCATCGAGCCGGTCCTGCGCGAACTGCCGGACGGCGCCGCGGTGCTCATCCAGAAACCCTTCGGCGCGGACCTCGGCCAGGCCCGCGCCCTGCTCCACCTCTGCCGCGAGAAGCGGCTGCGGGCGGCGGTGAACTTTCAGCTCCGCTTCGCTCCCGCCATCGTCGCCGCCCGCCGGTTGATCGCCGCCGGCACGATCGGCGAGGTGCACGACCTGGAGGTGCGCGTCACCGTGCACATGCCGTGGCACCTCTGGTCGTTTCTCGCCAACTCGCCGCGGCTCGAGATCCTCTACCACAGCATCCACTACGTGGACCTGATCCGCTCGTTCCTCGGCGAACCGCGGGGCGTCCACGCCAAGACCGTGCGCCATCCCGCGACGCCCCACCTCGCCGCGACGCGGACGACGATGGCCCTCGACTACGGCGACCTGCTCCGCGCCACCATCACGACAAACCACGCGCACGACTACGGCCCGCGCCACCAGGAAAGCTACGTGAAGTGGGAGGGCACGCGCGGCGTCATCCGCGCCCAGCTCGGCGTGCTGCTCAACTACCCGCAGGGCGGCCGCGACGCGCTCGAACTCTGCCTCAAGGAGCCCGGACAGCCCGCCGGCGAATGGCGCGAGATTCCCGTCGACGGGACCTGGTTCCCGCACGCGTTCATCGGCACCATGGATTCCCTGCAACGCTACGCCGCCGGCGCGACGACCGAGCTGCCCACGCGCGTCGACGACGCCTTCCGCACCATGGCGGTCGTCGAGGCCGCCTACGCGTCCAGCGCGAGCGGCGCGACTCCGATCCCCTCTTCCTGATGACCGCACCGATCTCGCTCCGGGGCATGACCTGGAATCACCCGCGCGGCTACGCGCCGATGGCCGCGACCGCCGCGCGCTTCCACGAGCTGCACCCGGAAATCACCATCCACTGGGAGCAGCGCTCGCTCAAAGCCTTCGAGGACTTTCCCGTCGAGAAACTCGCGACCGACTACGACCTGATCGTGCTCGACCACCCGTGCATCCCCCGGGTCTCGGCGCGCAACGCCATCCTGCCGCTCGACGCGCACCTCTCCGCCGCGTTCCTCGGCGACCAGGCGGCGCACACGGTCGGCGGCTCGCACGCCAGCTATCACTACCGGGGCCACCAGTGGGCGCTCGCGATCGACGCGGCGACGCCGGTCGCGTTCTGGCGCGCGGACCTGCTCGCCCGTCTCGGCGTTGCGCCGCCGCGCACGTGGGACGAGCTCCTCGCCCTCGCCCGCCGCGGCCACGTCGAGGTGCCGGCGGCGCCGATCAACTGCCTGATGAATTTCTACACGTTCTGCCTGGCGGCCGGCGCGGAGCCCTTCGCCTCGACGCAGGTCGTGGCCCCCAAGGACGCCGCGCTCGCTGCCCTGGAGCGCCTGCGCGAACTCCTTGCGCTCGGCGACGCCGAGGCGTGGAACCGTAATCCCATCGCCTCGCACGAACTCGTCGCCTCGGCCGAGAACACGCGGCTCGCCTACTGTCCCCTCGCCTACGGCTACTCGAACTACGCCCGCGCCGGCTTCGCCGCGCACCGGCTCGCCTTCGGCGAACCGCCGACCCTCGACGGCGCACCGCTGCGCACGACGCTCGGCGGCGCGGGACTCGCCGTGTCCGCCTTCTCGCGCCAGCGCGCCGCCGCGCTCGCCTACGCGGAGTTCGTCGCCTCCGGCGCCATCCAGCGCACGCTCTACACGCAGAGCGGCGGCCAGCCCGGCCATCGCCTGGCGTGGCTCGACGCGGCCAACAACCGCGAGACCGGCGACTACTTCGCGCGCACCCTGCCCGTGCTCGACCGCGCGTTCGTGCGTCCGCGCTTTCCCGGCTACATGCGCTTCCAGGAGGAGGCGTCGCTTCTCGTCCACGAGGCGCTGCGCGGCGCCACCGCGCCCGCCGCCGCGATCGACCGCCTCGACGCCCTCTACCGCGATACGCTCGCCACCGCCACCGCGATCCCCGCATGAAACCGCTCGAAGGCCTGCTCGTCCTCGATTTCGCCCAGTTCCTCGCCGCGCCCTGGGCCGCCACCCGGCTCGCCGACCTCGGCGCGCGCGTGATCAAGATCGAGCGCCCCGGCGGCGGCGACATCTGCCGCCAGCTCTACATTTCGAATCTCTCGCTCGATGGCGACAGCACGCTCTTCCACTCGATCAACCGCAACAAGCAGAGCTTCGCCGCCGACCTGAAGAATCCCGCCGATCTCGCCGCGGTGAAGCAGCTCATCGTCCGCGCCGACGTGATGATCCAGAATTTCCGTCCCGGCGTGATGGAGCGCATCGGGCTCGGCTACGACGCCTGCCGCGCGCTCAATCCGCGCCTCGTCTACGGCGTCGTCACCGGCTATGGCGACGGCCCGTGGCGCGAGAAGCCCGGCCAGGACCTCCTCGCCCAGTCCGTCTCCGGCCTCACCTGGCTCAACGGCAACGCCGACCAGCCGCCGATGGCCTTCGGCCTCTCCATCGCCGATCTCACCGCCAGCGCCCACCTCGTGCAGGGCATCCTCGCCGCGCTCGTGCGCCGCGGCGTCACCGGCGCCGGCGCGCTGGTCGAGGTCAGCCTGCTCGAGTCGATCCTCGACCTGCAGTTCGAGCTCACCACGACCTTCCTCAACGACGGCGGCAAGCGCCCCGAGCGCAGCGCGATCAACAACGCCAACGCCTACCTCGGCGCGCCCTACGGCATCTACGCGACTGCGGACGGCCATCTCGCCCTCGCGATGGGTTCGATCCCGAAGCTCGGCGAACTCCTCGGCCTCGCCGCGCTGGCGCAGTTCGCCGATCCGCAGACGTGGTTCACCCGCCGCGACGAGATCAAGCGGCTCCTCGCCGACCACTTGAAGACGCAGCCGACGCGCCACTGGCTCGACCGCCTCGAGCCCGCCGACTACTGGTGCGCGGAGGTGCTGGACTGGAACCGTCTCTGGCAGACCGACGCGTTCCGGGCGCTCGATTTCGTGCAACAGGTCACGCGCGACGACGGTCCGACGCTCGCCACGACGCGCTGCCCGATTCGCATCGACGGCCAGGTCTACAAGTCGCCCTGCGGCGCGCCGCGCGTGGGCCAGCACACGCGCGCCATCCAGACCGAGTTCCACCTCTAGTCCCTCACCACCCCCACTACCCCACGCATGAACCCCGAAGCCGCCCCGCTGCTGGGCACGCTCCTTCACACCGTCGGCGCCGCTGCCGCCGCGCTCTGCTACGCGCCCCAACGCTACGTCAAGCACTGGCGCTGGCAGACCTACTGGCTGGCGCAGGCCGCGGGCTGCTGGCTCGTCCTGCCGTGGATCTTCGCCTGGTTCACCATCCCGGAACTCGGCGCCGTCCTCCGCGAGGCGCCAGGCGCGGCGATGATGAAATCGTATCTGCTCGGCGTCTGCTACGGCGTCGGCGGCATCGCCTTCGGCGTCGCCATCCGCCACATCGGCTTCTCGCTCACCTATGCGATCGCCATCGGCGTCTCCTGCGTGCTCGGCACCTTGCTGCCGCCCGTCCTGGCCGGCACGCTCGGCGCCACGCTGGCGAGCACGGCCGGCGTCTATGTGATCATCGGCGTCCTCCTCGGCGGCGGCGCGATGCTCGTCACCGGCCTGGCCGGCTTCCGCAAGGAGCGCGAGATCCGGACCGAGGGCGCCGTCTCCGAGTTCAACCCGCGACTCGGCCTCCCCATCGTGCTCCTCGCCGGCGTGCTCTCCGCGGTGTTCAGCTTCTCGCTCGCCGCCGGCCAGCCCATCGCCGATGTCGCCGCGCGGCACGGCGCCGGCAATTTCCAGGGCAACGTCATCTACCTTTTCTCCAACACCGGCGCGTTCACGACCACGCTGTTCTACTGCCTTTATCTCATCGTGCGCGACCGGTCGGGCGGCGAGTTCGTCTCCGCCGGCCCCGCCAGCCTCGTCCGCAACTACGCGCTCTCCCTGCTCACCGGCCTGCTCTGGTATCTCCAGTTCTTCTTCTACGGCCTGGGCCACGTGCGCATGGGCGACTTCAAGTTCTCCAGCTGGGCCATCCACATGATCATTCTGATCCTGCTCAGCTGCGGCTTCGGCGTGGCGATCGGCGAGTGGCGCGCCTGCCGGCCTGTCACAAAACTGATCGTTTCAGTGGCGATCGCGTTGCTCCTCGGCGCCGTCGGCCTTATCAGCTACGGAAACTACCTCGCCGCCCTGCCCGCCGCCGCCTGAGCCATGCACCTCGTCGACACCCACCAGCACCTCTGGGACCTGCGCCAGTTCCCCTATTCCTGGTGCGCGGGCGTGCCGCCGCTCAACCGCAGCTTCTCGCTCGACGACTATCGCGCCGCCGCGGCCGGCACCGGCATCACCAAGACGGTCTTCATGGAGTGCGACGTCGACGATCCGCACCCACTCGCCGAGGCGCAGCATGTCCAGCGCCTCGCCGACGCCAATCCGCTGATCGCCGGCATCGTCGCCAGCGGCCGGCCCGAGAGCGACGGCTTCCGCGCCCACCTCGAGGCGCTGGCGTCGCTCCCGAAGCTCCGCGGCTTCCGCCGCGTGCTGCACGTGGTCCGCGACGACCTGTGCCTCGAGCCGCGGTTCGCCGAAAACCTGCGCCTGCTGCCGGACTTCGGCCTGACTTTCGACCTCTGCGCCCTGCCGCGCCAGCTGGCCAACGTCCGCACCCTCGTCGAGCGCTGTCCGCAGGTCACCTTCATCGTCGACCACGTCGGCGTGCCCGACGTGAAGGCCCGCATGGACGAGCCGTGGCGCACGGGCCTCGCGCGCCTCGCCGAGCTGCCCAACGTCGCCTGCAAGATCAGCGGCCTCGTCGCCTACGCCGACGCGGCCACGTGGACGCCGGCGGACCTGCAGCCGTATTTCGACCACGCCGTCGCGTGCTTCGGCTGGGACCGCCTCGTCTGGGGCGGCGACTGGCCCGTCTGCACGCTTTCCGCCCCGCTCGCCCGCTGGGTCGAGGCCACGCACGCGCTCACCGCGCGGGCCACGCCCGAGCAGCGCGCCCGGCTTTTTCACCGCAATGCAGAACGCCTCTACCGTGTTTAACCTCACCTCGAAGACCGCCCTCGTCACCGGCGCCGGCTCCGGCATCGGCCAGGCCATCGCCCAAACCCTCGCGCGCGCCGGTGCGCGCGTGATCGTCGTCGACCGCGACGCGCCCGCGGGCGAAGCCACCGTGGCCGCGATCCGCACCGCGGGCGGCACGGCCGAGTTCGCCGCCCTCGACGTCGCGAGCGAGGCCGACGCCATCGCGCTGGCCGCGCGCCTCGGCCCGATCGACATCCTGGTCAACAACGCCGGCATCGGCCACGTCGGCAATCTCCTCGGCACCGCCGCGGCCGACCTCGACCGCCTCCACGCCGTGAACGTTCGCGGCCCCTTCAATCTCTGCAAGGCCTTCGTCCCCGCCATGCTCACGCGCGGCCGCGGCAGCGTCGTCAACCTCGCCTCGATCGGCGGCGTCGTCGCCGTGCGCGACCGCCTCGCCTACACGGTCACGAAGCACGCCGTCGTCGGCCTGACCAAGGCGCTCGCCCTCGACCACTCGCACACCGGCGTGCGCTTCAACGCCATCTGCCCGGGCCGCGTCGAGACGCCCTTCGTCAAGGCCCGCATCGCCGAGTATCCCGATCCCGCCCAGGCCTACCGCGACATGTCCGCCACCCAGCTCACCGGCCGCATGGCGCGCCCCGAGGAGATCGCCGCCGCCGCGCTCTACCTCGCCAGCGACGAAGCCGCGATGGTCACCGGCAGCTGCCTGATGATCGACGGCGGATGGAGCGCGGGGAAATAATCTCATGAAGATCATCCGCTACCTCGACTCCCAGGGCCGCGCGCATTTCGGCGCCGAGCAACCCGACGGCTCCGCGCTCCGCCTCGACGGCGACATCTACGCCACGCCGCGCGTCACCGGCGAGCGCGCCGCCATCGCCAAGCTCCTCGCCCCGGTCGTGCCGACGCAGATCCTCTGTGTCGGCCTCAACTACCGCCAGCACGCCGCCGAGACCGGCGCCAAGATCCCCGAGCGGCCCATCCTCTTCGTCAAGGGCATCAACACGCTCGCGCATCCCGGCGACGCGATCGAGATCCCGACCCACCTCGCCAGCACCGAGGTCGACTACGAGTGCGAGCTGGCCGTCGTCATCGGCCGGCCCTGCAAGAACGTCAGCCGCGCCCGCGCGCTCGACTACGTGCTCGGCTACACCTGCGCCAACGACGTCTCCGCGCGCGACCATCAGATCAAGCTCGGCGGCGGCCAGTGGTGCCGGGGCAAGTTCTTCGACACCTTCGCGCCGCTCGGACCGCGCCTCGTCACCGCCGACGAGATCCCGAATCCGAACGCCCTCCGCATCTCGACCACGCTGAACGGCCAGCAGGTGCAGGACTCGAACACCGCGGACATGATCTTCGACGTGCCGGCGCTGATCGAATACCTCAGCGGCTCCACCACGCTCGTCCCCGGCACCGTGATCCTCACCGGCACGCCGCAGGGCGTCGGCATGGCCGCCAAGCCCGAGCCGCGCTGGCTGCGGCCCGGCGACAGCGTCACGATCGAGATCGAGCGGATCGGCGCCCTCACCAACTCCGTCGCGCTCGAGCGCGCCTGACCGGACCATGCCGCTGCGCCGCTGGTTCGCCCTGCTCCTCGGCTCCGTCGCGACGCTGACCGCGGCCGAGCGGCCCGACGTCATTCCCTTCCCCACCGGCAAACCCAAGCTCGTCGGGGCCGAGACCATGCAGCGCGTCTACGACGAGGTGAAGACGCCGTTCAAATACGGCGTCGTGCTGCGCGGCGAGGCCGGCGAGCTCGTCGACTGCCCCAACGTCTTCCGCCACGGCGGCCGCTGGTTCATGGTCTACGTGTCGAACCGGGACCGGGTCGGCTACCAGACCTGCCTCGCCCGCAGCGACGACCTGCTGCACTGGGAAAAACTCGGCGTCGTGCTTCCGTTCCGCCGCGAGGGCTGGGACGCCTGGCAGGGCGACGGCGGCCTCGCGCTCTACGACACGCGCTGGGACGGCGCGCACGAGCTCGCGCGCCACGAGGGCCGCTACTGGTTCTCCTACCTCGGCGGGTCGCAGCACGGCTACGAGCCCGACCCGCTCGCGGTCGGCCTCGCCCACACCGACGATCCCACCGCCGTGCGCGAGTGGACGCGCCTGCCGGAAAATCCCGTGCTCTCGCCCGACCAGCGCGACGCGCGCGACTTCGAGCACGTCACCCTCTACAAGAGCGCCGTCATCCGCGACGACGCGCGCACGCTCGGCGCGCCGTTCGTGATGTTCTACAACGGCAAGTCCGCGCCCTACGGCGTCGAGGCGATCGGCCTCGCCGTGTCCGACGACCTGCGCGTCTGGCGCCGCTACGGCCACGGCCCCGTCGTCGCCAACATCGGCGCCGCGCCGTGGGCCATCAGCGGCGACCCGCAGCTCACGCGCCTCGGCGACGTCTGGGTGATGTTCTATTTCGGCGCCTTCTGGAAACCGGGCGCCTTCGACACCTTCGCCTGCTCCTACGACCTCGTGCACTGGACCAAGTGGGACGGCCCGCACCTCGTCGCCCCGAGCGAGCCGTTCGACCGGCAGTTCGCCCACAAGCCGTGGGTGCTGAAGCACGACGGCGTCGTCTACCATTTCTACTGCGCCGTCGGCAACGAGGGGCGCGTCATCGCCCTCGCCACCTCGCGCGATCTCCGCGCCCCGCAACCATGAAGCTTCTCCTGTCCCTTGCCGCGTCCGCCGCCGCCGCCCTCCTCGCGCTCGCCCAGCCGCGCGACGAGTCGCGCTTTGTCGTGCTCGCTGCCCCCGGCGCACACCTCTTCGAGTCCTCGCCGCTCGGCAACGGCCGGCTCGGCGCCGCGCTCTACGGCGGCGTCGCCGAGGAACGCATCGTTCTCAACGAGTCCGGCCTGTGGTCCGGCTCGCCGCAGGAGGCCGACCGCCCTGACGCCCACCGTGCCCTTCCGGAAATCCGCCGCCTGCTCCTCGCCGGCAAGAACCACGAGGCCGAGGCCCTCGTGAACGCCAACTTCACCTGCGCCGGCAAGGGCTCGGGCTTCGGCGCCGGCGCGAACGTCCCCTACGGCTCCTACCAGACGCTCGGCGACCTGCGCCTGAGTTTTCCCCATGCAACCTCGCCGGTCTCCGGCTACCGCCGCACGCTCGACCTCGCCGAGGCCGTTGCCCGCGTGACCTACGAGCAGGACGGCGTGCACTTCACGCGCGAGGGCTTCGTCAGCCAGCCGGCGGAGGCGTTCGTCCTCCGTCTCAGCGCCGATCAGCCGGGCAAGGTGTCCTTCGACGCCACGCTCGCCCGCGCCGAGCGCGCCGCATGCGAGGCCGCCGGCAGCACCGGCCTGGCAATGCACGGCCAGCTCAACGACGGCTACGGCGGCACCACCGGTGTCCGCTACGCCGCGCGCCTCGAGGTCCGCGCGACCGGCGGCACGGTCAGCGTCGACGGCACCACGCTGCGCGTCCGCGACGCCGATGCGGCGGTGCTCTACGTCACCGCCGCGACCGACATCCGGCGCCGCAGCTTCGCCGGCCGCGACGTCGCGGATCCGCGCGCCACCGCCGAGGCCGATCTCGCGAGCGCGCTGCGATCCGATTTCGCCGCCCTGCGCCGGGCGCACGTGGCGCATTACCAGGGTCTCTTCAACCGCGTCGCGCTCACGCTGGGCGCGCCCGACGCCGCCGCGGCCGCCCGCCCGACGCCCGAGCGCCTGCAGGCGTTCTTCGCCGGCGCCGCCGATCCCGGTCTGGCCGCGCTCTACTTCAACTTCGGCCGCTACCTGCTCATCTCCTCCTCGCGCCCCGACGGCCTGCCGGCCAACCTGCAGGGCATCTGGGCGGACACGATCCAAACGCCCTGGAACGGCGACTGGCACTCGAACATCAACGTCCAGATGAACTACTGGCCGGCCGAGAGCACCAATCTCTCCGAGCTGCACGCGCCGCTGTTCGCCCTCATCGACTCGCTCGTCGCGCCCGGCACCAAGACCGCCCAGGCCTACTACGGCGCGCGCGGCTGGGTCGCCTTTTTGCTCAACAACCCGTGGGGCTTCACTTCGCCCGGCGAATCCGCCAGCTGGGGCTCCACCGTCTCGTGCTCGGCCTGGCTTTGCCAGCACCTCTGGGACCACTACCTCTTCACCGGCGACCGGGACTTTCTCGCCCGCGCCTGGCCGACGCTGAAGGGTTCGGCGCTCTTCTACCTCGACATGCTCATCGAGGACCCGAAATCCGGCCACCTCCTCACCGCGCCCTCGAACTCGCCCGAGAACGCCTTTCTCCTCGACGGCAAGCCGGCGCACGTCTGCCTCGGGCCGACCGCCGACATGCAGCTGCTGCGCTACCTCTTCGACGCCTGCATCCGCGCCTCCGAGATCCTGGGCACCGACGCCGACCTGCGCGCCGAGCTGAAAGCCAAGCGCGCCCGCCTCGCGCCGACTCGCCTCGGCGCCGACGGCCGCGTCCTGGAGTGGCAGCAGGAATACCCCGAAGCCGACCCGCAGCACCGGCACGTCGCCCATCTCTGGGGCCTTTATCCGGGCAACGAGATCACGCCGCACGGCACGCCCGACCTTGCCGCCGGCGCGCGCCGGACGCTCGACGTCCGCGGCGATGGCAGCACCGGCTGGAGCCTCGCCTACAAGATGGGCATGTGGGCCCGCCTCGGCGACGGCGACCGCGCCTTCAATCTGCTGCGCAACGCGCTCAAGCCGGCCAACGCCGACACCGCGAAGAAGCAGTGGAGCGGCGGCACCTACGCCAACCTCTTCGACGCCCACCCGCCGTTCCAGATCGACGGCAACTTCGGCGGCACCGCCGCGATCGCGGAGATGCTCCTCCAGAGCACGCCCGACGAGATCGTCGTGCTGCCCGCCCTGCCCTCCGCCTGGCCCGACGGCAGCGTCACCGGCCTCCGCGCCCGCGGCGGCTACGAAGTCGACCTCGCCTGGCACGCCGGCAAGCTCACGCGCGCCGTCATCCGCAGCGTCGGCGGCGAGGGCACGCAGCTGCGCTACGGCGCCACCGTCGTGCCGGTGACTTTCCCCGACGCCAACATGTCGACCTTCATCTTCCAACCGTGAGCGGCCCTTGCCTCCGCCGCGGCTAATGTTTGAACAAGTGACCCGTTGCCGGCCCTGCCGCCCCACCAAGCCTGACTCCCACCCCGCGTCCCCTTCCCCATGAAACGTCTTCCCCTGTTGCTCGCCTCCACGCTGCTGCCGTTCGCGCTGGCCCTCACCGGCTGCGGCCCGAAGTCCGATTCCGCCGCCCCGGTCGCCGCGCCCGCCGCCCCGGCGAAGATCAAGCTCGGCTTCCTCGTGAAGCAGCCCGAGGAGCCGTGGTTCCAGTTCGAGTGGAAGGGCGCCGAGAAGGCCGCCGCCGAGCACGGCTTCGAGCTGCTCAAATATGGCACGCCCGACGGCGAGAAGGTCATGGCCGCGATCGACAATCTCGCGGTCGCCGGCGCCCAGGGCTTCGTCATCTGCACGCCCGACGTCCGGCTCGGACCCCAGATCATGGCCCGCGCGAAGCAGAAGAACATGAAGGTCGTCACCGTCGACGACATGTTCGTCCTGCCCGACGGCAAGTTCATGACCGACGTCCCCTACCTCGGCATGTCCGCGTCGCAGATCGGCGAGTCGGTCGGTCAGGCGCTCTTCGCCGAGGCGAAGCAGCGGGGCTGGAACCTCGAGGAGACCGGCGTGTGCCTCATCACCTTCGAGGAGCTCGACACCGCCCGCGAGCGCACCGAGGGCGCCCGCCGCGCGCTCGAGGCCGCGGGTTTCCCCGCCGCACGGATTTTCAAGGCGCCGCAGAAGACCACCGACATCCCAGGCAGCTTCGACGCCGCGACCTCGCTGCTCACCCGTCAGGGCGGCGTCAAGCGCTGGCTCATCGCCGGCATGAACGACAACGCCGTCCTCGGCGCCGTGCGCGCGATGGAGGGCCGCGGCTTCGGCGCCGACAGCGTGATCGGCATCGGCATCAACGGCACCGACTGCATCGACGAGCTCCGCAAGCCGAAGCCCACGGGCTTCCACGGTTCCATGCTCGTCTCCGCGCCCTTCGAGGGCTACGAGACGGCCCGCCTGCTGCACGCCTGGGTCAAGGACGGCAAGCAGCCGCCGCTCGAGACGCGCACGCCGGGCATCTTCATCACGCGCGAGAACTTCGAG
The DNA here is from genome assembly GCF_047777955.1 of Oleiharenicola sp. Vm1. GTDB lineage: Bacteria > Verrucomicrobiota > Verrucomicrobiia > Opitutales > Opitutaceae > Didemnitutus. The sequence goes on from NZ_CP180537.1 coordinate 2,626,435, forward strand.
TCCGTCCTGAAGCGCGAAGGCATCATTCAATAGGCGATGCCGGACGCGACGCCGTTCCTCCAGTTCGATTCGGTCACGAAGACCTACGTCGGCGTCACCGCGCTGCAGGGCGTCTCCTTCGGCGTGCGCGAGGGCACGGTGCACGCGCTCATGGGCGAGAACGGCGCCGGCAAGTCCACCCTGCTGAAGGCGCTCAGCGGCGCGCACCGGCCGACCGCGGGCACGATCCGCCTCGGCGGCGCGCCGCGGGAATTCGCCTCCACCGCCGCGGCCCTCGCCGCCGGCGTGGCGGTGATCTACCAGGAGCTGCACCTCGTCGCCGAGATGACGGTCGCGGAAAACATCTTCCTCGGCCACTTGCCGCAGCGCCGCGGACTGATCGATCGCGCGACGTTGCGGGAGAAGACGCAGGCGCTGCTCCAGCGCCTGGGCGAGGACATCGATCCCGACGCCCGGCTGGCGCGCCTGCCCATCGGCCAGCGCCAGATGGTCGAGATCGCCAAGGCGCTCAGCCGCGGCGCCAAGGTCATCGCCTTCGACGAGCCCACGAGCAGCCTCTCCGTCCGCGAAATCGAGCGGCTCTTCGCCGTCATCCGCGAACTGCGCGCGCAGGGCTGCGTCATCCTCTACGTCACGCACCGCATGGAGGAGGTCTTCGCTCTCGCCGACGCCTGCACCGTCCTGCGCGACGGCCGGCACGTCCGCACCTACGAGTCGCTGCGCGAGGTCACGCCGGCCCAGCTCGTCCAGGACATGGTCGGCCGCGACATCGCCGACGTCTACGCCTACACCCCGCGGCCGCTCGGCGCGGTGGCCCTCGAGCTCGACGGCCTCGCCGGCCCCGGCGTCCGCGCGCCCGTCACCTTGTCCGTCGCGCAGGGCGAGATCCTCGGGCTTTTCGGCCTCGTCGGCGCGGGCCGCACCGAGCTGCTGAAACTGCTCTTCGGTGCCGAACGCGCCACCGCCGGCCGCGTCGCCGTGCACGGTGCACCGCTGGTCCTCCGCTCGCCCGCGGACGCCATCGCGGCGGGCGTCGTCTATTGCACGGAAGACCGCAAGCGCGAGGGCATCGTCCCGATCCTTTCCGTGCAGGACAACTGCAACCTCGGCATCCGCGCTCCGCACACCTGCTGGGGCGGCCTGATCGACGCGCGCTGGGAACGCGAGAACGCCGCCGCCAAGGTCCAGGAGCTCGCCGTGCGCACGCCGTCGGTCGAGCAGCTGATCAAGCACCTCTCCGGCGGCAACCAGCAGAAGGTCATCCTCGCCCGCTGGCTCTCGACGAAGATCCGCGTGCTCCTGCTCGACGAGCCGACGCGCGGCATCGACGTCGGCGCCAAGAGCGAGATCTACCGCATCATCCTGCGCCTCGCCGCCGAGGGCGTCGCCGTGATCCTCGTGTCGAGCGACCTGCCCGAGGCGCTCGGTCTGGCTGATCGCGTCGCCGTCATGCGCGAGGGCGCGCTCGCCGCCGTCCTGCCCCGCGCCGAGGCCACGCCCGAGCGCGTCCTCCGCCACGCCCTGCCCGTCGAGAAAGCCCTTTCCGCCTGATGACTTCCGCCTCCCGTCCCTCCGATTCCTCCTTCGCCCGCACGCTGCTCGACCGCGGCGGCATGATCCTGGTGCTGGGCGCGCTCGCCGTCGTCTGTTGGATCACGGTGCGCGGCTTCGGCACGCCCGAGAACCTGATGAACCTGCTCCTCCAGGTCTCGATGGTCGGCACGGTGGCGACGACGATGCTGTTCTGCCTGGCGTCGGGTAATTTCGACCTCTCCGTCGGCACGATCATTCCCGCCGGCGGCGTGCTCTGCGCGCTGATCCTGCGTCAGACGAACAACCTTTTCCTCGCCCTCGCCGCCTCGCTCGCGTTCGGCGCTCTGGTGGGCTTTCTCAACGGCACCATCGTCGCCCGGCTGAAGATCAACCCGCTCATCACCACGCTCTCGACCATGATGATGGTGCGCGGCGTCGCCTTCGTGTTCGCCGACGGCAAGTCCATCGGCATCGCCAACGACGCGCTGCTCGCCCTCGCCAGCTGGGCCTTCCCCGTCATCCGCAGCTCCTCCGGCGCCGTCGTCTTCCAGATCACGTTTCCCGTCTGGGTCTGCCTGGGCCTGTTCGCCCTCTTCGGCTTCGTGCTCCAGCGCACCGCCTTCGGCCGCAACACGCTCGCCATCGGCGGCAACGAGGAGGCGGCGCGCCTCGCGGGCGTGAACGTGACGCGGGTGAAGGTCGCCATCTTCACCCTCCAGGGCCTGGTCGCTGCGCTGGCCGGCGTGCTCCTCGCCGCCCGCCTCGGCATCGGCGACCCGAAGACGGCGCAGGGCAGCGAGCTCTCGATCATCTCCGCCTGCGTGCTCGGCGGCGTGTCGCTCTCCGGCGGCGTTGGCCGCATGAGTCACGTCATCGCCGGCGTCTTCATCATGGGCATCGTCGAGAACGCGATGAACCTGCTCAACATCGACTCGTTCTACCAATACATCGTCCGCGGCGCGATCCTGCTCGCGGCGGTGATGCTCGACCAGCTGAAGCAGCGCCGCGGGTGAAGCGGCTCACACCGCCGTCGCGACCGGACCGCGCACGCCGGGCAGTTCGACGATGAAGATCGCACCCTGGCCCGGTTCGCTCTCGCAACGCAGCGTTCCGCCCAGGCCCGTGACGACATTGTCGACGATCCACAAGCCGAGCCCGGTGGACTTTTCGCCGCCGGTGGGACGGCTCTCGCCCTGCCCGTAGCGCGTGAAAATCCGCGCCCGATCCTCGGGCCGGATGCCCGGTCCCTGGTCGCTCACGAGGAGCCGAATGCCGTCCTGCCGCCAGCAGGCGCTGACGGTCACGATCGTGCCGGGGCGCGTGAACTTGAGGGCGTTCGAGACGAGGTTGTCGGCAATCTGGCGCAACGCCGCGGCATCGGACAGGATCGGCATCGCCGCGCCCTCCGTCTCCACGCGCAGCTCGATGCCCTTGCCGGCGGCGGATTCCTGCAGGGTCGACGCCACGTCGCGGATCAGAGCGCCGAAATCCACGGGCTCGCGCGCGTAGCGTCGCACTCCGTCCTCCGTCGCCTGCGCGTCGACCAGGTCGTTGACGAGCCGGCGGAGTTGCTGTGCGGTGCGGTGGAACCGGGCGAGCAGGTCGCGCAGCGCCTTCTCGTCGCCCTGCTCCACGAAATTCGCAAGGTCGGCCGCGAGCAGCATGGCGGTGAGCGGTCCGCGGATGTCGTGGGCGACCATCCGCAGCATCTCCGTCTTCTGTTCGCTGATCTTCGCCAGCCGGACGTGCGCCTCCTCGAGACGGGCGAGAATCCGCCGGCGCTCCGCAAGCTCGCGCGCCAGACGGCGATTGTGCAGGTAGACCGCGAGGACGATGAGCGACACCACCGCCACCGCGGCGAGCGCGATCTTGAAGGCCAGCAGCCACGGCGAGGGATTGGCGTCGACCGAGACCCAGCGCTCGTCGATCTGGCGCCGCTCGGCGGCGGTGATGTCCGCGAGCGCCTTGTTGAGGATGGAGAGCAGGAGCGGCTGGTCGCGCGCCACGCCGAGGTAGGTGTCGCGTGCGGTCTCGGTGATGCTGCCCAGCCGGAGATTCCCGAGATGGTTGGCCTTGATCGTGTAGGCGGCGTTGACCGAATCGGCGAGCGTCGCGTCGATGTCGCCGCGAGCCAGGGCCTCGAGCACGTCGGTGATGGTGTCGAATTCGACCAGGCGCGTGCCGGCCATCATTTCGCGGATCGGCCCGTCCTTCGGCAGGTAGCCCCGCACCATGCCAACGGACAGGCCGCGAAGGTCTCGCGCGCTGAGCAGGTAGGGCATGTTCGTCCGCGAAACGATCACGCGCGGCACGCTCAGGTAGACGCGGGTCAGCAGCATCGACTCCCGCTGCTCGGCGCTGCCGACGAGCAGGGTCAGCAGGTCGACCCGGCCGTCCCGGAAATACTGCTCTGCGGTCGGCCAGTCCGGCGCGACGACGGGCTCGAAGCGCAGGCCGGTCCGGCGGGCGATCAAATCGAGATATTCGAGGTCGATGCCCTGCATGCGACCGGAGCCGTCCGGGAAGGAATAAGGCGGATAGGCCGGACTGAAGCCGACGCGCACGACCGGATGCGCGCGGATCCATTCGGCTTCCGCCGGAGTCAGCGGCAACGTCGCGGCTCCGGCCATTCCCGCCGCGAGCGTCAAGGCGGCGGCCGAGAGCAGCGCTTTCGCCGCGCGTGTCATGGAATGCGGCATGTCGCCAAGCTGCACGAAGCGCCGGCGCGCGCAAGCCTGCGCCGGCTCAGTCCTGGTGAAACACTTCCTCGCCGGGCGCCCACCAGGCCCCGGCGGGACGATCGGCGAGCGGCTGCTGCATCGGTTCGCAAATTTTCCACCATTCCCGCGTCGTCGGATCCGCGGCCATCTTCGCCATGTCGGCGGCGTGGTCGTCGCCGGTGTATTCGTAGTAGCTGAACAGGTAGTGCTGCCCGTCCGGCATCCGCCGCAGGTAGATCGAGTAGTTGCGGATGTGGCACTGCTTGATCATCGCCAGCACGCCGGGCCAGACGGCGGCGTGGAGGCGCCGGTATTCCGGAATGGCCTCCTCCCGGAGGCCGATGACTGAGCCGAAGCGTTGGATTTTCATTCGGGAAGCGAGAGGCGAACGGGATTATGCAGCCGCACCGGCCCGAGCAAGCCCGACGCCACCAGCGGCTCGTCGCGGTCGTAGAATTTCCACGTGGCAAACGTCACCCGCCCGCCGGGCGGCTTCGGCTTCCCGGTGCGATACCACTCCGGCAGGCGCGTGATGCCGTGCGGGTCGTTGCCCTGCTCGTCGCGGATGCCGAACGCATCCTCGGGCGGCAGCTGCTCGTCGCCGATCAGGCGGTTCGGCCACAGCGTCGTCACCGCCACCTCGAGGGTGTTGGCGCCGGCGTGGACGAAGTTCGTCACGTCGAGGCGATAGGGTTCCTTCCACGCGGTGCCGACGTCGCGGCCGTTCAGGCGCACCGCGGCGATCACCTCGACACGGCCGAGGTCGAGGATGACGCGCCGGTCGGCGCCGATGAAGCCCGCCGGCACGTCGAGGGTGCGGGTGTAGGTGGCGGTGCCGGCAAAGAATTTCACGCCCGGATTCTCGTGGAGGTGCAGCGAGCGCAGGGCCGGCAGCTCGATCGACTCCGGCGCGCCGCGGCCGGGCTGGAAACGGACCTGCCACGGACCGTCCACGACGCGTGCCTCGGGCACGTCCGCCACCACGGCGGGACCGCCGTCCAGCGCGTAGCGGCCGCTGCGCCACGCCAGCAGGCGGGTGCCGCCGTCGCGGCGGCCGAGTTCGGTCACCGTCGGCGTGTCCGGCGCCGGCAGGCCGGCGGCGGCAAGCTGCCGCACGTCCGCGGCCGCCAGGGCGCGGTCGAATTCCTGCGGCGGCACGAAGTTGCCCTCGAAGAAGAACACCTGGCCGCGCGAGGGCGGCGCCGGCTGGTTCGCCGCGCGCGTGAGCGCCTCGATGCCCGGGAAGTGCAGCATGTAGTCGACGGGCGGGATCGGCGAGCCGACGCCCGAGTGCACCACCTTGCCGGAGACGAGCCCCGTGTGCACGAGTTCGCCGTTCACGAAGAGCTGCGGCTGTCCGGCGCGGTAGACGACGGCGACATGCGTCCAGCCGGACACCGGGTGGGGCCAGACCAGCACGGCCGGGCAGCTGTCGAGCGCGCGCTCGACCACGAAGATGCCGTTGCGTCCGACCGCGAGACCGGCGGTGGCGTGACCGGCGCCAAAGCGCGCGTCGCCGGGATCGGCCGGGATGGCGTAGAATTTGCCCACCTCGTCAATCCGCCCGGTCGTGCCCTCGCTTGGGAACACGCGCAGGTCGGTGTCGGGCTTGACCCAGATCGCCATGGTGAAGTCGTGCGCCGGCGCCACGCGCTGCTTGAGCCGCGGCACGTCGGCGGTCTCGCGCGTCGCCGTGCCGTCCCGGCTCAGGCTGCGCGCGGCCGTTGCCGCCGGACGACGGAACAGGACGAACACCGACTCGCCGGGCTCGAGCCGCAGGGGAAGCACGGCCCGGTCGCCGTCCGCGGCGAACACCGCCGCGTCGCTGCGTTCGCCCGTCTCCGGGCGCCAGATTTCCGGCTGGCGGCCGGCCTGGCCCCGGAACGAGGCGACGAGTTCCTCGACCCGGCGCTGGCGGTTGCCGAGGAAGAACAGGTCGCCATCGGGCAGCCGTCGGTGTTGCCACGAGAACGCGGCGCCGGAATCCCAGGCGAAATAGGAGAAGTCCGGCGCGATGCCGCGCGCCGTCAGCGCCTCCGCGATCGCCGCGTGCGCGAGCACGCGCGGATCCTGCCACAGCTCCCGCGCCGCGCGCAGCATCGCCGCCTCGCTCTCGGGATAGCCGGCCAGAGTCGGCGAGAACTGCGGCGCGGGGCCGACGAGCGTCGCCCCGGCGGCGACGAAGGCGCGCAACCGCTCCAGCAGCTCCGGCCGCATCGCCTTCAGGTCGGGCGGCAGCACGAGGAGCTTGTAGCGCGCGCCCTCGGGCAGGACGTAATCGCCGCCCTCGACCCGCACGCGGTGCAGCAGGACGTCGGTGTTGACCACGTCGTAAGTGTAGCCGGCCGGCACGACGGGCAGCGCCATCGACGACGGATCGGGACTGCGCTCCCCGCTGAAATAGAGGATGTCCGCCGCGTAAGTCCCCTGCTGGAGCAGGAAGTGCGTGCGGGCGATGCAGTCGAGCCACGGCTTCGCCTCGCTGAACCAGGTGTTGGTGCGCTCGAAGGCAAAACCGTAGGGCCCGAGCGAAACGCCCGGCACCGCCGTCGGATGCGGCTGGTGCGCGTAGCGGTGCATGAGGAACAGGTTCACGCCCTGCGCGCTCATCTCGTCGCCCAGAATCTTCAACGCGTAGGGATACTCGAGCCAACGGGAAGTCTTGAACTCGCCCGTGAAAGCCTCGGAGCCCACGACGGATTGGCCGTAGACGTGCGCGGCGGACGTGACCATCTTCACCGCGCGATTCGGCGTCCAGGGGGTGCGCGTCCAGAATTCGGTCGTCGGCACGTCGGACAGGCCGGCGACGCGCAGCTCGTCGAAATTTCCCGCGCCGTAGCCTTCGACGTAGAATCTCATCCCCCGCGTCCGCGTGAGCGCGTGCATGCGGTCGTAATAGTTCTCGGCCATCAGGTCCGCCTGCACCCGGCGGAAGTCGTAGAGAAAACGCTCGGCCACGCCCGCATCGCCCACGATGCGACCGAAAAGCGCCGGCAGGTAGCCGGTGATTTCGTAGCCCGCGCGCCGGCGAAACTCGGCCGGAAAATCTGCCGTCCAGTTCTGCATGCCCGCCTCGTAGCTGTCGATGATCACGGAAGACGGCCCCTTCGCGCCGGCGGCGGCGGCATCGGCCGCGACACGCGCGATCACGTGCTCGAAATGGAACTCGGTCGCCGCGGCGTTGAACTTGTCGATCTCCAGGCCGCGGCCGGCGGCCGACGCTGCGACGTTGTTCTTGCCGGTGGTCGTATGGCCGATGCGCAGGATGGTCCACGTCCCGGCCGGCGCATCCCACTCCAGGCGGTCGCCCTGTAGGTGCGCGGTGAGGTCCACGACCCGGGCGGGATCGATCGCCGCATCGACCGGCACCGCCGGCGGCAGCGTGAGTTGGCCCGACACGCGATAGTCGAAATTGGCCTTGGCGACCCAGTCGGAGATTCGGGGCGCGCGGTGCAGCATGAGCTCCGCGAGCTCGCCCTCGGCTGCGGCCGCGACCCGCACAAAACGGACGCGCGTGGGGGCGAAATTGCGGACCGCCGGCGCGAGGATGCCGTGGCGCCCCGGCGTGCCCACCGTGCCGAGCGAGGTGAAGGTTTTCCCGTCCATCGATCCCTCGACCGTGAGTCGGGGAAAACGCCCGCTCGGGCTCGGCAACGCCGTGAGCGCGTGCAGCTCGATCGGCGCGGCGAATTCGAACAGCAGCGGTGTAGCCGGCGTCAACGCCACCTTCGTCGTGAGCGAACCGTCGCTCAGGAGCCGCTTGTCCACCGTGGCCGCGCCCAGGCTGACCCGCGCCAGCGCCTCCTCGTAGGGCACCGTCTCGGCCGGCAGCGCCGGGAACGCGATGACGAACGCGTCGCGATAGTAGCCGAGGTTCGCCTGCGGCCGCGGCAACTCCAGCGCCACGCGGCCGCCACCGGCCGCGGTCGCTTCCGTCCAGACGAGTTGCTGCATCGACATCGCGGGCATCACCCACGGTCCGCCGCTGCTGGACCAGCCGGGGGCGTTGGACATGCCGATGTCGACGCCCAGCCGGTTGCCCTCCTTGAACGCGTGCGTCATCAATTCGCGCCAGTGCGGCTCGAGGTAATTCGCGGGACCGGCGGGCAGATAGTCGCTGCCGTCGAAGATCAGCGCGCCCGCTACGCCGATTTTCGCCATCGCCTCGAGGTCGAGCGTGATGCCCTCGCGCGTGACGTTGCCGTTCATCCAGTGCCAGAACGTCTGCGGTCGCGCCGTGCGCGGCGGCGACTCGAAGCCGGCGGCCAGCGGATCCGCAGCGAACGCGCCCAGCGCGATGAAAGGCACAAGCGAAGCGAGCAGACGGCGAAGGATCACGACGGCAGACTGAGCGAATTTTGCGGACACGGCGAGCGGCGGTTCAACGGATGACTTCAATGAGATACTGGGTGGCGGTCTGCTCGCCGAGTTCGACTTCCCAGCCGTCCTCGAGGCGGCGCGCCTGGGCGGCCCGCGCGAGCGGCTTCGCCGCGCCGTCGAGCGGAGTCACGAGCACGGCGACAGCGCCGTCCAGTTCGCGTAGCTCCAGCCAGCCGATGACCGGCTCGATCAGCGTCGGGCCGTGGCCCCACTTCTCCCAGAGCGTGCGGCGCTCGTTCCAGACGGCGCCGGTGTTCTGCCAGCGGGCGCAGGCGGTGAGGAGCAGGCGGTTCGAACGCTGGATCGGCTCGTTCGTGAGCGAGGACAGCGTGATCGCGGCGAACTCGTTCTTCAGTTCGGGCTTCAAGTGCTTCGTGGGATGCGGATGCGCGCGCAGGAAACCGACGAGTGCCTGCGAGCGCGGCGTGTCGACGGTGACTACGCCCTCCTTGCGGTCGTGCAGGCGCCAGGTGAGCTCGCCCGTATCGGACACGAACGGTCCGTCGCTCTCCGGCGGGAACGCCGTGGTCCCCTGCCCTTCGAGCGTCCCGATGCGCGAACCGTGGCGCAGCGGCAGCGAGCGCGGGAAACCGGGTGTGAAATACGGCCGCTCGCTCTCCGGCAGGCGCATGGCCTCGTTCACCTGCTCGTGCGAGTAGTTGCGCACGAAGGTTTCCTTCGCCGGGCTGACGTCGGCGCGCGAGAAGAGCAGCGCGCCCACGGCCAGTTGCGACATCTTCACCGGGTCCAACGTGAGGTCGAACTCGTCGGCCACGTAGCGCTGGAAGTCCGGCAGCGCCTTCGGCTCGAAAGTGTAGAAATAGATGCCGTCCCAGTCCTGGAAGGCGGCGTAGGACGCCAGCAGCGGGATCATCTCGGCGGCGTATTCGTTGGGATTCGGGTGATTGACCTCGCTGACGGTGAACGGCCGCCCGGCCATCGGGGCGCGGGCGAGCTTCACGATCGTCGAGCGCGTCGGCTGGTCGACCATGGGCGAGTTGCGCGCGCCCCAGATTGCCGGGTGCTGCCAGTAGACGTGGGCATCGACGAAATCCAGGAGCGAGTTGGCGCGCAGCATCGGCTGGCCGGGAATCCAGTAGGTGTGGTCGGCGTTGCCGATGACGAGCGACTGCACGCCGAGTTCCTGCTTCAGGAACCGGCCCATGTCGGTGAAGAACACCTTCTCGACGTCGCCGTAGAAATCGGCCTCGGCGTGGAAGCGCTCCTTCGGCGCCACGCTGAAATCGCCACGATGGAGCCGCGGCACAGGCGCGTCGGCGGCGACTCCGGCTTGCTGGCGGATGACGGCGAGCTGCGCCGGCGTGCGGTTCTTGGCCAGCCACTGCTGGAACATCGCGTCGAGCTGGGCCGCGTAGCGCGGCGTGAAATCGAGCTGGTAGCGGGGCGCGCCGGGCTTCAGCTCGCCGCGCAGCCAGTTGCGGAACCAGAATTCGTAGAGCGAGTTCTCGTTCACGATCTCGACCGTCGCGACCGCCGGCTCGTGCCGATACTCGGTGCCCGTGTAGGGATTGCGGTGCGTGAGCAGGCGGCGCGCGTAATCCTTCTGCAACTCGATCAGGCGGTCGCCGATGTAGGTGTAAGCCTTCCAGAGCTGGACGATGTCGTTGTCCGGCACGCCGTCGGCGGCCTTGTAACGGCGGCCGACGTTGAGGTTCAGGTTCGAGTAGATGCCGGCCTTCTTCAGCTCGGCGACGAAGGTGTCGAGGCGGTCGAGCTGCTCGGCGTCGAAGTCCGTGGTCGTGTCCTTCGTGCTGTCGATCAGGCCGGCCGGCGGCACCTTGAAGCGATTGCCCTCCGCCTCGGCGCGGTTGCGCTCGGGCTCGAGTGCGGCCTCCTGCGCGGCGGTGCGCGTCGGCATGTCGAGGAAGTGGAAGCGCACGCAGTTCACGCCGTGGCGCGCGAGGATCCGCGCCCACTTCGCCGCCTCGGACTTCGGCGGCAGAATCGTCGAGCCGCGCGTCCAGCCGGTGAGATTCACGCCCCAGATGCGGAAGCGCTCGCCGTTGCCCTTCACGAGATGGCCGTCCTTCACGGTGATGAAGCCGGTCGCGCCGGCGGGCTGGCCGCCGAGCAGGAACGAGACGTCGACCGGCGAGTCCTCGCGCGCGAGGTGGTCGATGACGAAGGGCCGGAAGGCGATCTCGGCCGCGCCAAGCGGCGCGGCGGCGAGGATGACGAGGGACAGCAGCAGGCGGGGATTCATTGCAGGGTGATCCGGTAGGCGATGACGTCCGCGCAGGGAAACTGGGCAGGCTTTTCGATCACGAGCGCGTCGGCCTCCTGACGCCAGGCGACCGGCTCGGTCGAGCCGACGAGGGAAATGGCGGCGATCTTCGCGCCATAAGGGGCGGCGGCGCCGAGCGCCTGCACGCGCACGGCGCGCTCGGGCAGCCGCAGGACGAACGCGTAGAGCGCGCCGCGATTGGTGGTGAAGCGGATGTCGTCCTGCGTGAACGGCAGCGGGCCATCGGCGCCGCGGCCGCGCGGGATCTGGGTGGGGCCTTCCCCGTAGACCTTCCAGGGACGCGAGCCGAAGATACCCTCGCCGTTCACCTTGTTCCAGGCGGCGAGTCCCTGCAGGAAGGCGCGCTCGCGTTCGTCGATCGTGCCGTCGCCGCGAAGCGGGATGCTGAGGAGCAGCGTGCCGTTCTTGCTGACGACATCGACGAAGTTGCGCACGACCTGGGTGACGGTCTTGTAGGCGATGTCCCTCTGGTAGTGCCACTGGCCGATGCAGGTGCCGGTCTCGAACGGCAGTTCCTGGATGCCGCCGCTGCCGATGCTGCGCTCGAAGTCCTGCACGACCGCCGGGCGGCGTTCGGCGCGGAGGCCCTTCGCCGTAAGCACGGCGTCGAGTTTGCCGCCGTGGCGTGCGGCGTTGGCGTTGTAGAAATGCGCGGCGAGATCGAGGCCGGCCTGGCCGAGCGGCAGCTCGGTGTTGTCGAGGTAGAGGAAATCCGGCTGGTAGCGGTCGACCAGATCCTGGACGCGGAAGAACCAGTTGTCCGCGAACTGCGGATCCCCCGGCGGCGGCTCCTCGGTCCAAGGCAGGTTGTGGGCGTCGTGCCAGGCGCGGAGCTCCTTCACCGTCGCGATCCCGTCGGGAATCACCATGTCCGGCCGCGGGCGGCCGTAGAGATCCTGCGGGTCGAGACCGTCCCACCACCGCCCCTTGCCGTCCGCCTTCTTCAGGCGGAACGCATCGTAGCGCACGCCCGCCTGCGGGCCCTCGGCGTCGTAGCCGTAGGCGGTCTGGAACCAGTGCCAGGTGTGCGACGAATGATTGGAGACGCCGAAGCGCAGGCCGTGCGCCCGCGCCGCCTTCGCCCACTCGCCGATGATGTCGCGCCGCGGCCCGACGTTGACGGAGTTCCAGGCGTGATAGCGCGAGGCGAAGGCATCGAAGTTGTCCTCGTGCGTCGCCATGGCCACGAAGTAGCGCGCGCCGGCGTCGACGTAGAGCTGCATCAGCGCGTCGGGATCCCAACGCTCGGCGGTCCAGCGGTGGATGATCTCCATGAAACCGGTTTCCGACGGATGGCCGTAGGCGGCGACGTGGGCGGCGTATTGCTTGTGCCCCTGGAGATACATGGAGCGGGCATACCAGTCGCCCTGCTCGGGCACGCACTGCGGCCCCCAATGCGCCCAGATGCCGAGCTTCGCGTCGCGAAACCAGTCGGGACAGCGGTAGTTCGCGACGAGGGAATTCCAGGTCGGCGCGAAGGGCCCCGGTGCGATCGTGCGCTGCGCGGGCAACGGCTCGGCCGGCGGGATCGGCGCCGCCGCGACGCGGAGTCCGGCGAGGAGAAAATGGCCAATGCCAACGCGCAGCCGCGCGGGCAGGTGTTCGATTGAGGCATGGGGATAATGACCAACGCGACGGGTGGTCAGGGGTATGCCCGCGCGTCGCCACTCTACTCCCCTGCACCGGAAAAGCTCCCGGAAAATACGCGAAAGAATCCGGGATCGTAAGGCGGCCGCCGCACCGGGGCGGACTTTCGACGCGCGGTGCGGCCGGTCCCGCTCGCGCTTCGCTGCTACTTCTGCCCGTAGTAGGCGCCGGGGCCGTGCTTGCGCTTGAAATGCTTGTTCAGCAGAGTGGGCTCGATCGTCTTCAGCCGCGGCTCGAGCGCGAGCGACATCAGCGCCAGGTGCGCGATGCATTCGACGGCCACGGCAACCTCGACCGCCTTTGCGACCGTCTTGCCCCAGGTGAACGGCGCGTGGCGGTTGACCAGCACGCCGGGCGAGTCGAGCGGATCGAGTTTGGCGAAGCGCTGGACGATCACGTTGCCGGTCTCCCACTCGTAGGCGCCGCCGCCGATCTCCTGCGCGGTCATCTTCCGGGTGACGGGGATGTTGCCGTAAAAATAGTCGGCGTGCGTCGTGCCGAAGATCGGGATCTCGCGGCCGGCCTGGGCGAACGCCGTCGCGTGCGACGAGTGCGTGTGCACCACGCCGCCGATCTCGCGGAAAGCGAGGAACAGCCGGCGATGCGTCGGCGTATCCGACGACGGATTGAGTCTCCCCTCGACGATCTTCCCGTCGAGGTCGACCAGCACCATGTCCTGCGGCCGGAGCTCGGCATAGGCCACCCCGCTCGGCTTGATGGCGAAGATGCCCTTCGCGCGGTCGATCGCGCTGGCGTTGCCGAACGTGAGGTTGATGAGCCCGTGCTGCGGCAGGGCGAGGTTGGCTTCGTAGGCTTCGCGTTTGAGTTCAGTGAGCATGGGAATCTTCGTTTGAACCACAACGGCACGGAGGACGCAGAGAAATCTTAAAACCGCTACTCCGTGCTCTCCGTGCCTCTGTGGTTACGACGAAATCAGGCGCGGAAACCGCTGGCGAGGTGGTAGTAGACCTCGTTGTTGCGGAGGTCCTGCTTCAGCTGCGGGAGCGTCGTGTCGGCATTGATGTGGACGGTCTCGATGCCGGCGATCACCGCAAAATCCTCGAGCATCTCGCTCGTCACGCTGTAGCTGTAGCCGGTGTGATGCGCGCCACCGGCGTAGATCCACGCCGCGCACGCGGTCTTGAAGTCCGGCTTGCACTCCCATACCGCGCGCGCGACCGGGAGCTTCGGCAGCGCCGGCGGTTTCACCGCGGCGACCTCGTTGATCACGAGACGGAACCGGTTGCCGAGGTCGACGAGCGAGGCGTTCAGCGCCGGACCGGCGGGAGCGTTGAAGACCAGGCGCACCGGGTCCTCCTTGCCGCCGATGCCGAGCGGATGGACCTCGACCGCGACCTTGCCGGCGGCGATCGACGGACAGATCTCGAGCATGTGCGCGCCGAGCACCTGATGGCCCTTCGGCGACAGGTGATACGTGTAGTCCTCCATGAACGAGGTGCCGCCGGGGAGGTCCGCGCCCATCACCTTCATGGCGCGGACGAGCGCGGCGGTCTTCCAGTCGCCCTCGCCACCGAAGCCGTAGCCCATGCCCATCAGGCGCTGCGTGGCCATGCCGGGGAGCTGGCGCAAGCCGTGCAGGTCCTCGAAGGTGTCGGTGAAGCCCTTGTAGCCGCCTTCCTCGAGGAAGGCGCGCATGCCGAGCTCGAGGCGCGCGCTGTAGCGCAGCTCCTCGTGGCGCTTGCCGCCGGTGCGCAGCTCCTTCGCGACCGCGTAGGTCTGTTCGTATTCGTCGCAGAGCGCGTCGACGGCCTTCTTGTCGATGCCGGCCTCGGAGACCTTCGCGACGAGGTCGCCGATGCCGTGCGTGTTGACGGCAAAGCCGAATTTCATCTCGGCGGAAACCTTGTCACCGTCCGTCACCGCGACCTGGCGCATGTTGTCGCCGAAGCGCACGAACCTCGCGCCCTGCCAGTCGTGCCAGCCGCGCACCGCGCGCATCCAGGCGCCGATGCGGTCCTGCACCTCGGTGTCGCTCCAGTGGCCGACGACCACCTTGCGGCCGAGGCGGAGGCGCGTGTGGATGAATCCCGCCTCGCGGTCGCCGTGCGCCGCCTGGTTGAGGTTCATGAAATCCATGTCGATCGCGCCCCACGGCAGGTCGCGGTTGAACTGCGTGTGCAGGTGCAGGAACGGCTTCTTCAGCGCGGTCAGGCCGCGGATCCACATCTTCGACGGCGAGAAGGTGTGCATCCAGAGGACGAGGCCGCCGCAGTTTGCGTCGGCATTGGCGGCGAGCATCACGTTCGTGATCTCGTCGGGCGTGGTCAGCAGGGCCTTGAACTTGAGCGGCAGCGGGAGGCGCTTGGATTTCGCCAGGCCATCGACGACGGCCTGGGCGTTGGCGGCGACCTGCTGGAGCGGGCCGGGGCCGTAGAGATGCTGCGAACCGCACACGAACCAGATTTCGGGAGTGGAGAGATGGGCGATGGACATGGGACGAGGAAGTTGAGAGTTGAGGGCTGAGAGTTGAGAGCGACGGAGAGCGAAAGGTGGAGTAGTTCATTGTCGGGCGGGGTCTCCGACCCCCGCCGCGAAGGCGTTAACGCGCTCGTGAAACGGCGGGGTTCGGAGACCCCGCGCGACAGATCAGGCGTGCGC
Source organism: Oleiharenicola sp. Vm1 (assembly GCF_047777955.1). Classification (GTDB taxonomy): domain Bacteria; phylum Verrucomicrobiota; class Verrucomicrobiia; order Opitutales; family Opitutaceae; genus Didemnitutus. The sequence continues at coordinate 2,641,600 of NZ_CP180537.1, forward strand.
GGATTCCTTGATCGTGAGGAGCTCCTTCATCACGCCGGAGAGGTCGGCGGACTTGTTCCGGCCGCCGAGGCTGTCGTGGAGCTGGCGGTAGAGGACGTAAAGCTGGTCGTAGGTCTTCGCCGCGGCCTTGCGCGGCCTGTAGGCGACCTGCTTGAGCGAGGTCATCCGGCGCTGCGCGGTCGGAAAATCCGGGTGCGCCCCGGCGAGCACGGCGGCGCTGACGGCCGAGCCGAGCGCGCAGGCCTGCGACGAACCGGCCACGAGCATGGTGCAGCCGGTGATGTCGGCGTAGATCTGCATCAGCAGCGGGTTCTTCTCCGCGATGCCGCCGGCGCAGACGACGCGGTCGATCGGCACGCCGTATTCGCGGATGCGCTCGATGATCGCGCGGGCGCCGAAGGCCGTCGCCTCGATCAGGGCGCGGTAGATTTCCGCCGGGGTCGTGTAGAGCGTCTGGCCGACGAGGAGGCCGGTGAGGCGCTGGTCGACGAGGATGGTGCGGTTGCCGTTGTTCCAGTCGAGCGCGAGCAGGCCGCTCTGTCCCGGCGCGAGCTTCGCTGCCGCGGCGGTGAGCGCGGCGTGGAGCTTCGCGTCCTGGAGCACGCCCTCGACGAACCACTTGAAGATGTCGCCCACGGCGCTCTGGCCGGCCTCGATGCCGTAGAAACCCGGCAGGATCGCGCCCTTGACGATGCCGCAGATGCCCGGGATGTCCGGCACGGTCTTCGCCGCGGAGACCACGCCGCAATCGCAGGTCGAGGTGCCGATCACCTTCACCAGCGTGCCCTCCGCCACGCCGCAGCCGATGGCGCCGTAGTGGACGTCAAACTCGCCGATCGCGATCGGGATACCCGCGGGCAAGCCGAGGATCTTCGCCGACTCGGGGGACAGCTTGCCGGCGGACTCGCTGGCGTCGTGCGCCTTTTCGTAGAGCCGGTCGCGCAGGTCAGCAAGCCGCGGGTCGAGCAGCGCGAGGAATTCCTTGTCCGGCAGGCCGCCCCACTCTTCCGCGTAGAGCGCCTTGTGTCCGGCCGCGCAGACGCCGCGCTTCACGGCGCGCGGATCGGTCACGCCCGCCAGCACCGAGGGAATCCAGTCGCACAGCTCCACCCAGGAATACGCCGCCGCGAACACCTTCGGATCGACGTTGAGGCAGTGCCAGAGCTTGGCCCAGAACCACTCGGAGGAATACGTGTTGCCGCACTTGGCGATGAAGTGCGGGCGGTGCTGCGCGGCCAGTGCGGTGATCTGCGCCGCCTCGCGCCAGCTGGTGTGGTCCTTCCACAGCCAGCACTGGGCGTTCAGGTTCTTCGCCCACTTCCGGTCCAGCGCCAGCGGCACGTTGCGCGCGTCGACCGGGATCGGACTCGAGCCGGTGGTGTCGACGCCGAGGCCGACGACCTGCGCCGCGGAAAATCCGCGCTGCTTCCGCGCCTGCGCCAGCGCGCCCTTCACCGACTTCTCCAGGCCGAACAGGTAGTCGCCCGGATGCTGGCGCGCGACGTTGTGGTCGCGGGCGTCGAGCAGCACGCCCTGGCGGCCGCTGGGATAGTTCACGACGCAGGAACCGAACTCCCTGCCGTCGCGACAGCGCACGACGAGCGCGCGCACGGAATTGGTGCCGTAGTCGATGCCGATCGAGAAAACGTCTTGGGCCATGGGGAAAGGACAGCCTCGCAAGCCTAGCACGCCACCCCGGCGGCGCGAACGCCCCGGCACTTGACCGTCAAGCCCCGGCCGGTAGCGTCGCCGGCGCATGGCCTCCGTCACGATGGCGACGATCGCGCGCGAGCTGAAGGTGTCGAAAAACACCGTTTCGCTCGCGCTGCGCCACGATCCCCAGATCCCGCCCGCCACGCGCGCGCGGGTCCATGCCGCCGCGCAGCGGCTCGGCTACGCCCGCAACCCCGTCGTCGCGCACCTCATGGCCGAGCTGCGCAAGCAGGCGCACGGCCGTTCCAAGCACACGCTCGCCGTGCTCAACGCGCACCGGGAGCGCGACGCCTTCCGGACCCACCCGACCATCCCCACCTACGTCGCCGGCATCCGGCGCCGGGCGGAGGCCCAGGGCTACGGCATCGACGAATTCTGGCTGCACGACCCGCAGCTCGACGGCCCGCGCCTCAACCGCATCCTCCGTGCCCGCGGCATCCGCGGGGTGATCGTGGTCGGCCTGATGGAGGAGAACCGGTTACCCGAGCGCTTCGCCAGCACCTGGCGCGCGCATACGTGCGTCGTCACCGGCGTGCGCACGCACGAGCCGACGCTGTCGTTCTGCTGCGTCGATCACCACGCACTCGTGCTCCAAGCGTGCGAACGCGCCCTCGCGCTCGGTTACCGTCGCCCCGCCCTCGTGATCGACGAGCGCATCGACCGCCTCGTCGAGGGTCGCTTCACCTCCGGCATGATGATCGGACAACTCGCCCTGCCCGCGCGCGACCGCGTGCCGGCCTTCACCGCCGTCGAGGCGGCGCGCGGCGACCCGCGCGAGTTCTACGCCTGGCTCGATCGCGAGAAGCCCGACGTGGTGTTCACGCTCTACCGTTTCGTGCGCCGGCTCATCGAGGCGCGCGGGGTGAAGATTCCCCGCGACCTCGGCCTGCTCCAGCTCGAGCGCCGCGCCGGGGACCGCGACTGGGCCGGGATGGACCAGCACAACGACCGCACCGGCGAGGCCGCCGTGGACATGGTCATCAGCCACCTCCACAACAACGAGTGCGGCGTGCCGGAGTTTCCACGCGCGACGCTCATCGGCGCCTCTTGGCAGCCGGGCAAGACGCTGCGGCGCGTGCGGCGGGGCGCGGCGAAGGCGTCGGCTTAGCTCCGCTCCGGAGCGGGCGGCGGCGCGTCGTCCGGCGGGCGCTTGTGCCAGAAGTTGGCGAGGATCGAGCCGGAGATGTTCATCCACGGGCTGAAAATCGCGGGCGCGAGGCCGACCGTGCCGAGCTTGCCCATCGCGCCGGCGAGACCGGAGGCCATGCCGCCATTCTGCAGGCCGACCTCGAAGGCGACCGAGCGCGCCGAGCTCTTGTCGAGCCCCGCGGCGCGGCTGAGCCAGTAGCCGAAGAAGTAGCCGGCGGCGTTGTGGATCACCGAGGCCACGAAGAGCAGCGCGCCGACCTTGAGCAGATTGTCGCGCCCCGCCGCGGTCGTCACCGTCGTGAAGTAGACGATGCCCGCCATCGAGAAGCGCGGCATCCAGGCGTCGAGCTTCGGCAGCAGCCGCGTGAGCTGGTGATAGGCGACGCCGACCGGGATCGACGCAAGCAGGAAGCCCGCGAGCTCGAGCGCGAGCTGCGCGTTGGCCGGCCAGGCCGCGACCGTCGCGCTGTCGTGCGCGAGGAAGATGCCGACCACGACCGCGGCCGCGCCGAGCTGGGCGGCGATCCACGGGCGGTAGCGGCCCGGGCCGACGTGCTTCAGGTGATCGTGGATCAGCGCGGCGGCGATCGGGACGATGACGATCTTGATGATCTCGATCATCATGTTGAGGAACTTCACTTCGACCAGCGTGCCCGCGAGCAGCTTCATCAACAGCGGCGTCATGAACGGCGCGACGAGGGTCGTGATCGCCGTCACCGTCACCGACAGCACGAGGTTCGAGCGCGCGAGATAGGCCATGACGTTCGACGCGAGGCCGCTCGAGCAGGAGCCGATGAGGATGATGCCGGCGGCGATTTCCGGCGGAAAGGCGAAGAGCTTGGTCAGCGCAAAGCCCACCAGCGGCATGACCGAGAAGTGGCAGACGATGCCCACCAGCACGCCGCGGGGCGTTTTCACCACGCCGGAGAAATCGTGCAGGCTCATCTGCGTGCCCATGCCGAACATCACCGTCTGGATGACGAGCAGGATGAGCCACTTGTTGCGCAGATCGAAGTCGCCCACCTTGAGAAACGCGTTCGGGTAGAGCATCGCCGCGACGACGGCGGCGACGATCCAGGCGGTGAACTGGTAACCCTTGAGCGACGGCACGGCGCCGAGACCGATGGCCAGCGCCACCGCGGCGAGCGCGGCGGCGGGCGACCACAGGGCGGAGTAGCCGAGCGCCAGACCGGCCAGGACGACGAGGAAGGACGCCGCGGCGACGCCGAGGCAGAGTTTGCGGAAAGCGAGCATGGGGTAGACGGGGTGACGGTGACGCGGCGAACCGACCGCTTCGCCGGCCGGCGGGACGCCGGCGTTAGGCGAGCAGCGGCGCGAGGTGCGCGATGGCGAGCGGCGGGCTGGCGAGGATCGGGATGCGGCGGTCCTCCGGGGAAGCGTGTCGACGACGCGCGCCATCGAGGCCTGCGCGAGGACGATGACATCGACCTGCGACGCGAGAGCGCGCAGCGCGGCGGCCACGAGCGTGTCGTGCTTCGCGGCGTCGCCGGACATGAGCGCCTCGAACGCGCCTTCGACGAGCACGGCGGTGAGTTCGATCGTCTTGCCGGCCACCGCGGCGCGGCGCTGCACGAGGTCCTTGGTGGGATTGAGCGTGGTCGGCAGCGTGGCGATGACCCCGATGCGTTTCCCCGTCTGCACGGCCTGATCGGCCATCGGCTGATCGACGCGCAACACCGGCACGGCGGAAAACGCCGCCGAGGCCTCGACTGCGGGTCCGATCGACGAACAGGTCACGAGCACGTAGTCCGCCCCACCCGCCTCGGCCGAGGTGATGTAGGCCTGCACACGCCGCGCGATGTCGGCGGTGAGGCTGCCCTTGGCGCCGATGGCGCGCACGAGGCTGTCGTCGACGATGTTGAAGGTGTCGACGTTCGGCAGTTGCGCCTTGCACAGCTGTTGGAAGACCGGGACGAGCGTCGCGGAGGTGTGAACGAGAGCGAGCGTCTTGCGTTTCATGAAAGGATTCCGAGGGCGCCGCGGCGGACGGCGCCGAAGTAGTCGGGCGCGCCGACCTGACCGCCCTTGAAGTTGACCTCGAGGCCGTGCACGGCGGCCGACGCGGAGCGGGCGCGGCACAACGGCGCGCCGGGCGCGAGCGGCGCGACCATCTCCACCGCGGCGAGGCCCAGGGCGCGCGCCGCGTAGCTGGACGTGTCACCGCCCGCCACCAGGACGCGCGGAAGCGATTCGGACTCCACCAGCGCGCGCGCGATCGTGCCCAGCGCCGCGCCGAGCTTCGCCGCCGGCGCGGGCGGACCGGCTTGCGCACCGCGCGCGGTGAAAACGACCGGACTCCGCCCGGCGCCCAGCGCCTCGCGGGCGGCGGCGATCGCGGGCTCGATCCGCAACGTGGCGGCGTCGAGCGGCACGCCGACGAAGCCGTTCGCCAGCGCCCAGTCGATTTGCCCGGCCGTGACCGGCGAGCAGCTGCCGGAGACGACGAGCAGGCGGTCGACGGGCTGGGCCGGCGCCCAATCCGTGCGCGGCCGCAGGCTCCCTGGTCCGCCCAGTGCGCGCCGAGGGCCATCTCGACGCCGGACGAGCCGACGGAGAAAAGCGGTGTTCCGCTCGCGGCGGCATCGATCAACGCGCCGATGCGCGCCAGCTGGCCGGCCTGCATGACGTCGAAAAGCACGATCTCTGCTCCTCCGCCACGAGGCGCTCGAGCGCGGCGGCGGACTCGGCGGCGGCCAGCTCCAGCTTCAGCACGTCGAGCAAACCGATGCGTTTCGCCGTCTGCTTCGCCAGATGCCGGCGCAAATCCGCTTCGTCGGCCGGTGTGGCTGGATGGCGGCTCATCGAGGGGTGACGGTCGAGCCGGTAGATCTCGCCAGTGCTGCCAATGCCCATCCGGGCGAAAAGATTGCCGAAGGCGCAGTAGCGGCCGAGCGCCGGCGCGCCGACGAGCAGCGGGACGTAACGCCCGCCGAAGACCGACACGCCGACATCGATCGCACGGCCGATGCTGCCGACTGTCGGCGAGGAATCGAAGGTCGAGCAGACCTTGTAGTGCACGTGGCGCGGCCCGAGATCGCGCAGGGCGGCGAACGCCGGGCGCAACACGGCTTCCATCTCGGCCGGTGGCAGCGAGCGCGTCAGGCCGGCGACGCCGATCGCGTCGAGCGCCGGCATCCCTGCGAGCTGCGCGCGGGACGGTGGCTCGAGGAAAAGCGCCGTGCGCAGGCCCGCCCGCGAGAGAAATTCCAGCGCGTCGGTCGATCCGGTGAAGTCGTCACCGAAATACGCGAGGCGGAGCGGTGCGGGCGCGGGCATCATTTGCCGCCGAACTTCGCCTGCGATTTCGCCAGCAAGGGATGTTTCGCCACGGCCTGCTCGACCGTGAGTCCGGCGACGGCCGCCTCCCACCAGAGCTGGAGCGAGCGGACGCCGGCCGCGGCGCCGTCCGGATGCGCCTGGATGCCGCCGCCCGCCATGTAGAGAAGATCGACCGTCTGCGTGCGACGCCAGGTCTCCGGCGCCTGTCCGCCCCACTGGCCGGACGAGACGACCGGCAGCAACGGCTTGCCGAGCGGCTCCGCGGCGCGGCACGACGTGATCGAGCGCACGACCGAATCGTCGCTCTCCCAGAACTTGTTCGCGATGCCGTTGACGTGGAGCTGGTCGACGCCGGCGAGGCGCTGGAGCTTTTGAAATGCCGGAAACTCGATGCCGAGCAGCGGGTGGCGGTTGAGCATGCCCCAGCCGTTGCGATGGCCGTGGATCGAGAGCTGGCCGCGGTCGCACAGCTTCTTCGTGGCGGCGAGGCCGACGCTGTTGACGCTGATCATCGCGCAGGTGCCGCCGCTGGCGACGATCTTGTCGTAGTGCCGCTGCATGGCGTCGACCTCGTCGCTGATGTTGAAGGCATACATCACCTTCTTGCCGGTGCGCTGGGCGTGATCGTTGATCACGCGCATGATGGCGTCCACGCGCGCGTCAAACGGCGAGTGCGGCGGGTCGGCCATCAGCTCGTCGTCCTTCACGAAATCGATGCCGGCCGCGACGAGCACGCGGACCATCTCCGCCGTCTGCGCGGGCGAGAGGCCGATGCTCGGCTTGATGATCGTGCCGATGAGCGGGCGGCCCTCGACGCCGGCGAGGCGGCGCGTGCCGGCGATGCCGAAGGCGGGACCGCGGAACTTCGCCGCGAACGACGCCGGCACGTCGAAATCCATCAGCTTGAGGCCGGAGAACTGCGCCAGCTCGTAGAGGTTGCCCTGGAGCGTGGAGACGAGCGTGGGGAGATTCGTGCCGAAATTCTCGACCGACCACGACACCTTCACCTCGGCGCGCTGGTAACCCGCCGCGGGCGCGCGGCCGGTGGGAATCGAGGGCACGGCGACGCTTTCGAGCGGCCGGATGGCCTCGACGCGCGCGGCGAAACGCTGCTTCAGCTCCTCGGTCTCGCCGGGAACGGCGACGAACGTGCCGGAGGATTGCTCGCCCGCGAGGGTCGCGGCGGCCTTCTCGACCGGCAGGGCGGTCTCGATCAGATAAGTGGCGGTGACGCGCTCCATGGTTTCAGACGCGGTTGATGGTGCGAAGGGCTTCCTCGGTCGGCTCCATGCCGGCGCCGGGCGCCTCGGGCGCGACGAAGTGGCCGTCGCGGATCTGCGCCGGATGCCGCATCCAGTCGCGCAGCCACGGGATGTATTCGAGCAGCGCGCAACCGGGATGGACGAAGCAGAGATGCTGGTGCACCTGGCACATGTCGCCGACGTGAGGCACGACCGGCAGGCTGTAGCTGTGCGCGAGATCGGCGACCTGCCACCACTCCGTGATGCCCGCGAGGCGAACGACGTCCGGCTGCACATAGTGCACGGCGCCGGCGTGGATGAAGTCGCGAAACTGGTGCGCGAGGTAAAGCTGTTCGCCGAGCGCGATCGGCGTCTCGATCGCCTCCGCGAGGCGCTGGTGTGCGAGCACGTCGTCGAAGGTTGTGGGCTCCTCGAACCACACCACGTCGAACTCCGCGAGCCGGCGGCCGAGGCGGATGGCGTCGGGCAGCGTGAGCTTGCCATTCGCGTCGGTCATGATGCGGATCTCGAGTCCGAGCGCGGCGCGCACGGCTTCGAGGCGGCGCAGATCGGTCGAAGGATTCGGGCTGCCGACCTTGATCTTCACCGCGCGGTAGCCGTCCGTCTCGACGAGGCGCCGGCAGTCGGAAACGAGCGTCTCGAGCGGCCAGTTGAGCCAGCCGCCGTCGGTGTTGTAGGCTTCGACGCGTTTCGTCGCGGTGCCGCCAAGCAGCTTCCACAGCGGCAAGCCGGCGGCCTTGGCCTTCAAATCCCAGAGGGCGATGTCGATCGCGCCGAGCGCGAGGTGCGTGATGCCGGCGCGGCCGACCCAGTAAATCGGCGAGTGCTTGTGCAGTTTTTCCCAGAGGGCGCGAACCTCGCGCGGGTCTTCGCCGATCAGCAGCGGGCCGTAGGAATCGACCGCGCACTCGACGATGAGTTTGTCCGTCGGCAGATGCGCGTGGGTGCCGGAGAAGCCGTAGCCGACGAGACCGGTGTCGGTGTGGATGGCGACGCCCGGGGCGCCCCAATGGGAGATCGCGTGCGTGCTGTCGGCGATGCCGCCCCGAGTGACCGGCGCGTGCAGAATGATCGGCTGGAGGCGCGTGATCTTCATGCCGGTGCCAGCGTGCTGGTGAAGGTGTAGGAGCCGGCCGGCGCCTCGCAGATCGCGAACGCGTCCGTGCGTTCGACCACCGTCAGGCCGTCGGTGCCGACCGTCGCGCCCGGCGCCGCCGGAATATGCACGCGGGCGGTGGTGTTGGCGGGAATCGTGACCTGCCACTCGAAGCCCGCGCCGCGCCGTTGCCAGGCGCTGCGGATCTCGCCGTGGATCGAGCGGTAGTGGCCGCGCGCGTGGTCGAGGCCGGCGCCGATGAACGGCTGGAGGACGAAGCGCTGGTAGGCCGGCGTCTCCGGATCGAGTTCGATGCCGAGCACGTGCCGGAACAGCCACTCGCCGACGGAACCGAGCGAGTAGTGGTTGAAGGAGTTCATGCCGTCCTTGTGGAAGCCGCCGGCGATGGTCCAGCTGTCCCAGCGCTCCCAGATGGTTGTCGCGCCCTGCAGCACGGGGAAGAGCCACGACGGGTAGCTCTCCTGCAGGAGCAGGCGGTAGGCGACGTCGGCGCGGCCCGCGAGCGTGAGCTGCGGGTTCAAGTGGCCGATGCCGACGAAACCGGTGCTGAGGTGCCAGTCGAGATTGCGGATGTTGGCGACGAGATGCTCAGTCGCCGCGGCGCGCAGATGCGAGGGCAGAAGATCAAACGCGAGGCCAAGCAGGTAGGCGGTCTGCGTCTCGACCGAGATGCGGCCGTCGGGACGCACCCACTCGGACTGGAACGCGGCGCGGACCTTCTCGAACATCGCCTGGAAGCGCGCCGCCTCGGCAGCGCGGCCGAGCGCGCGCGCCAGACGCGCCATCTTTGCGGCGTCGTCGGCCCAGTAGGCGGTGGCGAGGAGATTCTTCATCGGCGAGTGCGTGCCGAAGGAGGTGTCGCTGGGGATGCAGAGCCAGTCGCCGTAGTTGTTGGCGAGTTGGTTGACGCGAAGGCCGTTCGGGTTGTGGCGCTCGATCCAGTCGAGCCAGCGGACCATGGCGCCCCAATGCCGCTCGACGAGGCGCAGGTCGCCGTAGACGCGCCAGAACGTGTAGGGAATGATGATGCCCGCGTCGGCCCAGCCGGCGGCGCCGCCGAGGTTGCCCAGGCCGACCCAGTTGATGTCCTCGCGCAGGCGCGGCGCGATGTCGGGGAAGACGCCGTCCGGCGTCTGCGCGTCCTCGACGTCGATCATCCACTTGGTGAAGAAGGCCGCGACGTCCATGTTGCAGGTCGCGGTGCGGAAAAACACCTGCGCGTCGCCCATCCAGCCGAGGCGCTCGTCGCGCTGCGGGCAGTCGGTGGGCACGGAGAGGAAATTGTCGCGCTGCGACCAGACGCCGTTGAGCCAGAGGCGATTCACGCCGGCGTGGGAACATTCGAAGTGCCCCGCCGGCGGCGTGGCCGAGTGGATGACGCAGCCGGTGACGGCATCGGCGCGCGGCACGCCGGGCAGGCCGCTGAGCTCGACATACTGGAAACCGTGGAAGGTGAAGTGCGGTTCGAAGACCTCGATGCCGCCGCCGCGGCAGATGTAGACGTCGGTCGCCTTCGCCCGGCGGAGGTTGGCGGTGTAAAGCGTGCCGTCGGGATTCAGGCGCTCGCCGTGGCGCAGCTGAATGCGGGTGCCGGCCGGCGCCTCGACCCGCAGGCGGATCCAGCCGGTCAGGTTCTGCCCGAGGTCGTAGAGATGCACGCCGGGGCGGATCTCGGTGCGCGAGACCGGCGCGCGCGTCTCGGTGATGCGCACGGGCTCGCTGCGCTGGGCGACCAGCGGGGCGGCCGGGGCGGCGACCTCCCGCGCGGGCCGCCAGTCGCGCGGCTCGCGACGGGCGTCGTAGACTTCGCCCATCTGCAGGTCCGAGGAAAGAATCGGCCCGGTGGCGCATTGCCAGGCGCCGTCCGTGCCGACGGTGCGCCGCGTGCCGTCGGCGAGCTCGAGCTCGAGCTGCAGGAGCAGGCTGTTCTCGAGCGAGCCGTAGCGGCCTTTCGTCTCCTGCCAGCCGACAAAGCCCGACCACCAGCCGTCGCCGAGCGTGGCGGCGAGTTCGTTGGCGCCCGGGGACAGCAGGGCCGTCACGTCGTAGCTGCGGTAATGGATGCGCTTGTCGTAATCGGTCCACTCCGGCGCGAAGAGATCCTCGCCGATCCGCCGGCCGTTGGCGCGGAGCTCGAACAGTCCGCGCGCGCTGGCGTAGAGCGTGGCGCGCACGAGATCGGCCGGCACCGAAAAGGCGCGGCGGAAGACAGCGGGCGTGCCGGGCTCGGTCAGCGTGGGGGCGACGGCCGCGGGGTCGCGGCGGATGATCTCCGGATCGGCCGCAATCCACCGCGCGCTCCAGTCCGCGTGCTCGAGCAGGCCCATCGTCCAAAGCGCGGGTGCCGAGCGGACGCTCGCGCCGGTCTCGTCCCAGATTTCGACCTGCCAGTGACAGGCGTCGCGCGACCGCAGCGGCTCGCCCGCGTAGGCGACGTGCGCCGTCTGCGCGCTCTCCACCCGGCCGCTGTCCCAGCGGTCGGCGACACCGGCCGCGAGCTTCACCTGCGTCGAGGCGACGCGGACGCGATACGCGACCTGGCGCGCGCCGCGACGGTCGGTGGCGAGCAACCAGCTCAGGCGCGGACGGCACTCGTCGAGGCCGAGCGGGTCGACGAGGTATTCACAACGGAGGGAGGTGACGCAGGTGGCGGACACGGAGAGCGAAGGGAAAAACGCGGAAGCCGGAAGGAACGGAGATGCCGGGTGAGAACGGAGGCTGGCGCGCCCGGCCGCGTTTCCGCGCTGGATCCGGTGAAAGAACTCAGGCGCGCTCGGCCTCGATCTGCTCGAGCGACTTGCCGGAAGTGTCGGGCATCCAGAAGAAGCCGACCACGCCGCTGATCGCGAGGAACAGCGTGAGCAGGCCGGCGACGGGCTTGATGCCGGAGTTGGCGAGGATCGGAACGAAAAAGCTCCAGAAGCCGAGCACGGTGCGGGCCACGCCGAAGGTGAAGCCCTGCGCCGTGCCGCGCAGCATGGTGGGGAACAGTTCCTGGCTGAAGACCTTGTAGGTCGCCTCGCCCGCCAGCGCGCAGCCGACGGCGAAGAGCACGATGTTGGCGACGACCACCGGCACGGTGAAGGGCATGAGCAGGAACAGCGCGTAGGCGCCGATCTGCAGCACCGCGCCGAGGCCCCAGAGGCCGCGGCGCATGCCGTGGCTCCGGTCGGAGAACTTCATGAACACGGTGACGGTGACGATCATCGTGATCACAAACCACATGCTGGAGAGCCCGACGCTCTGCGCCTGCGTGCCGACGTTCAGCGTCTTGAAAATGTAGGGATTGAAGATGCCCGCGGTGCCCGCGGCGAGATTCCAGAACAGGTAGATGGTGGCGGTCCAGACCAGCGCGCGCAGGTTGCGGCCCTGGAACAGTTCGCCGAGGCTCTTGCCGCCGAACTTCACCGCTTCCTTCCAGCGGGCCGACTCCGCGAGTCCCTGACGCAGCGCCCACGTCACGATCGCGACGACGAGCAGGTGGAGCAGCACGATGCGGATGCCGAGCATCTCGAGCGGCGCCAGCGCCAGCGCGAGCCAGAGCACGATGACCGGGCCGAGGCACCAGGCGACCTGGGTGAAGCCCAGCAGCTTGCCGCGGGCCTTCGCGGGCGCGAACTCGCCCACGAGCGCCAGCGACGTCGGCACGTCCGCACCGACGGCGACGCCGACGATGAAGGTGCCGAGGAAGAGCATCGTGACGTTCACGGACAGCGCGACGATCAGGATGCCCAGCGCGTAGACCATCAGGTCGTATTGGTAGATGCGCTTGCGGCCGAGCTTGTCGCCGAGCCAGCCGCCGAGGAACGCGCCGATGGCGCAGCCGATGGCGTTCGGCCCGATGGCCGCCAGGGCGCCCACCATGCCGTCGCTGAGGCCGAATTCCTTTTTGAACAGCGCCATGCCGGCGCCGAGTGCGACGATCGAACCGGCGTCGAGATACGACGCCATGCCGGCGAGGGCGGACCATTTCCACTGCTGCGGCGTGATGTGGGAGCCGTCGGTGGTCGCGGCGGACACGGGAGACGTGACTTGACTCATAGGGGTTATCGGAGGGGTTGCTGGGGCGTGGAACTAGCGCGCGGGGATCCAGACGGTCATGTCGGTATCCCCGCGGTTGCCCCATGCGTAGTAAGGCACGGCCTTCACGGCAATGGTGCGCGGGGCTTGACCGTCAACTTCGCGGTAGAGCTGCTTGGCGCCCCACTCGCCGCGCTGGAGGGCGAGGACGTCGAACTGGAAGGTGAGCACGGAGGCGTTGGCGATCTGCTCGCGCCGCGCGGTGAACGCCGCGGGCTGCCGGAGCGAGACGACGACGTCCTTGAGCTTCACGCCGGCGGGAAGGTCGTTCGACTCGAGGCAGTAGACGAGCGGGCCGTATTTGATCGCGACCTGGTTGAGCGTCTCCTCGACCAGCGGGTTCGCCTCGACGAGCACGGGCTTGAACTCCAGGTCGAGCTGCACGACGTCGCCCTTCCGCCACTGGCGTTTGAGGTCGGCGTAGGTGCCGGGCTTCAGGGCCGTGGCGACGCGGGCGCCGTTGACCTGCAGCGAAACCGCCTCGCTCTTCAGCCAGCCGGGGATGCGGAGCTTGAGCGTGACCTCGCGCGCGGGCGCCTCGTCGACGACGAGCTTCACCGCGCCGGCCCACGGGTAGTCGGTTTCCTGGCGGAGCTTGATCGGCGTGCCGTCGAGCCACTTCGAATCGAGCGTGCTGGCGGCGTAGAGGTTGACCCAGACCGTGTCCGGGGAGAGCGCGTAGACGTAGTTGTGCGCCTCGGCGATGGTGCGGACGACGTTCGGCGGGCAGCAGAAGCTCACGGGGATGTTCGCCTCGCGGGTGCGCGACCAGCGCAGCGGCACGTCGAAGTCGTGGAGCTTCCGCAGGGCGTTGACGTAGAAGTAATGCGTGCCATCGAGGCTGATGCCGGGGAGGATGCCGTTGTAGAGCGTCTGCTCGAAGAGGTCGGCGTAGGCGGCGTCGCCCGAGACGGCCAGCATGCGCCAGAGCCACATGCCGTAGCCGATGGTGGCGCAGGTCTCGTTGTAGGCGGTGAGGTTCGGCAGCTGGTAGTCGCGGCCGTAGGCCTGGTGGATGGTCTTGATGTATTTGTGCTGCGTGTAGTCGACGCCGTCGGGCGAGGCGCCGTCGTAGATCGCGCCGGTCATGCCGGTGATGTAGAGCTTACGGTCGGCGACGTTTTCCGAGATCGTCTCGAGCGTCTTGAGCAGCGACGGGTCGCCGTCCTCGGCGAACACGTCCGCGACGCCGGCGTAGAGGTAGTTGGCGCGCACGGCGTGGCCGACGGCCTGCGTCATCTGGCGGAACGGCATGCGATCCTGGTTGTGGTCGCTGCCCTCGCTCGGCGGCACGAGGCTGCGGATCTCGATGAGTTGCTGGGCGAGCTTCAGGTAGCGCGGATTGTGCGTGACGCGGTAGAGCTCCACCACGCCCATGTAGTGCGACGGGCAGATGGCGTTGCGGGCGAGTTCCAGCGGCTTCTCCGCGCAGAGCTTGTCGATGTAGTCGGCGGCCTTCTCGGCGCAGACGAGGAGCGTGGTCTTGCCCGTCGCGCGGTAGTGGACGCACGCCGCGGTCATGAGATGCCCCATGTTGTAGGTTTCGAAGTGTTCGCGGTCGGCGAACTCCTTCGTCTTCTCGCCGTTGCGCTGCGGAATGATCGTCTGCGTGTGCAAGTAGCCGTCCTCGCGCTGGGCCTTGGCCACGACGGCAACGATCTCGTCCATCCGCCGGTCGATCGCCGGATCTTTCGTGACCGCGTAAACCTGCGCGAGCGCCTCGAACCATTTCAGGAAATCGCCGTCGTTGAACGGCGGGCCGGAGAACTTCCCCTGCTCCAGCCCGGCGGCGATGCGGTAATTGCGCCACGCGGGGCTGGTCGCGGGATTGCTCATCAGCTCGCCCATGTGCGGCACCATCGTCGTGCGCGCGACCTCGAAGCGTTCCCCGAGCAGGCCGCCGTTCCAGTGCACGTCGGCCAGATCGGGCATGTAGAGGACGGCGTGCGGCGACTTCGTCGTGTCGATCAGGGCCTTGTCCCCCGCCCGGGCGGAGAGCGGCAGGAGGCCGAAAACGAGGACCGGGGCGAGAACAGCGGGGATTTTCATGCGGAGGGTGGCGGGGTTCAGGATTGCTCTCGGGGGAAGATCGTCTGGCGGACCGCGTGCTGCCAGCCGCGGCGCAGCGCGGCGACACGGGCGGCGTCCATCTGCGGGCGATAAACCAGACCGGCCCGCGGCCGGGCCGCAAGCTCGTCGAGCGACGAAAACACGCCCAGGCCCAGCAGGCCCGCGCTGACGGCGCCGAAGGCCGAGCACTCGGCGAAGGGCGCCAGGCGCAGCTCCGCGCCCGTGACATCCGCGGTGAACTGCATGAGGAAGCGGTTGGCGGTCGGCCCACCGTCGGCATGGATCGCGGCGACCTCGATCCCGGCGTCGGCGCGCAGCGCCTGCAAGGCGTCGCCCAGCTGGAAGGCGATCGATTCCTGCGCGGCGCGCAGGACGTGGCGGCGGTCGCTGTGCGTGGTGAGGCCGACGATCGCGGCGCGCGCATCCGCCTTCCAATACGGCAGGCCCAGTCCGGAAAACGCCGGCACGAGGTAGACGCCGCCGTTGTCGGGCAGCTCGGTCGCCATCGCCTCGACGCCATCGAGCCGGTCGACGAGCTTCAGCTGGTCGCGCAACCAGGTGAGCGTCGAAGCGGCTGCGATGATGATGCCCTCGAAGGCGTAGACGGGACGGCCGTCGCGCACCCAGGCGAGCGCGGTGACCACGCCCTGCGCGGAGCGTCGGAACTCGGTGCCGAGATTGAGCAGCACCGAGGACCCCGTGCCCAGCGTGACCTTCGCGCTGCCGCGGGTGAAGCAACCGTGGGCGAACAGCGCGGCCTGCGAGTCGCCCATGACGCCGCAGATCGGCACCGCGCGCGGGAGCAGGCCGTCGAGCGTCGTCTCGCCGAAGCGCGCGAAGCTCTCGCGCACCTCCGGCAGCGCGCGCACGGGCACCTGCCAGAGCGCGCAAAGTTCCTCGTCCCAGCGCAGCCGGCGCACGTCGAACAGCAGCGTGCGGCTGGCGTTGGTCGGATCGCAGGCGAAAACCGCGCCGCGGGTGAGCCGGTGGATCAGGTAGGCGTCGATCGTGCCGATGACCGCCTCGCCGCTCTCCAGCTTCGCGCGCAGATCCGGGCGCTCGCGGACGAGCCACTGGAGCTTCGAGGCGGAGAAATACGGATCGATGCGCAAGCCGGTGCGCGACGCGACGAGCTCCTCGTGGCCGCCGGCGGACGCGGCCGCGCAGAGCGACTCGCTGCGGCGGCACTGCCAGACGATGGCGCGGTGCAGCGGGCGGCCCGTGGCGCGGTCGAACACGACGATCGTCTCGCGCTGGTTGGTGAGGCTGAAGCCGAGGATCTCCTTGGCATCGACGGCGTGCCGCGCGAGCAGGGCCCGCACGGTGGCGAGGACGTTCAGCCAGATTTCCTCGGCGTCGTGCTCCACCCACCCCGGCTGCGGATAGTGCTGCGCGTGGTCGCGCGATTCCTTGTCGAGCAGCCGTCCGTCCGTCGCGAAGAGCAGCGCCTTCGTGGCGGACGTGCTTTGGTCGACGACGAGGATCAGCGCCATGGCTTACTTGAGCAGGGCGAGCGCGGTCTCGGCCAGCCCTTCCATCGAGATGCCGTAGTGGCGGAAGAGGTCGGCCTGGGCGCCGGTGACGGTGTCCTCGTCGGGGAAGCCCACCATCTTGAAACGCGGGGCGAGTCCGGTCTGGAGCAGCGTGGAGGCGACGGCCTCCCCCAGGCCGCCGGCGAGCATGTGCTCCTCGACGGTGACGATGGCGCGGCACTCGCGCGCGGCGGCGAGAACCGCCGCGGTGTCGAGGGGCTTGATCGTGTGCAGGCTCAGCACGCGGGCCGACACGCCTTGGGCGGCCAGGGCGGCGGCGGCGAGCAGCGCGTGGACGACGGTCTCGCCGCTGGCGAGGAACGCGACGTCGTTGCCGGCGCGCAGCGGGATCGCCTTGCCGGCTTCGAACGTCGCCCCCGCGGGCGTGACGTCGAGCATCGCGGCCTTGCCGAAGCGCAGGAACACCGGGCGCGTCGCCTGCGCGGCGAAGCGCACCGCCTCGCGGGTCTCGAAATTGTCGGCTGGCGCCAGGATCGTGACGTTGTGGATCGCGCGCAGCACCGCGAAGTCGTGCAGCGAGTGGTGCGTCGAGCCGAGCGCGCCGTAGCTGACGCCCGCGCTGATGCCGACGAGCACGGCGGGGACGTTCGAGTAGCAGACGTCGTTCTTGATCTGCTCGAGCGAGCGCGCGGTGAGGAAGCAGGACGGCGAGACGCCGAAGGCCTTCTTGCCGCACGCCGCGAGGCCGGCGGTGATGCCGACGAGGTTTTGCTCGGCGATGCCGACCTCGACGATCTGCTGCGGCAACGCTTTGCCGAACGGGGCGAGCTTGCCGGAGCCGCGCGAGTCGGACGTGACCGCGACGACGTTGCGATCGGCGGTGGCGAGCGCCTGCAGCGTGTCGGCGAACTCCTCGAGATTGGCGCGCCCTTTCTTCAGGCCGAGCTTCTCCACCATGGCCTTGGCGGCCGGCGTGAACATGGACGGGGCGGGCGCGCTCATGCGGAGGTCTCCCGGAATTTCTGCTCGGCCGCATCGAGCTCCGCGATGGCCTGCGCGAGCTCGGCGTCGCTCGGCACGCCGTGGTGCCATTTGCCGACGTTCTCCATGAAGCTGACGCCCTTCCCTTTCACGGTGTTGGCGATGACGAAAAGCGGCTTGCCGGGATGCGGCGTCGTGAGCGCGGCGGTCAGCGCGGCGTAGTCGTGGCCGTCGACGGTGCGCACCTCCCAGCCGAAGGCGCGCCATTTCTCGTCGAGCGGTTCGTTCGACATGACGTCGCGCGTGTGGCCGGTGATCTGGAGCGTGTTGTGGTCGAGGATGGCGACGAGGTTGTCCAAATCGTAGTGCGCGCCGGCCATCGCGGCCTCCCAGTTCGAACCCTCCGCGAGTTCGCCGTCGCCGAGCAGGGTGAAGACGCGGTAGCCCGCGCCATCCATCTTTGCCGCCAGCGCCATGCCGAGGCAGATCGGCAGGCCGTGGCCGAGCGCGCCGGTGTTCATCTCCATGCCGCGGATTTTCCGCGTCGGATGGCCGACATAGTAACTGCGGTAGTGGCAGACGGTGTTCAGGTCCGCATCGGGGAAGTAACCGCGATCGGACATCACGGCGTAGAGCGCCTCGACGCAGTGGCCCTTGCTCTGCACGTAGCGATCGCGCGTCGGCGCGGCGACGGTCTCGGGCGTGAGCGCGAGGACGCGGTTGTAGAGGACGTTGAGGATGTCGAGGCACGACAGCCCGCCGCCGGTGTGTCCCGCGCCGGCCTCGTGGATGAGGCACAGCATGCGGCGGCGGAGCGCGAAGGCCTTGAGCGCGAGGTCGCGGTCGGTCATGTCACTCCTGCGGCGCGCCGTGGTGGTAGACTTCCCAGCCGAGGTAACGCTCGAACGCCTCCGCCAGCACGCCCGCGGTGCGCGAGGCGTTCATGACGACGTGGTGCTCGAAGCCCTCGCGGCAGACGTAGCGCATCAGCTTCTGCAGCTGCGGCACGCGCGCGACGGCGCGGTTGCCGAAGGTCTTGAGGTCGTCGTTCGTGAGCTCGCCCTCGCCGACGTAGGTGCGGATCTTGCCCGAGACGTCGTCGGTGGTGATGCGCCCGTAGGTCAGCGGCGCGGCCGGGGTGCGTCCGTCGAGCGCGCCCCAGGTGTTCTCGACGCCGAGCGTCGAGCCGAGGATGGGCGCGTTGAGGATCTTGATGTCGGGCAGGAACGACTTCGCCCAGTTGCCGCAGTGGAACAGCACGCACTTGTCGTCCGCGGCGCCGTAGTTGTTGTTCCAGTCGACGAGCGCGCTCGGGGACTGCGACGCGAGCTGCATGGCATACATCGTGAGCACGCCGGTGACGTCGACCTCGCACGCGCTGGGGAGGAACTGCTCGCTCATCATGCTCATGCTCGTGCAGACGTTGCAGCCGTGGTTGGCCTGCAGCGAAGTCCAGCACTGGATGGCGGTGGCGTCGAGGTGGTTGGCGGCGACGAAGTCGTCGAGCACGACGCCGAGGCGCGCCATCTGCGCGAGCTTGGCGGGCGGGACGGCGGTGGCGTTGGCGTAGGCGCGGATCTCGTCGATCTTGGCGACCAGCTTGGCGTCCTTGTCGCCGAGCTTGCCGGCGGCGCCGAGGATCTCGGAGAGGTCGACGGTGGTGACGCTGATGCCGTTGCGCTCGAGAATTTTTTCCGAGTAGCGGACGGTGTTGAACGCGCCCGGGCGCGCGCCGACGGCGCCGATGCGGACCTTGCGCAAGCCCTGCACGACGCGGCAGACGGCGACGAAATTCGCGAGGTCGGCCTTGAAGCTCGGATCGCTCGGGTGCACGACATGCTTGGTCGTGAGCGTGTAGGCGATGCCGGCCTGGCGGAGGTTGTTGCAGACGGAAATCTTGCCGCACCACGAATCGCGGCGGCGCACGACGTCGAGCTTGTCGAGGTCGTCCGGGTAGCCCTGCACGAGCACGGGCACGTTGAGACTGGCGAGCTTCAGCGTGTCGGCCACGCCCTTCTCGTCGCCGAAGTTCGGCAGGCACACGAGCACGCCGCTGAGGCGGTCGCGGTGCTGGCGGAAGAGCTCGGCGCACTGGCGGGCGTCGTGATGCGTCTCGACGCCGCCGAGCTTGGTCGCGGCCGGGTCGAGCATGACGGCCTCGAGGCCGAGCTCGGCAAAAAGCTTCGTGATGTCGGCGCGCGCATCGGGCACGAGGCGGTCGGGAAAGAAATCGCGGTTGCCGAAGATGACGCCGAGCGTCACGGAGGTTTTTTTCATGATAACAGCGGCGCGGATTCACGCCCGCGTCGGATGGGGCTAGTGAGTTGGGAAATGGCGGGGTGTGCGCGGTCGCAGTTGACCGGGAGAAAAAGACTATCCTAACTTCCGGGTGGTTTCTTCCGCGTTTGCGCCTAATTCTGCCGGAATCCTAAGCCGGAAAACGATGGTTCAATTCGACCCCAACCGCCCCGATTTCACGCCCTACGGTTTCACCTGCGTGCGGTGGAATCCGTCGCCCATGCGGCGGCCGGATCACCACAACGAGATCGAGGTCAATCTCCTTCAATCCGGCTGGGTGATCTACCTCCTCGGCGGCCGCAAGGTGCGGCTCCCGGCCGGGACGCTGAGCCTGTTCTGGGCGGCGATTCCGCACCAGATCATCGATTTCGGCCCGAAGACGGAATACTTCGTCGCCACCATCCCGCTCTCGTGGTTTCTCCAATGCCGGCTCTCTGAGCGGTTCGTGCAGCGGCTGCTGCAGGGCGAGGTGCTGATGGAGCGGACCGACGGGCGCGCCGCGTTCGACGAATCGCTGTTCGCCCAGTGGGAGCACGATCTCGAGAACGCGAACGACAAGGTCCGGGACATCGTCATGCTCGAGATCGAAGCGCGGCTGCGGCGACTCGAGTCGCGGCTCCCGCACAACGCCGAGGCCCGCAAGAAGCAGCGTCTCTCGCTCCACGCGGGCGGCCTGAACAAGGTCGAACAGATGGCCTGCCTGGTCGCGCAGCGCTACACGGAGCAGCTGACGGTCGCGCAGATCAGCGAGGCCGTGGGCCTGCATCCGAACTACGCGATGAATCTTTTCAAGAAGGCGTTCGGGACCACGCTCATCGACTACATCACGAACCACCGCGTGTCGCACGCGCAGCGCCTGCTCGCCACGACCGACGAGAAGATCGTCGATATCGCGTTCAGCTCGGGCTTCAACTCGATCAGCCGCTTCAACGAGGCCTTCCGCCGCGCCTGCGGCTGCACGCCCCGCGAGTATCGCGAGGAGCACGAGACTTCCGAGACGGAACGCTGAGGCGCAGCGCCGCGGTCGGGCGCCGAGGCGACGCCGCCCGCGGCCGCGTTGGCCGGAGCGAGGCCGCCGGCCAGGAAAAAGCCCCGGGGGCCGAGCCGCGCTGCAACACACGGCGAGCCCCCGGGGCCGAAGCAAACGAAACCCAAACTCAGTAGCGCAGCGTGATGCTCGCCATCAGCTGCCGGCCATCGAGGTAGATGTTCGACGGGAACTGCTTCGAGCCGTAGGCTTGGTAGCGAAGCGCGTTGGTGAGGTTCACGCCCTGGATGGCGATCTGGACGTTCTTCGTGATGTTGTAGTTCAACGAGGCGTCGAGGTCGGCGTAGCCCATCATCACCTGGTTGAGCAGACCGGTGTTCACGAAGTAGGCGAAGCCGGTGACGAAGTCGGAGCGGTAGTTGTAGGCGATGCGGCCGGAGAACGGGCCCTTTTCATACATCGCGATCAGGTTGTAGCTGCGCTTCGAGAGGTTCGTCAGCGGGGCGTTCACGGGCGTGCCGACGCCGGAGACCGTCGTGGGCGTCGAGCTGTCGACGTAGGTGTAGTTGGCCTGGAGGCCGAGACCGTCGAAGGGCGCGGGCAGGTAGTTGAAGAAGTGCTGGAAGCCGAACTCCGTGCCCTTGATCTTCGCCGGGTTCAGGTTCTTCGACGTGCGGATGAGGTAGCTGACGCCGTCGTAGGTGCGCTGCTCGGAGAAGTTGCCGATGAAGCCGGTGACGTCCTTCTGGAAGCCGGCCACGTAGAACACGTCCGACTTGTTCGGGTAGTATTCGAGCGAGAGGTCGTAGCTGGTGGCGCGCACGGGCTTGAGGTCCGGGTTGCCCTGCGAACCGGAGTTCAGATTCGGGTCGACCGGATTGGCGTTGAGCGTCAGCGAGGGCGAGAGCGAGCCGAAGGTGGGGCGCGTGATCGTCTTCGACGCGGCGGCGCGGAGGTAGAGCTTGTCGGAGAGCTTCAGGCGGGCGTTGAAGCTCGGCAGGTAATCCCAGTAGGAACTGGTGAGCGCGAGCGGCACGGCGGTGGCGGCGCTGGCGCCCTTGTAGCCCTTGAGGTTCTCCTTCGTCTGCACGGCGCGGAGGCCGACGTTGCCGTCGATCTGGTAGCCGGCGACCTTGGCCGAGAACTGCGGCATGAGGTAGAAGGCCGTGGTGGTCTCCTTGATGTCGAAGAGGCTGAGCGGATTCACCACCGCGGAGGTGTCGGGCGTGTTGGTGGCGTTGTAGGCCTTGTAGAGCGCGTTCGCGTCGCGCATGATGCGCGTGTCGGAGACCCAGAACTGCTGGATCTGCGGCTGGCTGTAGCCGGAGAACATGTTCTGGATCGGCGACGGGCGCCAGAGGTTCGAATACTGGCTGAGGAGATTGGCCGACGACGGGATCGAGAACGAGCCGAGGAAGAGGCCGGTCGGCATGTTGTCGCTCGTGGTGGTCGCGTAGCGGAAGCCGGCGGCGATCTTCGAGAGAATGCCCTTGGCGAGGTTGTATTCGCCGTCGACGCGCGCGGCGCGACCCTCGGTGTTGGACGGGAAGAGGCGGTAGTTGACCTGCGAGAGACGGTAGACGCTCGGGTCCATCAGGCTCACGCCGGCGACGGAGATGGACGGGATGTCGCCACCGAGGTCGTAGGTGAGCGACGGGATGGAGACGGACGCGAAGACGAGATTGTTATAGAAGCGGTTCGAGCTCGTGTAGCGGTTGGCGTCGAAGTTGAGCGTCAGGTCGCCGTTGGTGTAGCGGCCGCCGAAGTTCGACATGTCGAGCTTGTTCTGCAGGTCGCGGATCAGGCCGTAGGCGGTGGCGGTGGTGTTGAGGAACGTCGCGCGGCGGACGGCGGTGGTGCTGCCGTCGAACATCACCGTGGAGCCGGCGAGGACATTGGCCACGGGGTGCGAGGTGCTGAACTGGACCGTGTCCTGGATGTTGCGCCACTTGTTGGGATTGTAGCCGGCATAGAGCGAGAGGTTCTTCGTCGGCTGCCACTGTAGCACGATGTTGTAGCCCTGGGTCTTGAACTCGCCGTAGGCGGAGCTGTTGGTGTAGCCGCCGGAGGTGAGCGCGGTGGAGGAGACGTTGGCATTGGGCGTGGGATTGCCGATGCCGATCGAATCCTCGCGCCACGGCGTCGTGATGTCGCTGATCGCGACGAGCACGCCGACCTTGCCGAATTCCGTCTTGGTCGAGGCGTTGGCGAAAACGTTGTAGTTCTGCGCCAGTCCGTCCTTCAGGGTCGAGTAGGTCGTGCCGGCGGTGACGCCAGCGCCGAAGCCCTCGGCGAAGTCGAACGGCTTGCGCATGCGCACATCGACGAGGCCACCGAGACCGCCGTCGATCTGGTTCGCGGCGGAAGTCTTGTAGACGTCGATGCCGGCGATGAGCGCGGAGGGAATCTGGGAGTAGTCGAAGGTGCGCTGGCCCACGCCGACGCCGGCGGTGCCGTTGGCGATGCCGCCGGGCGTGATGACCTCGCGGCCGTCAAGCGTGTTCACGATCTGGTTGAGGCCGTGGATCGTCACCGCGCCGTTGCCGCCGAGGCCGGAGAAGGTGTGCGCCAGCTGCACGCCGGGGACGCGCGAGAGCGCGTAGGAGACGTTGACGTCGGGGAGCTTGTCGATGTCGCTCGCGACGATCGAGTCGACGAGCTGGAGGTTCGACTGCTTGATCTCGGCCGCCGACGCGAGACTGGCGCGCAGGCCGGTCACCTTATACTCGGCGAGCTGGACGACCTTCTCGTCCTTCGCCGGCGCGGGGGAGTTTTCCTTGGGCTCGGCCGGCGCGAGTTGCGCCGAAGCGGGCAGCAGTGAAGTCAACAGGAGGGAGGTCAGCGCGCCCCTCCGGAGGGATGACGGATTGATTTGCATGGCAGGTGAACCACACCGCCGGGCCGCGGAAGCGCGGACACGGCGGGACGTGGTCGAGGGTTGGGGTTTGGACGTGAACGAAACGGTCGTGGGATCCGGTTGAAGGGGGATCGAAAGTCGCGTGGCGCGGGCCGGAGGCCTTCGTCACGCGTGTTCCGCGTGGATCTGCACGCGGGTCAGCGCGAACGCGCGCAAGGCGGAAGACTCAGTGTCGTGGCAGCGAGCGCCGGGCGGGGCGGAGGGGAAATTCGTGGCAGCGGTGGCTCGGACGGCGCCGGAAACGGCGGGACCGAAGGTGGGGTTGGGGTGACGGTGCGCACCCTAACGCATTATTCCACTAAGGGCCTCCGGTCTTCCCAGGAAAACTTCCAGCATCCTAAGTTCCGTCGAGCGCGACCGCCCCTAAATCACGCCGCCGCGCGGCGGACGACTGCTCATTTCCTCAGCGAGCCAGTTCCGCCGCCCACCGCTCGCGCCACGCGGGCTCCAGGCCCGCGGCGGCCTTGATCGCCGCGCTCACCTGGGGGCCGTTGTTCTGCCAGACGTTGCCCGGGCCGGTCGCATTCTGCAGGAAGCGCTCCGCCGGACACCAATTGTCGCGCACGGTGATGAACGAGGACCCCTCGTCGGTGTAGAGGTAGAACCAGTGCTGGGGATCGTGCACGTAGGGACTCATCCGAATCGCATCGACGACGTTCTCGCTCACGACCGTGCCGGGTTGCGCGGAGAGCGTGTAGATGCCGGCGTTGTCGGCGGTGCGCGTCGCGACGCGGTGAATGAGATTCGCCTGCACGCGATTGTTGCGCATGGCGTTCGCCGTGCGCGTCCAGCCCCAACCGAGGCTGATGCCCGTGTAGGACGTGTCGCGGACTTCGTTGTGGGCGATCGTGGTGTCGCGCACGAAACCGGCGATGATGCCCACCCCACCCCAGTCCTCGGTGGCGCAGTCGGCGACCAGATTGTTGGCCACGCGCACGCGCGCCGTCGGCGCGCGCTCGTCGGCGGGAGCGTAGGGCAGATGCGCCTCGAAGCCGCCGTCGGCAAACGCGCCGAGCATCACGCCGTTGATGCCGATATCGCGCAGCACGCACCCCTCGATCGCGCTGTCGTGCACGCCTTCGCGCAGGTCGAGCGCGTTGGCGGCGGTATGGCGGACCATGCAGCCCACGACGCGCACGTCACGCGCCCCGCTCACCTCGATCGCCGCGGGCGGCCGGCCGAGCCAGGCCTGATTGTCGAGGCTGCGCCAGTCGGGCGTGCCCTTGGGCTTCAGGCCGTAGGCGTCGAGCATGAACAATCCCGCCTGCAGCGGCACGTGTCCGAGCAGCGAGGGGCGCAGCCAGGTCGTATGCGCGAACTCGATGCCCTCGATCGCCACGTGCTGCACCGGCCGGTCGAGCGTGCCGGCGACGCGCACCAGGGTCTCAAGCGCCGGCGCGACGACCTCGGCGCGGGTCAGGTCCTCGCCGGTGCGCGGCCAGTAGTAGATCAGGCCCGCGCGGACATCGGTGAACCACTCGCCCGGCGCGTCGAGGAAAGCCAGCGAATTGCTGAGGAAGAACGGCGCGTTCTGCCCGTCCATCCCGGGCATGGCCGGCTGTGGCCAGGGATGCTCGAACTCGATGCGGCTCTCCGGATCGTGAAACCGCACGCGCAGGGTCGCACCGTCGGCCGCCGCCGACTTCAACCGCAGCACCGCGATCTCCCACGCCTGCAGGAGCGTCATCTCCACGCCGGCGAGATCCGCCGGCAAGGCCAGCGCTGCCGGGAGGCCGGCGCTGCGAGCCGCGCGATCCCAGCCCACCAGGCGCTCCATTTCGTCGCCGTTCGGGGTGCGGGCGCGCACGGCCTTGACGCCGTTCACCCACAGCTGGCGGAACTCCAGGGAGCGCCCGTTGAAGCTCGGCAGCGGCGCCGCCCACACTTGTCCGCGCGCCGCGGCGGGCAGCGACGCCGGCGCCGGGTCGAGCCGGCGCCAGTCGCCGACGCGCACGCCGCCGGTGACGACCGGGTGCTCTCCCGGAGCGGCCTTGATCGTCGTCGGTGCGGCGGCCGTGCCGCCGTCCTCCGGGCGCAGGAAAATCGGCTCGGTGAGCGCATGGCTCCCGCCGCGCAGCACGATCGTCACGCCGTCCGCGCACTCGGGCGCGTGCAGCCGCCGCCACTCGCGCCCCTGGCGCAGGGCGGCGTGCACGCTGGCCAGCGGCTGCTCGCGCGTGCCGGCGGCACGGTCGTCGCCCGCGGGCGCAACCCAGATCTCGCCGCCGCGGAGCGCGACGGCCAGCGCCAGACCGAGCGCGAGCGGGCGGAGCGTCTTCATTTGCGGGGCTTCTCCGACATCGCGTGCTGCACGCGGTATTCGCGCGGCGTGCAGCCGCAGGCGCGGCGGAAGGTCTCGTTAAAACGGCTGATCGAATTGAAACCCGACGCGAATGCCACCTCGACGATCTTGTCGTCGGTCGTCGCCAGCAGGCGCTGCGCGTGCGAGATGCGGTGATGCATGAGGTAATCGAGCAGCGTCGTGCCGAACGCTTTCTTGAAGAGACCCATCGCGTAGTTCGGGTGCAGGCCGACCGCCCGCCCGATCTCGGTCACCGTCAGCTGCTCGGTATAGCGCTGCGCGATGAAGCAGGCGATCTGCTCGACCTTGTTGAGCTCGCCGCCCTGCAGGCTCGTGGCGCGCGCCTTCGCCTTCGGCGCCGCGGCCGTCGCCGCGAGCGGCAGCATGCCGATCATGCGCCGCAGGCGCGCCTCCATCTCGAGCATCACGACGTGGCGCACGTCGTCGTCGGGCTGCTGGAGGTCGCTTTCCCATTGGGCGAAGAGGTCGACGTCCTGCCGTTCGCGCGCACCGAGCTTTTCCGTCAGCACCTCACCGCGCAGCAGCGGCTGGACGAAGCGATCGGTCAGCTTGCACTGCAGGAACCAGGCGAGCGGGATCGTCGCGACGAAATACGAGGTGTCGTTGGCGAAATCGACGATCTGGTGCGGGATCGCGGCCCAGAAGACGTTGAGCGAGCCGGCGTCGAGCTGCACCTTGCGCCCGCCGAGCAGGTAGCTGACGGAGCCCTTGGTGAGCAGGTTCAGCTCCACCTCGTTGTGGTGATCCGGCCGGCGCATGGGCGAAGGGCTCCAGCGCACGCAGGAGAATCCATACGGCGTGAAGTCGGGGCGGTCGGGATCGAAGGAGACGTAGGGCAAGTCTTAGGAACGCGACAAAAACGACGGGGAAACGGGTAGTCCGAAGCTGGAAAATTGGGTAAGAAGATACGCAGGTCAACCCCCACACTCCGGACAGACCGAAAAATTCCGTGTTCCTGCTTTCACTGCTGCGCCGACCGGTTCGCGCGGCGCGTCTCGCGCTGCTGGGCGCGAGCTTGGCCGGAGCCGCGTTCGCGCAGGCGCCGCTGCACTGGCGCAGCCTCGCCACCGGCACAGAAATCCGCGGCGAGCTCCTCGAGCCCACCCGGGCCCCGTCGAAAAGCGGCGCGCCGCTCCCGCTCGTGGTGTATCTCGAGAATCTCGCCGCGCCGCGCGCGGGCACCGAGAGCGATGCCGCGATCATCGCCGGCTTCCGCGCCGAGGGCTTTCTCGTCGCGGCGCTCGACTACGCGCACGCCACGGCGGCGCGCTGGCCGCAGCTGAACCGCGACCTCGCCGCACTGCGCGCGCAGCTGCACCGCCGGGAGTGGCTCGGCGACCGCGCGCTCGACGCCGCCCACATCTACCTCGTGCCGGCCGGCTGCCGGCTGAAACGCGACGTCGTCTTCGCCCGCGACGGCACGCGCACCCTCGCGCTGGACATCCTCTACCCGGCCCGCCCCGCGCGGCCGGTCGGAGCGGTGCTGGAGTTCTCGTGCGACAACGCGAACCGCATGGGGAACTTCTCGCTCCAATTCTGCACCGACACCCTGCTCGAGGGCGCCGCGACGGAGGGTTTCGCCGTCGCGATGGCCGACCATCCCGTGCCCGCCCCCTACAAGGGCCTCGACCCGATGCCGCTCAGCGCGCAGCTCATCAAGGCCGCCGTGCGCACGCTTCGCGCCGAGGGCCCGGCGCTCGGGCTCTCCGGCCGCATCGTGCCCGTCGGCTTTTCGCGCGGCAGCGGCATGGCACTGATGCTCGTCACGACGCAAGGGCGCGCCGAGCTCGAGACGCTCGGCGAACACCGCGACACCTCCAGCGCCGTCGACGGCGCCGTCGTGCTCTCGGGCCGGTTCACCTACCTCGACCTGCGTGCGGACGACGCCATGATTCCGCGCTACGAGCGGGCGTGGGGGCCGCGCGACGCGCACCTCGCCGTCTGGCGCGCGCAGGGCGCCCTCGACTACCTCGCTGCGCCGACCGTGCCGCTGTTCCTGAGCATCAACGCCACCGAGTCGCCCGATGCGCTCCATCAGATGGAAGTGCTGCGGCGGCGCCTTGACGCGCTCGGTTCGCCCTACGACTATTTCCCCGAGGCCGAGCCGCGCGGACACCGCGTCCCGCTCGCGCCGGAAGTCCTCGTTCCTCTCCTTTCCTATTTGCGCGCGCGGCTCGAAGGAGCCGCGACCGGGCCCGCGCAGATGTCTGCTCGTCCGTCCCTGCTCCCCCAATGCCCACCCGCTGGCTAGTATTCGCCGCCCTGCTCAGTCTCGCCCACGCCCAAGAGCGAACCGCCCCACCCGTGGCCCCGCCGCGCGAGGTCGCCCTGCCCGCGCCGGCCGTGCCCGATGCCGGACGCTTCAAACACTACTTCACGCCACTCCGGACGGAGCGGGCCGCGCTCTCGACCGATGGCCGCTACCTCGCCTTCTCCATCCGGGAGGGCGACCAGCTCTTCGTCGTGACCACCGATCTCGACCACCCCGACGGAGCAGCGAGCGCCAAGGTGCTCGTCGGCGACAGCGAATCGTCCACGCCGATGCTCGCGCGCAATCAGCATGAGCAGACCCCGGCGCAGATTCAGTGGATGCGCTGGACGTCCCCCACCCGCCTGGTGCTGCAAACCAACCGCGTCACCGACATCGCGATCGGCAGCGCGCTGGAGTGGTCCAGCGTCACCGGCACCGTCCTCGCGTTTGACAGCGACGGCCGGAACGCGCGACCGATCGTCACCCCCAAGGACATCCGCGAGGAGGTCGGCTTTGTGGAAGCCGGCACTCGTCCCGTCACCGCCGGCGACTCCGTCGCGCTGCCGCCAAACAACTTCTCGCTCGATCGCCACGACCGCGCGTTCGAGGACCGCGTCCAGTCGCCCGACCGCCCCAACTCGTCGTTTGGCTCGGTCAGCACCGCCTCGCAGGACGTCGCCGCCAACGTCGTGCTGCCGCCGTCGCGCGCCGGCACGCAGCCCCGCTCGATGGAGATTCTCCGCCTCGACCCCGATCGCCCCGGCGCCTTCCTGCTGCTCGCGACCGGCGCACCGCGCGCGGAGGGGTCGCGCTCGTTCGAGGTTCTGTCCATCGACAGCCGCGACGGCGCCCAGCGCCCGATCGTGCGCGACTTCATGCGCGCGGACCGGGATTATCTGCTCGACCAACAGGGCCGCCTGCGCGTTTCGGTGCCGAACTCGCTCATTCCCGGTTTTCCCCACCGGTATGAATACCTCGGCCACGACTCGCACACGCTCCTGCGTCCGCTCGCGAAGCTGTTCGACGACGGCGCCGAATTCGTCGTGTCCCCCCAGAACTACTTCGGCGTGCGCGAACTGCCGCTCGGTTTCGATCCCTCGGGGCAGGTGCTCTACTACGCCACGAACCGCGACCGCGACACCTTCAGCGTCCGGAGCCGCAACCTCGTGACCGGGCAGCGCGGCGCGGTGGCGTTCGAGAACCCGCACTTCGATCTCATCGGCGCGCCGCAGGACTCCTTCCCGCCCGACACGCTTGTCTTCGATCCGCACACGCAGGCCCTGGCCGGCATCCGCTACGATGCGGCGATGCGCACCGCGGCGTGGCTCCAGCCCGAAATGCGCGAGGTGCAGGCGACGCTCGAACGCCTGCTGCCCGGCCGGGCCGTCGACCTCCTCGACTGGGACTCGTCCCGCCGCCGCTTCGTGGTCTGCACCCAGGGTCCCGCCGACGCCGGTGCCTTCTATGTTTTCGACCGGGAGAAGAGCAAGCTGACGGAGGTCAGCCGGCGCGCCCCCTGGCTGGACGCCGCGCACACCTTCGCGACCGTGCCCTTCGACTTCGCCCGACACGACGACGGCACGCGCATCACCGGACTCATCACCGTGCCGACCCAGCCGCGCCTGAAGCCGATCCCGATGGTGATCGTGTGTCCGGACTCACCCTGGCAGCGCGTCCGCTCGGACTATCGCGCCGAGATCCATGCGCTCACCGACATGGGATTCGCCGTCGTGCAGATCAACGGCCGCGGTGTCTGGGGGCTCGGCACCAAGCATCGCGAAGCGTTGAAGGGAGGCTACGATCTCGTGCAGATCGACGACATCGTCGAGACGGTCGGCGAGCTGGAAAAACTCTTCCAGGTGAACCGGGATCGCATCGCGCTGTTCGGCCGCGGCCATGGCGGCTTCATCGCCCTGCGCGCGCTGCAGGACCATCCGGATCGTTTTCGCTGCGCCGTCACGCTCGATCCGATCGTGAATCTCGACGAGTGGACGAAGGAACAATACTGGAACAGCGGCGACGCCTGGCCGCAGCTGATCGTCGGGGCATTCGGCGATCGCGCGCGACTCGACCTCGCTCCGCTCACGCGGCACCCCGAGAAACTGACGAAGCCGATCCTGATGCTCGCCTATCC
Source organism: Oleiharenicola sp. Vm1 (assembly GCF_047777955.1). GTDB lineage: Bacteria > Verrucomicrobiota > Verrucomicrobiia > Opitutales > Opitutaceae > Didemnitutus. Next base: position 2,671,676 of record NZ_CP180537.1, read on the forward strand.
CGGCCTCGATGGCGCTCCGCGCACGAGCCAGTATCTCGCCGCCCGGGCATTTGCCCACGATGTGCGCCGCACCGCGGAGGTCACTTTTGCGGATCTTCCGACGGACTACGCGCGGGGCCTACCCGGCGCCCGCGCCGACGCCTTCGCCAAGATCGAAGAGTTCCTCAACCTTCACATCTACAGTTACAAGGTGAAGCCCGGCGAAGTGCGCGCGGTGAAGGAAGCGGCGAAGTGATGCCGCCCGGCATGGCCGCGCGCCGGGCCGGGTTCAAATATGAACGATCGGCCTTTTCGTTCGGGGCTTAGGAACTAGGCAGATTTCGCCCGGCTGTCGGGAGAATCGGGTATCCGCTCATGGTATAAGACGGATACCCAACCAACCGCGAACTCTACCCTCGCGGGCTGACTCACCCCTCAAACCCTGCACACCGATGCGCTGCATACCACCCTCACGGGCCGGAGCGTTGATTGATTTTTGCTCCCGCCTGACTCGTGTCCTCGCGATGGCCTTCGCGGCCACGCTGATCGCCGTCTCCGCGACGGCCCAAACGCCCGCCACGGGCACGATCCGCGGCACGATCACCAACGCCACCAACGGCCAGACGCTGGAAAACGTCGTGCTCCGGCTGACGGGTTCCGGCAAACAGGCCATCTCCAATTCCTACGGTGACTACGAGTTCACCAACGTCCCCGCCGGGGAAGTCGAGGTCCGCGCCAGCTACGTCGGCGAATCCGATCTCATCGCCCGCATCACCGTCGTCGGCGGCGAGACGGCGCGGAAGGATTTCCTCTTCCGCGAGAAGGAGGCCCTGGCCGACAACAAAGACGGCACGATCACGTTGAATCCCTACACCGTGAACGCGGAGCGCTACAACAACGCCCGCGCCATCGCCATCGCTTCCGAGCGCAATGCGGTCAACATCAAGAACGTCGTCTCCACCGACACCTTCGGCGAAATCCCCGGCGGCAACGTGGGCGAATTCGTGAAGTTCCTGCCCGGCGTCCAAGTCGACTACGGTGCCTACGGCGGCGCCCAGGCCGGCTATTCCGAGGGAACCGCCTCGGGCGTTTCCGTGCGCGGCTTCGGCCCCGAAGACACCGCCATCCTCATCGACGGCATGCCCGTTTCGAACGCGACCCCGGGCAGCCTGACGCGGCAGGTCGGCCTGGACATGCTTTCCATCAACAACGCCTCGCGCGTCGAACTCATCAAGGTCGCCACGCCGGACATGCCGGCCAACTCCCAGGGCGGCCAGATCAACCTGATCACCAAGAGCGCGTTCGAATTCACGAAGCCCTCCTACAACGTGCGCCTTTACGCGAACTACAACTCGCTGCAGCCGATGACGCTCAAGAAGACGCCCGGCCCGGTCAACAAGTCCACCACCAAGCTCGCCCCCGGCGTCGACTTCTCCGCCACTTATCCGTTCACCAAGACCTTTGGTGTCACGGTGACCGGCTATGCCAACCGGCAGTATGACCAGACCTACCGCGCGGAAACCACCGCGAGCACAAGCGGATCTTCTTCGATCACCAACTCGAGCGGCGCGATCTCCCTGACCAATCCGGCGATCACGCGCTTCAAAGTCACCGACACTCCGCGTCTGGTCGAAAGCATTTCCGGAAACTTCCGCGCGGACTGGCGTCCGACCCCGAACCAGACGCTCACCGGCAACATCCAATACAGCAAATACAACAGCGCGGAGGCGCAGCGCCGCCTTGACTTCCGCCCCACCTTCGCCGCCGGCGCGGATTGGGGCCCGACGTTCACCAAAGGCACAACCGCCAACAGCACGACGGACATGACCGTCACCACCATCGACAAGATCGGCGACACCAAGAGCGGCTACCTGCAGTATCGCTTCGTGAAGGGCGGCTGGAACATCTCGGCCTCGGCCAGTCTCTCGGTTTCGAACAGCCAATATCGCGACCAGGCGAACGGCCACTTCTCCGAAATCGCCCTCAAGCTGAACCCGGGCCAGGTGGTGTTCAACGACCTGGTCAACGGCATCCCGACCTCGATCACGACCTACAACCGCACCAGCAACGGCGGCGGCGTGCGCGACTACACCAACCTCAGCAACTACTCCCTCGACGGCACGATTGCGAAGTCCGCGGAATCCTACGCCCGCAACACCGTGGGCCTCTATCGCGCCGATGTCTCCCGCACCCTGGATTTCATTCCCTGGCTCGGCTCGAATTCCCTCTCCTTCGCGACCGGCATTCGCCGCGACGCCGAGAAGAATGAAAAGTGGGGCCGCGGCACAGGCTACCGCCGGATCCTCGATACCACGAAGAGCTCGCTCTACTCCATCGCCAACATCCTCGACGACACGTATCTCAACGTCAGCCCCGGCTTCGGCTATCCCGGCCAGCAATGGGGCTCGTCCTACAAGCTCTACGAGCTCGACCAGGCCAACCAGCTCTTCGTCGAGCCCGGCGCGACCACCGCCGACGCCCGCGAGAACTGGTATAGCTATGTCGGCCAGCAGAAGAACCTGACCGAGACGCGCGATGGCATCTACGCGATGCTCAGCGGATCCTTCCTCAAGGGCCGCCTCTCCTTCGTTGGCGGCGCCCGCCAGGAGCAGAACACGCGCAAGGGCCGCGGGCCGTTCATCGACGGCAAGTGGTATTTCGCCAAGAACGCCGATGGCACGCTCTACCGCGACAGCGTGCTCGGCACGCTCGTGGACTTCCGCAACACCACGTTCCTCGGCAACTCCGCCCTCCTCGGCCGCATGGCCAGCGCCAAGGTCTGGTATCCCGACCACGCCATCCCGGCCTCCGGCGCCACGCCGACCGGCCTTGAAGGCGCGCAGCTCGCCCGCCGGGCCAACTATCCGGTGAATCAAAAGCAGACCGGCGATCCCGCGCCCAGCCTCAGCGTTTCCTATCAGCTCACGAAGAAGATCGACCTCAAGGCCGCCTGGTCTCGTTCCTTCGGCATGCCGAAGCTCGAGGACGGCATCAACGGCGTGCTTTCGAACCAATTCAACGTCACCGAAAACGACGTCGAAGCCGCCGACGGCACGCTCGGCACGATCTCCGTCGCGAACCCCGGCATCAAGGCCAGCACGTCGACGAACTGGGACTTCCAAGTGTCCTATTACACCGACACCGGCGGCAAACTCTCCGTCAGCTACTGGACCAAGTCGGTCACCAACCAGTCCGAGACCACCACGCTCTACTACAACACGAGCCCCGAGCTCTTCAGCGCGGTTCTCGATGCGCTCGGCTTGGACGCTGAATCCTACCAGCGCTACAAGCTCACGACGTCGTCCAACAGCGACTCCGTGCAAAAGACGCACGGCTTCGAATACGAAGTGCGCCAGGACTTCGCCTTCCTCGGCGGCTGGGGCCGCAACTTCCAGGTCTTCGCCAGCTATTCGGCGAACACGCTGGGCACGCCCGCAACTCCCACGCCGGTCGTCCTCGATTCCCCCAACGGCAGCCCGGTGACCTTCACCCCGACCGTGAGCACGATCACCCTGCGCTCGAACCGCTTCTGGGGCGCCGGCCTGCAGTTCGCTAGCAGCAAGCTGACCGCGCAGATCCGCGCCGCCTACAAGAACGACAACGAAATCTCGGGCACGCGCACGCTCATCGACGCCTCGACCGGCAACTACCTCCGTCGCTTCGAGCCCGCGGTGACGCGTGTCGACGTCAGCGCCAGCTACAAGCTGTCGAAGAACTACAGCCTCTTCCTCAGCGGCAAGGACGTCTTCAATGCCGAGCGCTCGGTCATCGTGCGCGACGACCTCGGCACCTATCCGGCCTACGCGCAGGCCTTCGACCTGAAGCGCTTCGGCGTCACCTGGACGTTCGGCGTCAGCGGGTCCTGGTAATTTGGGTTCATTGCGTTTCGATTGCTAGGGGAAGGCCCGGTCTCTTGCGGACCGGGCCTTTTTTCCGAAATACCACCGCCCGCACGTAGCGTCCCATGCCCGCCTCACGTCTCCCCCTCCTCATGTCCTGCCGCCGTCTCGCCCTCCTGCTCAGCCTTGCGCTGCTTCCGCTCCTCCGCGCCGGCGATGCGCCGCCGCCACCACCCGCCGAGCTCGTGCAGCGCGCGGACAAGATCGTCGCCACGCTCCGCCTCGACGACGCCGCGAAGACGACACGTGTGCGCGATCTCATCGCCCGGCAATACGCCGCGCTGCGCCCGATCCATCAGCTCCGCGACGAAGGCCTGAAGCTGGCGAAGACCATCGCCGACCCGAAGGGGCCGAGGCGCGCCGCGCCGACGTGTTCGCCAAGACCGACGCCCAACTCGCCGCCCTCCATGCGCACTACCTCGCCGCCCTCGCGACCGAGCTCACGCCCGCGCAGATCGACGCGGTCAAGGACGGCATGACCTACGGCGTGCTCCCGCTCACCTACCGCGTCTATCAGGAGATGCTGCCCGACCTCACCGCCGAGCAACAGGCCCAGATCCTCGCCTGGCTCACGGAAGCGCGCGAACATGCGATGGACGGCAGCACCTCCGAGGAGAAGCACGCGTGGTTCGGCAAATACAAGGGCCGGATCAACAACTACCTCGCGAAAGCCGGCTACAACATGAAAGAAGCCGAAAAGAATCTTGCGCATCGCCCCGCCCCCGGCGGCGGCAAATAATCGTCCTCCTCCGGTCACCATGAAACTCCCTCGCTTCACCCGCCACGCGCTCCTCGGCGCCGTCGTCACCGCGGCCACCACCGCGGCTCTCGCCCAAGGTTACCCGACGGTCCCGCCGGACATCATGGCCGCCGCCCGCGCGGAGACCGCAATCACCGACAAGCTCTCCGACGAGGCCTGGGCGCGCGCCCAGCCCGAGATCCAGGCCTGGACCGCCAAGGGCAAACCCTACCTGCCCGGCGCCGCGCAGCCCTCCGACCTCCCGCAGGCGAAGATCCCCGCCTTCCCCGGCGCGTGGGGCGGCGGCATGTATTCCTTCGGCGGCCGCGGCGGCAAGGTCATCGTCGTCACCAACCTCAACGATTCCGGCCCGGGCTCCTTCCGCGACGCCTGCGAGCAGGCCGGCCCGCGCATCATCGTCTTCAACGTCGCCGGCGTCATCCGCCTCAAGGACCGCCTCAGCATCCGCGCGCCCTACGTCACCATCGTCGGCAACACCGCGCCGGGCGACGGCGTCTGCATCGCCGGCGACACCGTGCAGCTCGACACCCACGACATCATCGTCCGCCACCTGCGCTTCCGCCGCGGCAAGACCGACCCCGCCGACCGCGACGACTCCCTCGGCGGCAACCCGACCGGCAACCTCATCATCGACCACGTCTCCTCGTCCTGGAGCCTCGACGAGAACATCTCGATGTATCGCCACATGTATCGCCCGCCCGGCGGGGGCAAGGACCTGAAGCTCCCCACCGTCAACGTCACCATCCAGAACTCCATCTCCTCGGAATCCCTCAACATCTTCCACCACGCCTTCGGCTCCACCATCGGCGGACTCAACAGCACGTTCCATCACAACCTCTGGGCCTGCAACACCGGCCGCAACCCGAGCGTCGGCATGTATGGCGACTTCACCTTCGTGAACAACGTGCTCTTCAACTGGCGCCACCGCACCGTCGACGGCGGCGACCATCGCAGCGAGTTCAACATCTTCAACAACTACTTCAAACCCGGCCCCGGCACGCCCGACAACGACGTCCGCTACCGCCTGCTCAAGCCCGAATCCGAGCGCAGCAAGACCGTCGTCGACCATTTCGGCAAAGCCTACGTCGCCGGCAACGTCGTCGAAGGCGTCGACCGCGTGACCAAGGACAACTGGGACGGCGGCGTCCAGCCCGACGTCCGCCAGCACGCGCTGAAGGACGTGCTCGCCCGGATCCGCGTCGACCAGCCCTTCCCGCACGCCCCGCTCCCGATCACCGACGCGACCAAGGCCTACGCCCACGTGCTCGCCCACGTCGGCGCCACGTTGCCGCGCCGGGACGCGGTCGACACGCGCATCATCGAGGAGGTCCGCACCGGCGTCATCCCGCCGCTGAAGATCGCCGCCGGCTCCGTCGAGAAAGCCCACTTCTACGGCTACGCGCAGAAATACACCGACGAGCTCATCCAACTCGTCCCGAAAGGCTTCATCACCGACCCGAGCGAGGTCGGCGGCTGGCCCGACTACCAGGGCACGCCCTACGTCGACAGCGACGGCGACGGCATGCCCGACACCTGGGAGAGCGCGCACGGCCTGAACCCGCACGACGCCTCCGACGCGATCAAGGACGCCAACGGCGACGGCTACACCAACATCGAGAAGTTCATCTACGGCCTCGACCCGCGCGCCCCGAAGACCGACTGGACCGACCTGAAGAACAACGTCGATCCGCTCGAGAAGCCGTAATCTCTTTTGCCTCCGGGTCGTTGCCCCCAACGGCCCTTTTCGTTACCCGTCCCGCCATTACGGCAGGCGCGGTTGCCCGCAACCGCCCTTCCTGCCCCGCCCGCCATGCGCCTCCCTTTTCTCGCCGCCGCCCTCCTCCTGCTCGCCGCCGCTCCGCTGCGTTCCGCCGGCGTGGTCGCTGAACTCTCAACCCTCAACGCTCAACTCTGGTATCCCCACCCCGCGGCCAAGTGGGAGGAAGCCCTGCCCGTCGGCAGCGGCCGCCTCGGCGCGATGGTCTTCGGCGGCACGGAGAACGAGCGCATCCAGTTCAACGAGGACACGCTCTGGCTCGGCCAGCCGCACGATTACGTCCGCGCCGGCTCCGGCGCAGCGCTCCTCGAAGTCCGCCGCCTCCTCGCCGCCGGCGACGTCAAGGCCGCCGAGACGCTCGCGCGCGCCAAGGTGCTCAGCGATCCCGTCCGCCAGAAGGCCTACCAACCCTGCGGCGACCTCCGCCTGCACTTCCCCGGCCACACCGCCGCGCACGACTACCGCCGCTCGCTCGATCTCGACACCGCACTCGCCGCCACCCGCTACACGGTCGACGGCGTGACGTTCACCCGCACCGTCTTCGCCAGCTACCCGGACAACGTGATCGTCGTCCGCCTCGAAGCCGACCGCCCCGGCGCGCTCACGTTCACCCTCCAACTCGACTCGCCGCACCAGGACACGCGCACCTCGTCCGCCGTGGCGGCGAATGCCCCGCCCCGCGAGGCATCGCTCAAGCTCACCGGTCGCGTCCAGGCCGGAGGCCTGAGCTTCGAGGCGCGCGTCCTCCTGCAGCACGACGGCGGCACCGTCGCCGCCGCCGACCGCGCCCTCACCGTCACCGGCGCGACCACGGCCACGCTGCGCCTCGTTGCCGCCACGAGTTTCAAGAACTTCCAGGACATCTCCGCCGACCCCGCCACGCGCTGCGCCGGCTTCCTCGCGGGCGCGGCGGCGCAGCCCTACGCCGCCCTGCTCGCCCGCCACGTCGCCGATCACCAGCGCCTCTTCCGGCGCGCCGCCCTCGACCTCGGCACCACGCCCGCCGCGGCGCTTCCCACCGACGAGCGCGTGCGCCGGGCCAAGGCCGCCGGCGGCATCGACGCCGATCCCGCGCTCGCCGCCCTCGAGTTCGCCTACGGCCGCTATCTGATGATCGCCAGCAGCCGTCCGGGCTCCCAGCCGGCGAATCTCCAGGGCGTCTGGAACGAGCTGCTCAACCCGCCGTGGGAGTCGAAATACACCACGAACATCAATTTCGAGATGAACTACTGGCTCGCGGAGACCACCGGCCTCGGCGAATGCCACGAGCCGTTCTTCGCCGCCATCGACGACCTGCGCGTCAGCGGCGCGCGCACCGCGCAAAAACTCTACGGCGCGCGCGGCTGGGTGCTGCACCACAACTTCGACCTCTGGCGCGGCACCGCGCCGATCAACAACATCGACGGCATCTGGCCCACCGGCGGCGCCTGGCTCTGCTGGCACCTCTGGGAGCGCTACCTTTTCACCGGCGACCGCGACTTCCTCGCCCAGCGCGCCTACCCCGCGATGAAGGAGGCGTCGCTCTTCTTCGTCGACAGCCTCGTCCGCGAGCCGAAGCACGGCTGGCTCGTCACCTCGCCGTCGTTCTCGCCCGAGCAGGGCACGATGACGATCGGTCCGGCCATGGACACCCAGCTCATTCGCGCCCTCTGGCGCACCACGCGCGACGCCGCGCGACTGCTCGGTCGCGACGCCGCCTTCGCCGCCGAGCTCGACGCGAAACTGAAACAGCTCCCGCCCGACCTGATCGGCCAACACGGCCAGCTCCAGGAGTGGCTCGACGACGTCGACGTGCCGAACAACAACCACCGCCACATGTCCCCGCTCTGGGACCTTTACCCGGGCGACGGATTCACCCCGGCGCACGCCGACATCTACGCCGCGGCGAAGAAACTCCTCGCCTGGCGCGGCGACGGCAGCACCGGCTGGAGCTACGCCTGGCGCATTCCGCTCTGGGCCCGCGTCGGCGACGGCGACATGGCCTACCGCCAGCTCTCGCTCCTGCTCGCCAAGCGCACGCTCCCGAACCTCTTCGATCTCTGCGGCCCGTTCCAGATCGACGGCAACTTCGGCGCCACCGCCGGCATCGTCGAGATGCTCCTGCAGAGCCACCAGCGCACCGACGACGGCACCGTGATCCTCGACCTGCTCCCCGCTCTGCCGCGGACCTGGCCCACCGGCTCCGTCCACGGCCTCCGCGCCCGCGACGGCTTCACCGTCGACCTCGCCTGGCACGAGGGAAAACTCACCACCGCCACGGTGCGCTCCACGCTCGGGCGCCCGCTCGTCCTCCGCCACGCCGGCCGCGAGTCGCGTCTCACCCTCGCGGTCGGGCAGACCGCAACCATCAATGCCTCGCTGGCTGATCAGCGCTGAAGTTCCCGCAGGGCCGCTTCGGCGGCCTCGGGCGTGTGCAGGGCGTTCGTGGGGAGCTCGTCGGCGGTCTTGAAGACCCGCATGGCGTCCGGCGACTCGAGCGCGACGTGCGACTCGTCGCAATCCTCCTTCAGTCCGAGCTCGCGCGCGAGGAAACGATACATCGCCGCGCGCTTCGACGGTCCGTAGTCGTGCCCTTCCGTGGCGAGATGGACGTTGGCCACCTTGTCCTCCGCGTCGTAGAGGCGGTAGACGTGCTGGAGAAAGGGAAACTCGCTCGTGGCCGTGGCCTGGGTCCAGTCGCCGCCGTCGGAGACGACGAGCATTGGCCGCGGGGCGGCCAGCGCGGCGATCAGGGCGTTGCTCGCGAAGTGCTCCGCGCTGCGGTGGATCGGCAGGCCGCTCTCGCACGGACAGCCGCCGAAAAATACGACGACACCATCACGACGGGCACGGTCGCCGCCACCCGCGGCTCGAGCGCCGTCAGCAGCAAGGCCTCCGTCGCGCCGCCCGACTCGCCCGTCACGGCGAGGCGCGTCTTGTCCACGCCGCGCAGCGACGCCAGGAAGTCGATCGCGCGCAGGTTGGTCCACAGCTGCATCGTCAAGGCAAACGGCCGCCGGTGCGCCGACGCCCCGAACTGCACCAGCGAGTCGCCGTAGCCGAACATGTCGATCGACAACACCACGGCGCCCATCCGCGCCAGCGTCGCCGCCCGGCGCTGCACGCTTTCGTGGAACCGCCCGTGCCGGGCCCAGTCCGCCGGCGTGTCGACGCCCGGGGTGTGACCGTGGGTGGTCAGCACCGCGGGGACGCGCCGGGCCGGCCGCAGCGGCCGGTAGAGATTGCCGCAGGCATAGACGCCCGGCAGCGGCTCGAACATCACGTTCTGCACCGTGTAGCCGTCGTGGGCGCGCGGCTCGCTGACCATGGCGTTGAGGGGCGTGCGCTTCGGCCAGGGCGCGAGGCCGGCGCCTTCCTGGATCTTGCGGCGCGTCAGCTCCGCGTAGGCCGTCCACGCCGCGCGCGTGTCGAACTGCCTCGCCGCCGCCCGCAGCACGGCGTCGCCCTGCTCGGGCGTGAGGTAGGCGCGCACGCACAGGGTCGGCCCTTCCGCCGCCGGCGCGGGCAGGCCGGGCGGCAGCCAATCGACCGACGCCGACGCGGCAGCCGCAGACACGAGCAGGACGGCAAGGAGCTTCACCATGGGGTTTCGAAGGAGTAGACGCCCGACCCCACCTCGATAACCGCACGGTCTCCGTCGATGCGAACGAATTTTACCCCGGCCGCAGCGGCGAGCGGCGCGCCACTCTCGCGAATCGCGGCGACGTCCCGCGTCGGCAGATGGACCGTCGCCGTGGCGTTGGCGGGAACGGTCACGTGCAGCGCGAACTTCCCGCTCCCGCGCTCCCAGCGCACGCGATACTCGCCGGCCACCGTGCGCTGCGTCGCCTCGGCCCAGGTCAGATCCCCGACGGGCTGCGGACGGACGACGGCATGCCGGAAGCCCGGTCGTTCGGGATCGGGCGCGATGCCGGCCACGCGCTGGTAGAACCACTCGATCACCTGGCCGAGCATGAAGTGATTGTGCGACGCGCCGAGCGAGGCGTGCCACGATTCGGTCAGCGCCGTGGCGCCGAGCTTGAGCTGGTAGCCGTAGCCGGGCTTCTCGTCCTGGTTGATCAGCCGGTAGATCACGTCGTCGCGCCCGGCCTGGGCCAGCGCGAGCAGGAGGTAGCGGAAACCGATGTCGCCCGCGCTGGCGTAGCCCTTGTCCTCGACGTCCCGGATCAGCGCGGCCAGCACGGCCGGCCGGTCGCTCTCCTCGACGAGGCCGAGCGCGAGCGGGATGCAGAGCGCGGCCTGCGAGGCCGTGCCGTAGAGGCCGTCGGCGCGGCGGAACTTCGCGATGTAGGCGCGGCGGATCTCCGTCGCGCGCCGGGTGTAGCGCGCGGCGTCGTCGGCGTGGCCGAGCAGCGCCGCCGTCCGGGCCAGCGTGCGCGCGTCCTCGTAGAAGAACGCCGTGGCGGTGATCGGCGGCGGCGTGAGGTTGGCCCGCTTGCCGCTGTTCAGCGCGTAGTCATACCAGTCGCCCAGCCCGTCGCTCAGGATGTCGTGGTCCGCCCGGGATTCGAGGAACGCGAAGTAGCGCTGCATCGCCGGATAGTAGTCGCGCAGCAGCGCTTCGTCGCCGGTGAACTCGCGCTGCTGCCACGGCACGAGGAAAAACGCCGCGCCCCACTCCGCCGCGTTGCGGAAGCCGCCCTTGAACTCGACGTATTCGGGCGCGATGTTCGGCACCAGGCCGTCGGGCAGCTGCGCCTCCGCCATGTCGCGCATGGCCTTCGCGTAGGTCCGCGTGACGTCGAACTCGTGGCGGATCGACGGACCGTTGAGGTGGAACTGCTCGATCCAGCCGAGTTTCTCGCGGTGCGGGCAGTCGGTCAGGATCGAGACGAGATTAGACGCCTGCGCCCAGCGCACGAGGCCGCGGATGCGGTTCAGCAATGGGTTCGAGGTGGCGAACTCGCCCGCCGGCTCGACGGCCGCACGCACGATCACCATCTGCAGCCGGTCGATCCTCGGCGCAGCGCCGCCCGGCCGCGCCGGAATCAGCTCCGCCCGCACGTAGCGCGAGCCCACGTAGTAGAACTGCGGGAACCAGGTCTCGGTGCCGTCCGTCGCCTTCGTGTATTGCCACCACGCGCTGCCGCGGTGCGCGCCGCCCATCGTGCCGCGCTCGATGCTGCCGTCGTCCTTCACGACCTCCCCGGGCACCAGGCGCACCGTCGCGCCGGCCGGCCCGCTCACGGTCAGGCGCGGCATGAAGGACGTGTTCTGCCCGAAATCGAACAACACCGCGCCGTCCGCCAGCGTCCGCACGCTGACCGGCTCGCGCGTCTCGATGGCGCGCAGCGGCTCGTTGGCGTGCGCGGCGCCGCGCAAGGCGCCCAGCGGCGCCGTCGCGATCTTCACCGGCGTCCAGCCTTCCGGCGCGGCGCCGACGCGATCCCAGCCCGCCGGCAGCCGGCGGGCATCGTAATCCTCGCCGCCGTAGCTGCTCGACCAGGTGATCGGGCCCGGCTGCGTGCGCCAGCTCCCGTCGGTGCCGACGAACTCCACCGTGCCGTCGGCATACTCGAGCCGCAGCTGGGCGATGGCGCGGAGTTCGCCGTAGTGGCTGGTGAACTTCGCGAAGCGGCCGTCCTTGCGCTCGACGTGATACATGCCGCGCCCGAGCGCGAGCCCGATGGCGTTGGCGCCGGCGGCGAGCTGCGCCGTGACGTCGTGCGTGTCGTAGAGCACCGTGTCGCGATAGTCGGTCCAACCCGGCGCGAGCAGATCCGCGCCGACCTTGGCGCCGTTGAGAAAGGCCTCGTATTGCCCGAGCCCGGTGACGTGCAGCAGCGCGCGCTGCAGGCCGGGCTTCACGGCGAACTCGCGCCGGAGCAGCGCTCCTTCGGCATTCGGCGCCGCCTCGATCCACTGCGCGTGCCAGTCCTCCGCGCGCAGGAGCCCCATCGTCCACTCCGCCGGCGCGCTCCACGGCGTCGCCGCGCCGGCGCCATCCCAGACGCGCACCTTCCAGAACACCCGTTGCGAGCTCGCGAGCGGACGTCCGGCGTAGGCGATCCACGCCGTCTGGTCGGACGCCACGCGGCCGCTGTCCCAGAGGTCGCCGCGATCGGCCGCGAGTTGCTCACGCGTCGACGCCACGAGCACCTGCCAGGCGGTCTGGCGCGATCCGCGCGCGTCGTCGCGCAGCTGCCAGCTCAGTCGCGGCGCCGACACGTCGATGCCCAGTGGCGCGACCGCGCTCTCGCATTTCAGGTCCATGACCTGCAACGCAGCCACGGCGTCGAGGGCGCACGCGGCCAAGAGGAAAAGAACGAGCCGTTTCATCAGAGTTTCGCCGGATCGAGCACCACGTGTTTGATGCGCGTGCGGTCCCAGGTGTAGGTGATGTGGACGAGGCCGTCGCGCGCCTGGATCACCGCCGGGTAGGCGTAGCCGGCCTTGTTCGGCGCGGTCTCGAGCGTCAGCACGCGCTCCCAGTGCACGCCGTCCTTCGAAATCGCGACGTCGAGCGGCCAGCGGTCGCCCTTGGCCTCGGCGGCGCGATGGCCGCTGTGGTTGTAGACGAGCAGCTGCCGGCCGTCGGCGAGCGTGACCGCGTCGGTGCCGGAGTTGGGGTTCGGCAAATCGATCGCGGTGAGCGCGGACCAGGTTCGGCCGCCGTCCTTGGACCAGGTCTGCGCGTTCACGCCCTGGCGGGTGCGCGCGACCGCCTGCAGGCGTCCGTCCGGGTGAAAGAGCACGCTCGGCTGGATGGCGTCGAAATGCGGGCCCTGCGGCACGGGCTTCGTGCGCTCCCAGGTTTGGCCGCGATCGCGCGAAAGCTCGAAATGCACGAGCCAGCCCTCCTTGTTGCCCTCGGTGCTCGAGGGCGAGAGCCAGGTGCCGTCGGCGAGCACGACCGGCTTGTTCTTGATCGGGCCGAGGATGCCGTCGGGCAGGCGCGCGGGTGGGCTCCAGGTTTGGCCGCCGTCGACCGAGGTCGTGACCATGCCCCACCACTTCGAGGGCGACGGGCCGACCTTGTAGAAGAGGAACAACGGCGCGCCCGCCGGCGCGAAGAGCACGGGATTCCACGTCGGCTCGCGCCGGCCGTCCGGCTGCCGGCCGTTCGCGACCTCGACCGCCTCGGTCCAACGGCCGTCGATGCGGTGGGCGGCCCAGATGCCCACGTCGGGCGCGCGCTCCTTCGTGCCGCCGAACCACGCCGCCACCAGGTGCCCCGGCGCCACCTCGACGATCGTCGAGGCGTGGCAGGACGGATACGGGGCCTTTTCGAAAATGAACTCCGCTTGGACGATCGCGTCGGACGGCGCCGCCGCGAGCGACGCGAGACCGAGGCTGAGCAACAGGATCAGGATGCGCATAAGTCAGGAGGCCGGGGCGAGCGGCACGTCGCGCCGGGCGAAAACGAAGACCGCGACCAGCAGCAGCGCGGCACTGACGATGTAGACCGCGCCGCCGAAGGCGATCGCCTCGCTCATGTTGTCGATGTCGCGCGCGTGGCGGCCGTATTTCGTCGCCAGTCCCACCGCGATCGGCCCGAGCGCGCCGCCGCCCCAGCCCACGGTGTTCATGATGCCCGCGGCCGTCGCCCGCGCGCGCGGCTCCACCACGTCGTAGAGCGCGGCGAAGATGTTGGCGTCGTAGAGCCCCTTGCAGAGGCCAAAGATCGTCATCGCGACCAGCAGCGTGCGCACGTCGGTCGTCAGGCCGACCACGGCCACGAATCCGGCGCCGACCAGCAGCCCGATCGCCTGGACGAGGATGCGTCCGCCCGCGAGCCGCCGCGACAGTCGGTCGGCCAGCCAGCCGCCAATCGGGACGCTCAGCGCGCTGGCGAGGTGGATGAACACCGAGCCGGACAGGCCCGCGGTCGTGAGCCGGAACTGGAATTTTTCCGTCAGGAACGTCGGCGTCCACGCGAGAAAGACCGTGGCCACGAGATTCGCACCGAGGAACGCCAGCATGAGCAGGACGGCCGTCGGCTTGCGGAAGAAGATGCCGCCGAGCGCCTCGCGCACGCTCATCGGCGCCACGTTCGGCTCCGCCGGCGCCGCCTCCGCCTCGCCGCGCGCCGGCTCGCGCAGGAACCGCCACAGCACGAACGCCAGCAGGATCCCGGCGCCGCCGAAGAAGTAGAAACCCACCCGCCAGCCCATCGTTTCCGCGAACCAGGCGCCGAGCCAGCTGCCGCCGATCGTGCCGGCGTAGACGCTCGACTGGTGGAACGACATCGCCCGCGAACGCGTGCTGCGGTCGTGGTAGTCGCTGAGCAGCGACATCGTCGCGGGAAAATAGAAGGTCTCGCCGAATCCCTCGAGCGCGCGCACGCCGACGAATTGCCAGAGCTGGCCGCAGGCGCCGGTGAACATCGTCACGCCGCTCCAGAACACGCAGCCGCCGAGGATGAGGATCTTGCGCGAAACCCGGTCGGCGATGAAGCCCGCAAAGGGCGCGCCGGCGGCGTAGACCCAGGCGAAGGCCGAGCCGATCAGGCCGAGCTGCACGGCGTCGAATCCGAACTCGCCCTTCAGGCGGGGAAAGACCGAGAAGATCGCCTGGCGGTCCGCGTAGTTGAAGAAGCAGACGAACCACAGCATGCCCACGACCGCCCACTTGTAGTTCCGGTGCGCGGGCATGACGTCAGGGTTGCGCCGCCGGCCAGGCGGCGAGCAGGCGTTCCATCTCCGCGCGCGAGACGGCCACGATGCAGCCGTGGCGCGCGTGCGCCGGCATCTTGATCCGGTCGCTCACGTCCTCCCAGTGCCGGAGATCGCGCGAACGCACCAGCCCGATGGCGTCGAGCCGGTGCTTGTCGAAATAGACGCGATACTCGCCATCGACCTTGATCGACGTCGGGCCCTCGGCCCAGTAGTCGCCGGTCAACGCGGGCGAGGCCTCGCTCCACGGCCCCTCCGCGGTCTCGCCGCGGATCATCCGGATGTTCTTCTCCGTCTTCGGCTGCACGGTCTCGTTCTTCACGAACATCAGCCAGCGGCCGTCGTCGTCGCGGAGGAGGTTCGCATCGATGACGTTGAAGCCGCCGTCGTAGAGCAGCCGCGTCGGCGCGAAGGTCGCGAAGTCCGTCGTGGTCGTGGCGTAGATGCGGTGGTTGCGCTCGGGGCGGGTGTTGGACAGCTCCGTCTCGCGGAATTTCCCCAGGATCGTCGTGGACCAGAAGATCAGGTAGCGCTGGCGCGCGTCGTCCCAGACGATCTCCGGCGCCCAGCAATTCTGCGCCTGGGGCTCGTGGGCCATGACCGGCAGCGTCTTCTGCTCCGACCAGTGCACGAGGTCCAGCGACGACGCGTAGCCGATGTCGCGTCCGGTCCAGCCGGTCGTCCAGACGAGGTGCCAGGTGCCGTCGGGCCCGCGGTAGAGGCACGGGTCGCGCATGAGCTTCTTCTCGCCGGCGGTGGGTGTGAGCAGCGGCCGGCCCGCGTTGAGCATGGCGAAGGCGTAGCCGTCGCGGCTCCACGCCAGGCGGAAGCCCTCCGCCTCCTGGTCGTGGTAGAAATAGGCGAAGAGGTAGCAGGTCGCGGGCAAAGCCGCCTCCGCCGCGCGCAGCGGCGCGGCGAACACCAGCAACAGAGCCAGCCAGGCCGGCCGGTGGAGGAAGAGCCGTTGCATCAGGAGCCCTCGAGCAGGAGTTCGAGTTTCACCGGCTGGCCGTCGGCGCCGATGCGGCGCACGCGCACCGCCATGCCGGGCTTGCCGGGCAGCGGAACCTTCCGGCCCTGGGCATCGACGAAGTGATAAGCGTCGAGCTTCTTGGTCACGAACTCACCCGCGACCGGCGTGATGGTCATGGCCCAGGTGTCGATCACCTCGACGCGGTAGCGCTGGCCGTCGACCACGCCGTTGCGGAAGAGTTTGAACTCCCACTCGGTCGGCTGCGCGCGGCCGAAATAGGTCAGGTAATAGGTGGCGGGCACGCCGGCGGTGTTCGGGTCCTGCCACTTGTCGATCGGATCGATGCCCTGCGGCGGGCCGTCCTCGAGCACCCGGCGCAGGAACGCCAGGCGCGGCGCGCTCTGGCCTTTCAGCGTGCCGCCGAACGACGTCCAGGTGTCCTCGTTGACGAGGAAGTAATCGCCGTGGCCGACGTAGGTGCCGGCCACCGTGCCGCACCAGAAGCGGTGCACCATTTCCTCGCCGCTGAGCTGGCCCCAGCGATACGGGCTCTGGCCCTCGTATTTGACCTCGTCGTAGACGACCGGCTTGCGCCAGACGCCGCGATACATCTCGGCGCGCCCGGGCTCCTCGACGGCGGCGCCGTTCTGGATCGAGGCGTGGGTGACCCAGGGCTTGTTGTTGTCGTAGAGCAGCGTGCCGTTGTGGATGGAGCGAAGGTGGCCGTAGGGATCGCAGGCCTGCACCAGCGCGCCGAGGCGGTCCCACTCCGGCTCGGTCTTGGTGCGGAGGAAGTCGTATTCGTTGGCCAGCGACCACCAGAGGTTGCGGTAGGCGCTGAAGCGCGCGACGACGTAGCGCACGAAGCGCTCGTTGGAGGCGGCGTCCATCGTCTCGAAGCCCCATTTGCCGTAGGGATTGAAGAGGATCACGTCGGCCTCGATGCCGAGGTCGCGCAGCTGCGCGAGGCGCTGCTCGTAGTGGCGGAAATACTCCGGGTTGAAGCGCGTGTAGTCCCAGCCGTGCGGCGGCGTGCCGGCGAACGGCCAGCGCGGCGGGGCGAACTTGCCCTGGAACGGATTCGGCTGCGGCGTGAGGAGCATGCGCGCCTTGTTGAAGGGCGCGGCGGCGAGCGTCCGCAGCGTCTGCTCCTGGACCTCCTCCGGCGTGTCGGTCCAGTTGTAGATCGTGGTGCCGATCTGCTTGAACGGCGTGCCGTCCGCGTAGGCGAAGTGGAAGGTGTTCGCCACGCGCACCGGACCGTGGTTGCCCTTCGCCGGCGGCGTAGCGGTGAAGGAGCCGATCTTGCCGGTCAGCGGCCAGCGGTTGCTCTTGGTCTCGTAGCGCCACTCGCCGACGGCGCCGGGCATGAAGCGAACCTTGTAGACGCCGTCGCCGTCGTAGAAACCCGGCACCTCGAGGGTCGTGGCGCCGTTGGTGAACACCGCGCTGAGGCGGACGTCGACGAAGGGATTGCCCTCGTCCGGCCCCTTGAGCGTGAGCTCGAAGACGCCCCATTTCTCGACGGAGACGGGCGCCTCGGCCCGGACCGGCAACGCGCCGAGCAGCACGGCGACAAGGCAAAGGAGGGACGAACGGATGGCTTTCATGGATTCAAGACGATTCAAGGTTGCACGTCGCCGGCCTCGGGCAGGCCGGTGAGGATGGCTTTGCCGGGGAAACGGGCGCGATACTCGGCCGCCATGCCGGCGATGGACTTCGCGCTGGGCCGGCCGCCCTTCCACAGGCGCTGGTGCTGGCGCGGCGCCAGATCCGTGCCGCCGCGCGGCGCGAACTCGTCGCCGCGCTCGGTGCGGAACCAGTAGGTGAAATCGATCACGTCGACCACCGCCGCACGCCGCGGATCGGCGAGGATCGCGTCCTGCACGTCCTTGCAGGCGCTGAGTGCGATGAGCGGATGCCGGCCGGTCTCGGCCTCCCACTCCGCCACGACATCGAGCCAGAACTGCATGAAATGCAGCGGGCCGCTGTTCTCGGCGCCGAGGGTGTGGATGACGTTCGGCTCGTCGGCGAGATTGGCGAGGCACTGCCGGATGTAGGCGCGGTGCAGCGCGCGGTAGGCCGGATCGGAGAGGTCGTAGAACTCCGCCGCCATCTTGACCGTGTCGCCGGCAAAGGGCGGCGGCTCGGTGAAGCGCGTGCCGTTGATGTTGTTCGCCGGGCGCCACGGCGAATCAACCCAGTGGGCACCGGCCTCGAGGATGTTGTGCTGGAAATACATCTCGTTCACCAGCACGAGGCCCTTCTGGCGCGCCAGCCCGGCGAACTCCCGCAGCCGCGCGAAATACCAGGCGTTGTATTTCGTCAGGTCGTAGCGGCTGAGCCCGTCCCACGCGCTCCCCTGCCCGCTGCGCGCGAACGGCTGCTCGAAGAACGGCGGCCAGACGTCGCCATCGGGCCGGCGCATCCGCTCGTGGTCCATGCGGCGGCGCTCATACCAGAGGCCGTAGTGATGCCGCAACACGACCTGCCGCTTCGCCGCCATCGCGTCGGTCAGCTCGTCGAGATCGTCCGTGAAACAGGGACCGTGCATCCCCGGCACGAAGCGGGTGAGCGCGGGCTGGGCCGGCTCCGCGCCCGCGTAGAGGTAGCCGCGCCACCAGGAGATGTCCTCCTCGCGTCCGCTCAGGCGCGCGCCGCCGACGGTGAGGACGCCGTGCGTCAGCGCGAGCGGCCGGCCCGCGTTGGACGATTGTAGGGCGGGGTCTCCCGATCCCGCCAGAGCGGCGGCGCGAGCAGGCGGGGTCGGGAGACCCCGCCCTACATCATCAACAGCAAAAGCGCGCGGCTCGAGCGCGCCAAGCGCAGCGGGGCCCAGCCGCGCCTCCAGCTGCGCGCGATACAGGCTCTCGGGCTTGATGAACTCGTTCACCTGGCTCCAATGGCCGTCGCCGACGAACTGCCCCCAGACGCCATCGGCCCAGTTCTGCGCCGTCGGCGGCTGACGGCAGATCACGACCGGGGCGGAGCACTGCCAGAGCATCGAGTTCGCCGCCGCCCAGCCGACGCCCTGGTTCCACGTCTCGCGGTTGTTCAGCTCCAGCGTGCCGCCGTCGAGGGTGACGTTGTCGAAGAGGATGCCCGACGCCCAGCTGCCCACCGAGCCGCTGAAGCCGCGGCTGCGTTCGGCGCGGCACTCCAGAAACACGTTCGGTCCGCCGGCGAGATAGCCGACCGTGAAGTCGTTGCGCCCGTCCTCCGCGCGACAGCGCAGGAACAGCGTCTGCTCGCCGCGGGTGTGAAAGGTGTGCCGGCGATAGCCGCCGAGCTCGGACACGGGCGCGACCGAGGCGCAGTCCTGCACCGTCACGCGCCGGCTGCCGGGACCGAGGTTGAACGCCGAACCGGCGAAGTGCGCCGCCGTGACGTTCGCGATCCAGCCGTCCTCGACGTGCTCGAAGAACACCGCCTCCCAGGCGTGCTGCTCATCGAGCGGGTTAGCGGCATCGAAGGCCGATTCGCAACGCAGGTTTTCCACGCCGACCTGCCGCAGCGGGCCCGGCGCTCCGAGCGCTGCGAGCGTGGCGCCGCCGAACTTTTTCTCCAGCGCCGTGGTCATCGGCGCGTCCAGCGTCACGACCTGGCCCTCGACGGCCACGATCGTCCGCGTCCAGCGCACGGACATTGCCGCGGGCTTCCAGGCGAATTGCTGCCGGCCCGGCGCGACGTCCATGCCGAGCGCGTGCACCCACGCAGGCGTGGCGGGACGCGTGATCCGGACGATATCGCCCGCGGCCAGGCCGCGAGCGTCGTCGAGCGTCAGCTTCGTCGCGCCGACGGGCGCGCGCTCGTCCGTCACGACGCGGACGTGTCCGGTCTCGCTCCGCTCCTGGCCGCGCGCCGCGATCAGGGCGCGGCGGTCCGTCCCCGCCGCCACGAGCACGGTCTGCTCGCCCGCCCCGCGCAGCACGACACCGCCCGCGCGGATCGCGAGCCGGCCGCTCAGCTCGTAGCGTCCGGGCAACAGCAGCACCGCGCCGCGAAAGCCATGAGCGTCGGGTTCGCGGCGCGCGACCTCGTCGAGCGCCGCCTGGATCGCCGCCGTGGCGTCGCCCGCCTGTGGCGAAACGGCGATCACGGCCGGCACCCGCGGGAGCGCGGTGCCGCCGCCGGCATAGCCCGCGGCGGAGAAGTCCGGCAGGCGGTCGCCGTTGGCGGCGGCGACGTAGTCGAGTTTTCCCGCCTGCGCGCGCACCACGGGAGGACTTTGCACGCCGAGCAGCACCGCCGGCAGCGCCAGCAGCAGCGCCGCGAGGCGCCGGGCGAACAACGGAGAGCGAGGAGCGGGCATCATGGAGCAGGCAGCGAAGCCGTCAGCGGGGTGAGAGATGGAGCACTGGCGGCCAGTTGGCCATCCACGAAGAGGCGGAAGCCGCGGATCCCGAAGCGGCGGCCGTCGCGGTCCCACTCGAGCGCGAGCTCGTGACCGTGATAGCGCACGCGCTCGAGACGGAACCACGCCCAGGCGTCCGCCGGCAGCAGCGGCGCGACCTCGACCACGTTGTCCGCTCGCGGCCGCAGCCCGATCAGATCGGCGATGAGCAGGTCGGCGAAGGTCGAGTGGTTGTAGAAGCGGCTGCGCGGGTTCGCGCCCATGATCCACTCGCCGGTCTTCTCGTCGAGATACTCGCCGATGTAGGGGCGGCCGTCGTAGCGCTGGCTCCGCACATAGGTCATGAACGCCGCGAAATAATCGCGCGCCGTCACCGCGTCCTGCGGGTAATCGCGCAGCACGTTCGCCAGCGCGGTGAGCGTCTGCGCCGTCGCGAAGGGCCACACGGCGCCGTCCCACTCGCAGGTGCGGATGCCGCGCGTGCGGAAAGTCGGATCGCGCCGCTCCGCGGTCGTGAGACCCGCCGGGGCCTTGAAGCCGTGCTCGTCGGTGAGCTGCTTCCACGCCACCTCGTAGCCGCGCCCGGGCTCGGGCAGGTGAAAATACCAGGGAATGAAGCCGATCGCCTCGCGCACCGGGATGCGCTCCAGCGCCTCCGTGCGGGAGGTGAAGAAGGCCCGCTCCGGATCCCAGAGCGTGTCGAGCACGAGCCGGCGCAGCCGCGCGGCCTTGGCCGCGAACTCGTCCGCCACGTCCGTCCGGCCGGCCGCGCGCGCCAGCGCGGCGATGGCGGCGGCGTTGCCGGCCATGTAGCAGCTGATCGTCGGACGCACGTTCTTCACCTTGCGGCCGCCGCTGATCGACTCCTCCATCGCGTCGCGGACGTCGTATTGCCAGAAGAGCCCGTCCGGGCGGCCGTTTTCCTTCTCCCACGCGCGATAATCGGACACCAGGTCGTCGAGCAGCGCACCGGCGCCCTTCATGTCGCCGGTCACGAGCGCCCGCTGCCACACGGCGTAGGCGAGCCACTGCGAATATTTGTGCAGATGCGGCTGCGGGCGGCTGTTACTCCCATGCAGCCAATACTGCACGTAATCGTCCGCGAAGCCTTGCTCCCGCAACCACCGCAACTCCATCAAATGATGCCCCAGCGCGCTGCTGATCGGGCGCGGCTTGGTGATGAACTCGGTGAAGACCCAGCGGCCGCTCGCCTCGTCGCGCTTCAGGTGCTTGCGCAGCGACCACCAGCGGAACCAGTAGATCTCCTCGACCTCCGCGTCCGCGCAGGTGAACGCCGGCACGTTGGCCTGCAGCCAGTCCGCGCTCGCCGCGTTCGGCACAGCGTTGACCACGCCCTCGTCCTCCATCGCGTTGAAGCGCGCGACGTGCGAGGCGATCACCTCGGCGACCGGCGCGGCGCGCGCAACCACGGGCGGGCAGGCCGCGAGCAGGGCAACGAACAACAGGCGACGGGGTGACATCGAGGGTAACACAGCGAAAGGGACACGGTCTCAGACGTGCGGCAGAGCGTCTCGATTTCATCCGCGATGTCCAGACGCGTGCCGCCGCAGGCCGGAGGCCGGAAGCTGAACGCAGCATCCTAGCGAAACCGGCCCGGAATTACTCCCGGTGGCAGGAATATTTCTTTCGGAATCATAATGCCCGTCCGCGCCCCGTCCGGCGGGCGATTTCACGCCCTCCGCCCCCCCGTCCCTCGGAACACCGTTGAACCAGCGATTAACGCAACCGCCCGCGCGGCCCGGTCCGCCGCCGCTCCCGCGCCGTCCGCGCCGCGGACTTTTTTCCACCCGCGGCGCGGCCATGTTCCGCCATTGCCATCGAAAAAATCGCCGTCACTGGATAGCGGGGCCCGCTTCGCGCAACGAAACGGGCCTGCCATGCGTCGCCACCACCCCACTCGTTCCGCCCTCGCCGGCGCGCTGCGCGTTGCGCGGCGCGCCATGCCATGAGCACGCCCCGGCCCATCACCCTGCTCCAACCCGCGCGCATCGCCTTCGGCGCCGGCGGTGCCGCGCCGGCAGTCCTGGAATTTTCCCGCGGCGTCCATCGCCGCGCCGTCGTCATCAGCACCGCCGCCCTCACCGCCGCCGCTGAGACGGTGGCGCAAACGCTCGCGACGGCCGGCATCCCGACCGAGGTGATCCTCGAGCCCCCGGCCGAGCCCACCGTCGCCTCGTGCGAGGCGCTGCGCCGCCGCACCCGCGCCGCCCGCCCGGACGTCGTCTACGCGCTCGGCGGCGGCAGCGTGCTCGACGTCGCCAAGCTCGCCGCCGCGCTGCACGACCGCGACGAGCCGGTCGCGCAGTTCTTCGGCTCCGGCCTCGTCACCGCCCGCCGCACCGCGCTCGCCTGCCTGCCGACCACCGCCGGGACCGGCAGCGAGGTCTCGCCCAACGCCCTCCTGCTCGACGAGGCCGCGCAGGCCAAGAAGGCCGTCATCAGCCCCGCACTCGTGCCCGACATCGCCATCGTCGACCCCGAGCTCATGCGCTCGCTGCCGCCGGCGCTCACGGCCACGACCGGCATCGACGCGCTGGCGCACTGCCTCGAGGCCTACGCCAATCTCTCCGCCCACCCGGTCGTCGACCTCCACGCGCTCGAGGGCGTCCGGCTGATCGCGACGCACCTGCCGCGCGCCGTGGCCGACGGCCACGACCTGGCCGCGCGCTCGGCCGTCGCCCTCGGCAGCCTCTACGGCGGGCTCTGCCTCGGCCCGGTCAACACCAACGGCGTGCACGCCCTCGCCTACCCGCTCGGCGGCGAGCACCACCTGCCGCACGGCCTGTCGATCGCGCTGATGCTGCCGCACGTCGTCGCCTTCAACTGCTCGGCCCTGCCCGAACGCCACGCCGCCCTCGCCCGCGCCCTCGGCGCGCCGGACCTCGGCGACGACCGTCGCACCGCCGCGCAGCTCCCCGAGCGGCTCCGCGCGCTGCTCGCGGCGTGCCGCGTGCCGCTGGGCCTCGAGCGCCACAACATCCCCCTCGCCCGCCTGCCCCAGCTCGCCGAGGCGGGCCTGCTCGTCACGCGCCTCCTGAAAAACAACCCGCGTCCGGTCTCGCGCGACGACGCCATCGCCATCTACCAAGCCGCCTATCGCGCATGAAAACCGCCCCGCACCACGGCGTCATCGTGCCCCTGGTCACCCCGGCCACGGCGGACGGACGCCTCGACGAGGCGGGCGCCGAGCGGCTCGTCGCCCACGTCGCCGCCTCCGGCTGCGGCCTGCTCGTCGCCGGCACCACCGGCGAGGTCGCCTCACTGCCCGACGCGGTGCGCCGCCGCTTCGTCGAGATCGCCGTGCGCGTCGCAGCCGGCCGCGTCCCGGTCTTCGCGTGCGTCGCGCACAATTGCCTCGCCGACAGCGTTGCGCTCGCGCGCGAGCACCTGCGCCAGGGAGCCGACGCCGTCGTCGCGATGCTGCCGAACTACTTCAAGCTCGAGCCGGCCGAGATGCGCCGCTACTTCGAGCAGCTCGCCGACGCGACGCCCGGTCCGGTCTATCTCTACAACATCCCCGCCACCGTCGGCATGTCGATTCCCCTCGAGGTGATCGAGGCGGTCAGCGCGCGCGCGAACGTGATCGGCCTGAAGGATTCCGAGAGCGCGCCCGGACGCAAGGAGGCGCTGGCGGAGCGCTTCGCCGCCCGCGCCGACTTCGCGCTCTTCATGGGCGCGGCCGCCCACAGCGCCGCGGCGCTGCGGCTCGGCTTCCGCGGTTTCGTCCCGAGCTCCGGCAACTACCGCCCCGACCTCGCCGCCCAGCTCTACGCCGCCGCCCGCGCCGGCGATTGGCCGCGCGCGGAACAGCTCCAGCAGGCCTCCGACGCCGTCGGCGCCGTTTACCAGAAGGGCCGCACGCTCGGGCAGTCGCTCGCCGCGCTGAAAGCGATGCTCGCCGAGCGCGGGCTCTGTGGTCCAGACATGTTCCCGCCGCTGGCGCCGCTCGACGCCGAAGCCCGCGCCGCCCTCCGCGCCCAACTCGCCCCTCTCACCTGATCCCATGCCTCGCCTGCCGTTCATCGTCATCGCCGACGACCTCACGGGTGCCGCCGAACTCGCGGCCCTCGCCCACCAAGCCGGATTACGCGCCGTCGTCCTGACCGAGCCGCCGCGCCGGGGCATCTCCGCCGACGTCATCGTCTGCGACAGCGGCACGCGCCTCGCCACCCCCGCCGTCGCCGCCCGCAAGGTCGCCCGGCTCGCCCGCCGCCTCCGCTCCATCCCGAACGCCGGCATCTTCAAGAAGGTCGACTCCGTCCTGCGCGGCAACGTCATGGCCGAGATCGAGGCGTGCATGGAGGTGCTCGGCCTGCCCCGCACGCTGCTCGTGCCCTGCAATCCCTCGCTCGGCCGCATCATCAACCACGGCCGCTACTTCATCGCCGGCGTGCCGCTGCACCGCACCGCCTTCGCCCGCGAGCCGCATCACCCGCGCAAGACCTGCCTCGTCGACCACCTGCTCGCCGACGGCTCCGCCCCCGTCCAGTGCTACCACACCGCCGAGGAGCTGCCCGCCAGCGGCGTCAGCGTCGGCGAGGCCAGCAGCCCGGCCGACGTCTCGCTCTGGGCCTCGCGGCTGGACAACCAGACCTTCCCGGCCGGCGGCGCCGACTTCTTCCGCATGTGGCTCCACCACCACCGCGCCGGCCGCCGCGTCACGCGCACCGTGTCCCCCGACCTCGGGGCCACCCTGATGCTGAGCGGCACCGCCACGCCGACGGATCCGGTCACGCCCGTGCCCGGCCCGCAGATCGCCCTCAAGCCGAACGCGCTCCCCGGCCCGGCCCGCTCGCGGCGGAGGCGCTCGCGCATCTGCGCGCCACCCAGGTCGTCTCCGTCTTCATCCACGTCTCGCCCAAGTCCGGCCAGGGCTCCTCGAAGGCGATCAACCGCATGTTCTCGCTCCTCGTGCGCCGGCTGCGCCCGACCCGGGCCTTCCGCCACGTGCTCATCGCCGGCGGCACGACGACCGCGCTCGTCCTCGAATCCCTCGGCTGGCACCGCCTCGAGGTCGTGCACGTGTGGGGACCCGGCGTCGTCACGCTGCGCCCGTCCGAGGCGCCGCGCTTCGCCATCACCACGAAACCCGGCAGCTATCCCTGGCCGGTGAGCCTGCGCCGCCACTTCGCCACGATCGACGCCGCCGCGGAATGAGTTCGAGCTCGATCATCGCCCTCACCCTCGGCGATCCGGCCGGCACCGGCCCGGAACTGATCCTCAAGGCCCTCGCCCAACCCGAGGTGCGCGCGCTCGGCCCGCTGCTCGTCGTCGGCGACGCCGCCGTGCTCGCGCGCGCCCAGCGCTACACCGGCACCACGCTGCCGATCCGCACGGTGAAGACGGCCGCCGACGCGCCCGCCTTCGCCGCCGACGGCGTGGCCGTGCTCGATCTGGCCAACGTCGACGCCGCCCGCCACCACCTCGGCCGCGTCGATCCGCTGTGCGGCCAGGCCGCCTACGAATCGATCAGGCGCGCCACGGAGCTGGCGCTCGCGGACGAGGTCGGCGCCATCGTCACTTCCGCCATCAACAAGGCGGCGCTCAACGCCGCCGGGCATCATTTCGACGGCCACACCGGCCTGCTCGCCCAGCTCTGCGGCGCGCCGGGCGCGACGATGATGCTCGTCGCCGACCAGCTGCGCGTCAGCCACGTCTCGACCCACGTCTCGCTCCGCCAGGCCATCGACCGCGTGCGCCCCGAGCGGATCGTGAAAGTCCTCCAGCTCACGCACGCCGCCGTGCGCCGCCTCGGCATCGCGCAGCCGCGGCTCGCCGTCGCCGGCCTCAACCCCCACGCCGGCGAAGGCGGCCTCTTCGGCGACGAGGAGGAGAAGTTCATCGCCCCCGCCGTCGCCCAGGCGCGCGCCGCCGGCCTCGACGCGCACGGGCCGTTCGCGGGCGACACGATTTTCTTCCGCACGCTGCAGGGCGAGTTCGACGCCGCCGTGGCGATGTATCACGACCAGGGCCACGTCGCCGCCAAGATGCTCGGCATCTGGCGCGGGGTGAACGTCACCCTCGGCCTGCCCATCATCCGCACCTCGGTCGAGCACGGCACGGATTTCGCCAACGCCGGCACCGGCCGCGGCGATCCGCGCAGCCTCGTCGAGGCGATCAAGCTCGCCGCCCGCATGGCGCGCCACCGCGCGTCCGTCGCCGCATGATTCCGCGCTGGCTCCTCCTCCTCGGCCTGCCCGCCGCGCTCGCCGCCGCGCCGGCGGCGCCGCCGCCGTTCGTTTTCACCGGCCCGGAACGCGCGGCCTCCACCGCCGACGGCGGCCTGCGGCCGGTCGTCGGCGGACAGAACATCCAGGTCTACCGCGCCAACCGCACGCACCCGGCCAACGCGGAAAAACTCGGCCACACCTACTTCCACCAGCCGATGCTCGCCTGGTGGCGCGGCCGGTTCTACGTCGAGTTCCTCAGCAACCCCGTCGGCGAGCACCAGGGCGCCGGCTCGACCTGGCTGACGAGCTCCGCCGACGGCGTCCGCTGGGACGAGCCGCGCGTGATCTTCCCGCCCTTCGCGCTGCCCGACGGCACGCCGACGCTCGCGCACCAGCGCATGGGTTTCTACGTCGCGCCGGACGGCCGGCTGCTCGCGCTCGCCTTCTACGGCAAGCCGCCCGAGCCCAACGACGGCACCGGCATCGGCCGCGCCGTGCGCGAGGTGCACGCGGACGGCTCGCTCGGGCCGATCTACTTCATCCGCCTGAACGCCAAGCAGCCCTTCGCCAACTTCACCCCGCCCTACCCGCTCTACCGCACGTCGCCCGACCGCGGCTTCGTCGCCGCCTGCGAGGCCCTGCTCGCGAACAAGCTCATGACGGGCCAGTGGTGGGAGGAGGACCAGCTCGACGAGAGCGGCTTCTACACCATCCGCGGCAAGGCGATGTCCTTCGTCCACCGTCCCGACGGCGCCGTGCTCGGCGTCTGGAAGAACGCGCTCGTCGCCCTCTCGCGCGACGAGGGCCGCACGTGGACCGAAAAGCAGTTCGGCACGAACCTGCCCAACAACGCCTCGAAATACGCGCTCACCCGCACCGGCGACGGCCGCTTCGCGCTTTTCCTCAACCCGACGAACCGCCTGCGCTTCCCGCTCGCCGTGATGACCAGCGACGACGGCGAGCATTTCTCCCAGCTGCTCACCGTCCA
Source organism: Oleiharenicola sp. Vm1 (assembly GCF_047777955.1). Classification (GTDB taxonomy): domain Bacteria; phylum Verrucomicrobiota; class Verrucomicrobiia; order Opitutales; family Opitutaceae; genus Didemnitutus. The sequence goes on from NZ_CP180537.1 coordinate 2,699,212, forward strand.
CGGCGAGACGCCCGACCAGCGCTTCGCGGGCAATTTCAAGAACCTCGGCCCGCAATACGTCCGCGCCATCGCCGAGGGCAACGGCACGCCGCCCGACCACGCGCAGGCGACCTGGGTCACCTACAGCGTGAACAAGGAGGACATCTGGGTCGCGCGCGTCCCCACGCCGATCACCGGCCGCGCCGCCGCGCCCGTCGCCGACACCTTCGAGGCCGACGCCGTCGGCGCGCTGCCCGCCGGCTGGAACGTCTACAGCCCGCTCTGGGCGCCCGTCCGCGTCGTCGCCGCCGGCGGCGCCGGGCACGCGCTCGAGCTGCGCGACGAGGATCCCTACGATTACGCGCGCGCCGTGCGCGTCTTTCCGGAGACGCACGGCCTGAAGGCCGCCTTCAAGATCCTGCCGCGGCAGACCGACGCGCGCCTCGAGATCGAGCTCACCGACGCCCGCGGCAACCGCCAGCTCCTGCTCGCCCTCGCCGAGGACGGCCGCGTGTGGGTCTCGCACGAGGGCGTCTGGACCGACAACGGCGCTTACCGCTCCGGCGAGTGGCTCGCGTTCGCCTACGACGCCTCGCCCAAGCCGACCTCCGACCGCGGCGACCTCTTCCTCAACGGCCACCCCGCCACGCCGCGCGCGATCGGACCGACCGAGGCGACGACGACCGTCGAGCGTTTGTCGTTCCGCACCGGCGCGGCGCGTTCGCGGCCGTTCGGCGGACGCGACTTGTCCGGGGCCGACGAGAAGGCGCCCGCCGCTTCCTTTCTGATCGACGACGTCGTGCTCACGCC